>DASROF010000226.1:0-3671 GCA_035647075.1 Vicinamibacterales bacterium | reverse complement strand
GGGTGGTCCACCGACTGAGCTTCATCTCATATCCCTTTCCTTCGATCACGACGGCCGCTTCGCGGCATTCACGAACACATGAAGAGCCACATTCTAATCGTCCGCGGCGCGCCGGGCTATACATCGGGCCAAGATTCGTGTTCAAATCACGCCGCGTCCAAGGAGGGGATCTCGAGATGCGTCACTCACTTGCATCCGTCATTCGCCTGCTCGTTCTGTTGGCGTTTGCGTCAGCGGCCATGGCTCAGGGAACGAAGCTCCCGGGCAAAGACAGTTTGTATAACGGCAATCGGTTGAAGCCGGATCCAACTCCTGGCGGGCCGGCACCGGTGCGTGACATCAGCGGCTCCTGGGCCGGCAACCTGACACCCGATCGTGGGGAAATTCCCCCACTGACGCCCACCGGTCAGAAATTATTCGCGCTGAACAAACCCGAAACGGAAGTGGGCACGGGCCACTCGAATGATCCGATGAACACGTGCGATCCACTGGGCATCCCCAGGAACACCGTGTTCGAGACGCGTGGCCTCGCGTTCGGGACGATGGGGCCTGACCGCATCGTGGTGCTCCATCAGTATCAGCGGATCTGGCGATACGTCTGGATGGACGGCAAACACCCGCTGCCGACCAAATTCGACGTCCCCGGCGGCGTGCCGTCGCGGTACTACGGTTACTCAATCGGTCGCTGGGAAGGGGACAACACGCTGGTCATCAACACCGTTGGGGTGAACGATTCCACCTGGCTGGACAAAGCCGGTCATCCTCACAGCGTCGAAGCCAAGATCGAGGAGCGCTACACGCGCGTCGATCACAACCACCTGCAGATGGTGGTCACCGTTGACGACCCGAAGGTCTTCACCAAGCCGTTCGTGCTGTCGAGAAACGAGTACCGCTGGATTCCGGATCAGGAAGCGGAAGAGCAGATGTGCGTGCCGTCGGAAATGATCAACTACATGAAGACGATCAGCGATCCGGCGTTCGGCGTGAGCACCGGAGACGCAACGAAGCGATGAATAAGGGAGTTGCGCTTGCCGCGATCTGTTTGCTGATCGCGGTCTCGGCCCGCGGTCAGGAAAAGCCCTTGATGGCGGAGGATGTCTTCAAGAACATCCAGGTGCTGAAAGGAATTCCCGTCAAGGAATTCATGAACACGATGGGGTTCTTTTCGGCCGCCACCAATCTCAATTGCATCGACTGTCATTCTCCCCAGAGCGAAAGCCTCGAGGGGTACGCCATCGACACGCCGAAGAAACAGACCGCGCGGCGGATGGTGTTGATGGTCAATCAAATCAATCAGGCGAATTTCGGCGGCCGGAAGATGGTGACCTGTTATACGTGCCACCGCGCGAGCGATCGGCCGGAAGCGGTGCCCAGCCTGCTGGATCAATACAGTGTTCCGGAGGACGATCCCAACCGCGTCGAAGTGGTGCCCGCCGGGCCGGTGCAGTCGGTCAAGAAGATTTCAGCGGATCAGATTCTGGACAAGTACATCCAGGCCATCGGTGGGGCCGCGCAAGTGGCACGGCTCACTAGCTTCGTCGCGAAAGGCACCTACGAGGGATACGACACCCTGTCGGCAAAGGTGCCCATCGACATCTTCGCCAACTCGCCGAATCAGATGGCGACCGTCGTCCACACGCAGAACGGAGACAGCGTGACGACCTACGACGGCCGGAACGGATGGATCGCCGCGGCCGACAAGTTGATGCGTGTACTTCCGCTCGATGGCGGCGATCTGGAGGGGGCGAAGATGGATGCGTCGCTTTCGTTCCCCGCGCGCATCAAACAGGACTTCCAGTGGCGCACCGGGTTCCCGTCGGTCACCATCGACGATCAGCCGGTTGAAGTGATCCAGAACGCCGCCCGCGGCGCGACCGGAGCGAAGCTGTACTTCGACAGCGAGTCGGGACTCCTCGTGCGGCAGGTCCGCTTCGTCGACACCACGGTCGGGGTTATTCCAACCCAGATCGACTATTCGGATTACCGCGACGTGGCTGGCGTAAAGGTGCCATTCAAACGCGTCATTACCTGGACCGATGGTCGGTCGACGATCGAACTGGCTCAGGTCCAACCGAACGCGCGGATCGAGGCGGCGCAATTCACGAAACCCGCCGCGCCGAAGGCGAAAGCGGCCGCGCCGTAACCTTGACAGCATGCGAGGCGGTCGCGTATACAGGCCGCGAGGTCCAATCAGAGTGGCGGGCCTGACAAGGTCCGCCCTGCACTTAGTGGAAGGAAGAACGCGATGAAAATCAGGCTTGCCGGTGTGGTGGTGGCCGCGTGTTATCTCCTGGGGTTGGCGGGAACGGCGTCCGCGCACCATGGATTCAACGTCGAGTTCGACGGTACGAAATGCATGGATCTCAAGGGGACGCTCACTGGTGTCCTGTGGGAGAACCCGCACGCGTACTTGAACCTGGACGTGAAGGACGGCAGCGGCAACACGGTGGCGTGGCGCCTCGAAATGATCACGCCGAACGCGCTCAAACGGAACGGCACGACCAGGCAGGACTTCACCGCCAACATGGGGAAGGAAATGAACGCTCGTGCGTGCCCTGCCAAGGTCGGCGGCGATTCACGCGGCGCGGCTGAATACATCAAGCTGGCGGACGGGATCCTGCGCATCGTCGGACAGATTCCTGAACGCGGGATGACCCCGGACAAGCTGAATTTCTGAGGAGTTCCGAGATGAAACGGACAGCTGGAGTTGTCGCGGCCCTTGTCTGCTTCGTGCTGGTGCCGCTGCTCGCGCAGCGCGGGTCCGGCCAGGGCGGGCAGCGTGGATCAGCACCGCCCGCGCCAGCCGCGCAGGGCGCCAAGCCACCGGTCAGGATCGCCGGCGATTTCGACAAGGTGAAGATTCTGGAGCCCGGCGGCCCGACAGCGCGGACCGCGGACGGACATCCGGATCTGAGCGGCCGCTACTACCCGAACCACGCGGGGCGCATGCTCCAGGGTGCGTACCGGATCCCCGAGCCGATCATGCGTCAGTACGATCCGGTCAAGACGCCGCAGGAGAACCCCGTGTTCAGGCCGGACGCTGTCGAGAAGTATCAGCACCCGACGCCGTACGGCATCTGTCCTCCCGGCGGCACGCCCACCTCTATTACGACGCAGGCGACCGAGCACGGCCCGCTCGAGATCGTTCAAGTACCGGGACGAGTGTGGCTGCTCACCGAATTCCCGCAGACAATCCGGATGGTCCCGACCGACGGCCGCAAGCATTCGTCCGATCCGGACCCGACCTTCAACGGAGAGTCGGTAGGCCGGTGGGAGGGCGACACGCTCGTCGTCGATACGATTGCGATTGATACCAGGATGCGCAACATCTCGGTCGGCAGGACCGGCGACGCCAACGCGTGGTTGCACAGCGAAAAGGAGCACGTGATCGAGCGCTTCAGCCGTCCGTCGAAAAACTATCTGATGTACCAGGTGACGGTCGAAGATCCCGGAGTGCTGGTGAAGCCGTTTACCTCGGCGCCCCACGTCTGGACGCTCGCGCAGGATCCAAACGACGTCTGGACGGAATATATCTGCACCGCGAACGAGGAGCCGGAAGTCTACAAGAACCTGGATTCGCAGACGAAGCAGGAGTACGAGCGGAGCGGCCGGGATGGCACGGCGCCGGCAGGCCGCGGCAGGTAGCGGAGAGAAAGGAACCTCATGACGAC
>DASROF010000225.1:0-6094 GCA_035647075.1 Vicinamibacterales bacterium | reverse complement strand
GTCTGTAACAGCTGCTCCAGGCTTTTGCTCATGACTGATCGCTACTCCTCTTTCGAAATACCGCAAGACGACAAACGTCAGATTGTGGATCATCGCGACCAGAAAACGGTATTCCGCGCCTCTCGCGGCGCAGCCAGCCGGTTGTGTTCCCAACCGACCATCGACGCCTTGTCGAAATCAAACCGATCCGCCGGTCTCGAAAACGTACGAAATTTGGCCGGAATTTGCCCGATTTGTAAAGTTTGTTAACTGGGATTATCTTGAGCGGCGCGTGCGCCCTGGTGCGCACGCGAATGCGTGGTTCATGCGGAAGCGGATGCGGGGTCTGCTCGGCGGTTCCTTCAGCGCCGCTTCGCGGCATTAGAAAAGAGAGAGGCTTATGCAACGTCTAGTCAAGTACCTTGCGCTACTTGCGGTCGTGCTGTTGCCGTCGACTGTGTTCGCACAGGCAACGTTGACCGGTACCGTGCGTGATAACTCGGGCGGGGTTCTCCCGGGCGTCACGGTGGAAGCAGCCAGCCCGGCGCTGATTGAAAAGGTCCGCACCGCGGTGACCGACGACGCGGGTGTCTACCGCATCGTCGATCTGCGGTCCGGAACTTATACGCTCACCTTCACGCTGCCCGGCTTCGGTCCGGTGAAGCGTACGGACATCCAGCTGGCGGGCACGCAGGTCGCGACGATCGCGGTTGACATGAAGGTCGGCGGGATTCAGGAAACGATTACCGTCACCGGCGACACGCCCGTCGTCGACGTGCAGAGCGCCAAGAGAGAAGTCGTCCTCGACGAGGCGGTCATCCAGGCCATCCCGTCCACGCGCTCCGTCGGTGGATTGCTCAACATTACGCCCGGGCTGACGGTGGACGGCAACGGCATCGCACTATCGCCGACCATGACGTTCTTCTCGGCGAACGGCGGCGCGAATAACGAAGGGCGCATGGCCGTGAACGGCATGACCGTTGGCGCGGCGCGCAGCGGCGGTGTGTCCTCGTATGTCTATGACTCCGTCGGCGTCGACGAAGTTGCGGTACGCGTTGGCGGCGGGCTCGGTGAGACCGACACCGGTGGCCCGATCATGAACATCGTCCCGCGTTCGGGCGGCAACACATTCCGTGGCACCACGTTCCTGAGCACGGCTGGTGACTGGTCCCGCGGCAACAACCTCAATGCGGCATTGACGGCGCCGGCTCCGGGACCAAATCTCAAGGAGACACCCGGCATCATCCAGGCCCATGACGCCAGCATCGCCTACGGCGGCCCGATTCGTCGCGACCACCTCTGGTTCTATGGCCTGTACCGCAACCTCGATACGCAGACCGCCGTGGAAGGTGTCACTGCGAACGCCAACGCCGGCAACGCGGCTCGCTGGGACTGGATGCCGAGCGCGGTGAACTCCCGTTCGGTGAAGGACCGGCAGATGGCCATCGCCCGCATTGCCGGACAGGTTGGCAAGAGCCGGATTCAGGGGAACTACGAATATCAGAAGCGGTGCGAGGGCACGAACCTGACCATCGGTGGCAGCGCCTGCCATACGCGTGGCGAGGACTGGGTCGGTCTGGGCTCGACAACGCAGTCACCGGAATCAACGGGCACTGCGGGTACCGGCTACTTCGAATGGCCGTTCCACCTGTCGCAGGGTCAGTGGACGATGCCGATGACGAACAAGCTGCTCCTCGAAGCGAACATGACGATCTTCCGTTACAACCCGGCGTTCGGCTTCCCGCCGCCGGATGGCATCACCAACATGATTCCGGTGACGGAGCAGTCAACCGACCTTCGTTGCGTCGGCGCGACAGGCAGCATGTCGAATCCGGGATGCGCCGAAGCGGCAGATCCCAGCTCGCTGCAGTGGGCACCGGTCGCCAACTACACCTACCGCGGTCTGGAGCAGTGGGGCTACGCGGAAGGCGCGACCAACAGCTACAACGGGACCGCGTCGTATGTCACCGGGTCGCACAACATCAAGGCCGGTTATCAGTACTACTGGCTCCGTCAGCTCGATGAAACGATTGCCGCCGACAACCAGCTCCTGTACCGGGCGCAACGGGGCGTGATGAATCAGGTGACCTACCGGCTGCCGACGCGGAGCAACAACACGGTGACGCAGCTCCACGGCCTCTTCGCGCAAGACCAGTACACCCGCAACCGTCTCACGCTGTCGGGCGCGATCCGGTGGGATCGGGCGAGCAGCTATGCGCCGGTCGAGGGCAACGGTGTGTCCAGATCGTCGTTCCTGAATGCGGCGCCGATTACGCTGGAGAAGACGACCGGCGTCGATGCCTACAACGACATCAGCCCGCGCATCGGCGTCGGCTATGACGTGTTCGGCAACGGCAAGACGGCGCTGAAGCTGCGCTGGGGCAAGTATCTGGGCTTTGCATCGAACGATCCTCCCTTCACGTCAACAAGCGTGGGAGCCACGATCGTTGCGACGGCCAGCCGCGCGTGGACCGACAACAACAACAACAAGATCGTCGATTGCGACCTGCTGAACAACGCGGCGCAGGGACCAACGGCCGCGGTCGTCACCGTCGACACCTGCGCGGCACAGACCGGCGCGAGCGCGAACTTCGGCAAGGCCGGATCAGCCACCATCGTCGATCCGGACCTGCTCAAGGGGTGGGGCGTACGCACCTACGACTATCAGACCGAGATCACGCTGCAGCACGAAATCCTGCCGCGCGTATCAGCGGATGTCAGCTACATCCACCGCACCTTCCACGGCTTCATGGTGACCGACGCGCTGGGCCGGAACTTCAAGACGGATTGGGTGAACTACACCATCATGGCACCCGTGGATGACCGTCTGCCCGGCGGCGGCAACTATCCGATCACTGTCTACCTGCCGAATACCACGGCGGCGACGCAGAACAACCTGAAGCAAGAGAAGAATGTGAGCTCGGACGGCAAGGAGCGCGACGCGTTCTATGACGGCGTCAACGTCAACGTCAACGCGCGGATGCAGAACGGCCTCTTCCTCTCGGTCGGCACACAGACGGGGCGGCGTGTCGATGATCGCTGCAACGTCGTGACGAACTTCAATAACGGCAACACGGGTCCGAACCCGCGCGATTGCCGCTCGTTCGTTCCGTTCGCAACGACGATACGCGGTCTCGGCAGCTACACCGTTCCGAAGGTGGATGTGCTCGTCAGCGCGACGGTGCGCTCGGAGGCGCCGCTGCAAATCGGGGCCAACTGGGTCGTGCCGAACACCACGGTCCGGACCCTTCTCGGCGGCACGCTCCCGCCAGGACTGTTGGCGACAGGCAATTCGACGATCGACCTGACCGACAGCGAACACCTGATCTTCGCGGACAACCGCCGTACGCAGGTGGACATGCGCTTCGCGAAGATCGTGCGCTTCGGGCGTACACGGGCCGACATCGGCGTCGACCTGTGGAACCTGTTCAACACGAACTACGCGACGGCGTACGCGGGGACGTATACGGCTGTGGGCGGCACCTGGCAGAACCCGACAGCCATCTACGCGCCGCGGTTCGTGCGATTGAACTTCACGGTGGACTTCTAAGCACGAAGACCACGAAGTAGATCGAAGAGCACGAAGACATAGGGTCCGGCTTTAGCCGGACCTGACAACACAGCCCGGCGTCGCGAAAGCGGCGCCGGGCTTTTCTGTTTGGGGGCAGTTACCAACCAGTCGCTACGCTCGCTGTTGCCCACGCCACATCAACAGCTCCACGTTCATCCGCAGCCAGAGAAGCAAACATCCCATCGCCTTCGCGGTGTAGGGGCCGATCAGACTGCGGAACGCTCGCGGGTAGAGATCCGTGGAGATCAGCGACACGCCGAGCATGATCGCCAGCGTGACGATGCGATCGGTGCGGCTCCGTTCTGGTTCCGACAAATACCAGATCGCGCAGCCGGTCATCGCGACGATATAGGTGGGCGGTTCGGCTGAGTCGTTGAAGATGACAAGCGCCACCAGGAGCGAGGCCAGCAACCGCAGGCGGAACAGCGGATCGCGCCACTGGCGGACGCGCGCGAACGGCAACAGCAGCAGCACCCCGCCGGCAATTTGAATGAATAACGCACTGCCGCCGGCATCGACATAGCGCGCCCAGACCCGCATGACCGAGGCTTTCCGTTCCGGGTCAAACGTTTCGCGGACGTTGGCCCAGTCTCCGTACTGACGCAACAGTTCGTCCGCGGAGATGACGATCAGCGGCAGGGCCGCAAGCACAACGCCCCAGGTCAGCGTCGCACCGGCGATGCGAAAGCGCTTTGGATACAGGACCGCGAGCAAACCGACCGCGGCGCCGTAACCTTTCAGGAAGAAACCGGCGGCGATCGACAGTCCCGCACGCCACGACTGCTCGCGCTCCATCTGCACGAACGCCAGGACGATGAGCGCAGCCACGAGGGCATTGCTCTGCGTGTTCTGCATCGACGTCACCAGCTCGATCGCGACCAGCGCCATCGTCGCAACGACGCGGCGCTCGTCCGGCCACAAGGCCCTGATGGCGGCGAACAGAGCGAACCCGTTGAGCAGGTTCCAGCACAGCAGACCGGTGAACACCGGCTGCCAGGTGAACGGCGCCATGAACAGCGCAAACGTCGGGCTGTATTTGTAGAGATCGTTGTAGAACTCAGGGTGGGGGACGTAGAGGCTCTGATGCGCCAGCAGCAGCTTCAGGCTGCTCGCGAAGATCGAATAGTTGTTGTAGCCGTGCCGCAAATACTGCTGAACGGTGACGACGGCGATCAACGCGGCAAGCAGCAGCGCGAAGTGGCGGAGGGAGATGCGGGGGATACGGATGCCGCGAATGTTACCGCGAGGAGGCAGCGGAATTGGGCGGAGGTAACGGTTTTACAGGAGACGAAGGAACGGAGTTTTGCCACAAAGGACACGAAGAGCACACAGATCAGAGGCCGTTCGTCTCCGTTAACTCCGTTCCTCCTGTAAAACCGTTATCTCCTTCTGCTCCCTAATCACGCGCGGCTACGGACCACCGCTGCGCCCCCTCAACTCCTGCAGGCGCTGCTCGCGATAGAGCTGGCGCTCCCGGGCGCTTTCGTCGGTACGGCCCAGCGCGGCAAGCACGTCGATCAGCCGGCGGTGGGCTTCGGCGCCGCCACCCAGTTTGATCGCCGTCCGCAGACTCGTCTCCGCATCGGCAAACCGCCGTGCGGCAACAAGCGCTTCCGACAGCCGGAGGTGATGACCCGCATTGCCGGGGTCCAGTTCGATGACGCGATGCCATAGGTCGATCGCCTGCTCGAACTCTCCTCGCTGGGTACTGAGCGTGGCCTGAGCGCCGAGCATCCCAAACGTTCGCAACCGCCGCTGCTCCTCGACCGCCGCTGCCTGGGCGCGCACCGCCTCTTCGAGCCGTTTACGTCCTTCTTCCGTCCGACCGCTCTGAACGAGGGCATCGCTCAGCGCCCGCAGGATCTCGGCGTCTGACGGCTGCCTGGCTGCGGCCTTCTCCAACGCCTCGGCAGCGGCCGCGTACCGTCGAGCGGCGAGGTGTACACGGCCCAGCGTCGCCAGGGCGTCAGTGCCATCCGGATCGAGCAGCAGCGCCGTGACCAGTTCGGCGTAGCCCGCAGCCTCGCGGCCGTCCTCGATGTAGGCGCGTCCGAGCGCGCTGTGCGCTGCTGGATTGTTCGGCGTCACAGCGACGCGCTGCTCCAGAAGGTTGATGGCGCGGTCGTAATCCAGGTGCGACTGAGCGAGTTCAGCCACACGCGCGTACAGCTCGCCTTTGCCCGCGAGCATCACCAGCCGATCTGCAACGGCGATCAGATCGACGTCGGTCTCGTCGCTGCGCTGCAGCCGCGGAGACAGCGTCGAGAGCAGCCAACGCACGGCGCCTGCGTCCGGCAACTGGGTGACCGCTTCGCGGAGCACCTGCGACGCCTCCTCCGCCTGGTCGACGCCCTCGAGCGTCCGTGCCAGCGTCAGCCACGCGCGCTCGTTCTTCGGATTCAATCGTACGGCGATCCGAAGATGCTCCACCGCTTTCGCCGTGTCGCCGTTCACCGCGTGTGCAGTCCCCAGCATCCGCTGGGCTTCGGACGAACCCGGTGCCGCTGACGTCGCCGCTTCGAACGAGGCGATCGCCTCCGGGAC
>DASROF010000224.1:0-7097 GCA_035647075.1 Vicinamibacterales bacterium | reverse complement strand
TGCCAGGATCACCACCGAAGATCTGAATCGAGACCGGCCGCTCCTCCTCGGTGTATTCGGCGTACTCGAGTGTTCGATCGATTCCGCGAACGAGACCTTCGGATGACACCATCTCGGTGACGACCAGGCCGCATCCGCCGTGACGCTTCACCAGCCGGCGGAACGCGGTGTCGGTCATGCCCGCCATCGGCGCCACCACAAAGGGTGAATCAAGTGTGACCTGTCCGATCTTCATGGAATCCGTTTCAGATAGGCCGGAACGATCGCCCGCGCGACGGTCGGGCTGTTGTCAGACGGCATCGATCGTTCCGATCAACGACAGGAGGTTGCCGGCCTTACGCCGCCGGCTTGGCGACCACTCCAGCCTGCTGACGCCGCTTGGCGAGGGCCTGATCGTACGCCCGCTCGAGCTCGGGGTTTCGCCACTTGATATCAGCCTGCGCGCGCAGCTCGTCGAGGTACTTCTGCAGCGCCGCTCGGGACTTGCCATCGATGACCCGCCGCCCGATGTCGTTCCTGGCCTCTTCGAACGTCCGGCTCTTGACCTCGGTTCGAGACTCGATTTTAAGGATCTGGTACCCGCGCGTGGTCCTGATGACGTCGGCTATCTCGCCCACCTTCAATTTCCCCAGCAGCTGCTGCAGCTGTGGTGCGAGTTCGTCCATATGAATAGGGCCGATCAGACCGCCATTGGCCTTCGAGGCAGATGACGACACCTCCGCGGCCAGACGTGGGAATGGCTCGCCCTTCAGCAGACGCTGACGGACGTCCTCCGCCTTCGCCTTCGCCTCCTCATCCTGGGCGACGCTCACTCCACGATCGGTCGCGGGAACCTCGATGAGAATCTCGCGGAGCATCACCTCGGACGGCGTGGTGAAGTCGGAGCGGTGCGCCTCGAAGTATTCGCGCGCTTCCTCTTCGGTCGCGGACAGTTTCTGCGTGACCTCGGCGCTCTGCACCTGACTGATCATCATGCTTCGCTCGATGTTGCGGCGGAGATCCGCCAGCGTCATCCCTTCCTGCTTCAGCGCCGCCTGAAACTGCGCCTCTTCGGTCAGGTTGTTCTGTTTCTTGATGTTCTCGAGGATCTCCTTGAACTGCGCGTCGCTCAGCGAGTAGTTGAGCTCGCGGCCGCGTTGAATGAGCAGGAGCTCATCCACAGCTTCGAGGATCAGGTCAGGTGTCAGTTCACCGATCGCCTTCTGAAGCTCGAAATCAGTCTTGGCATTCGCGTACTCCGGTCGCGCCAAAGATGATGTGAGCCGCTGCTCGAAGTCCGACTTGGAAACAATCTCGCCGTTGACTTTGACCAGCACCTGTTCAATGACCTCCGCCCTGAGCGGAATGCCGGTCAGAAGTCCACCGGTCAGAATCAGGCCCGCCGCCGCCGCAATCAGTCGGTATGTCATCTCAATTCCTTGGAGCTCAATATGTTAAACAATTCTTCCAACCGCCCGAAAATGCCGTTTTCAGCCCTGGGATCCAGCTCCGGACGCCGCAGGATCTCTTCCTTCGAGAATCCGCCCTGCACCTCGCCGACCGTCGCCCGCGCCGTCCACCAGCTGGTTCCCTGGTCCCGTGCGGTCCGGCGACGACCTGGGGGCGCCGTACCGGTGGCCTCGAGGTCGAGCTTCAGCGTCACCGGGGGGACGAGGGTCGCCCCCGGCCATTCGGTCACGACTTGAATCAGCCGGGCCGGGTCCACCCGGCCAAGCGGCCTGAACTTAAGGACGACGAATCGGCCTTCCCGGTCGATGCTCTCGACGCCGAGGCGGTCCGCCATGATTCGGATCCGGCCGTAGTCGCCGAGATTGAGCATCGCAGGAGGCGGGGCGCCGTAACGATCCTTCACGTCTGCGAGCACCGCTTCCAACTCGCGTTCCGTCCGGGCAGCGGCGACCTTGCGATAGACCATCAGCCGCTGGTTCATATCCGGGACGTATCTGTCGTCGAGCTTCAGATCGACGCGCAGGTTCACCGTCGCGCGGACATCGTCCTCGATCTCTTCCCCCTTCAGCTCGCGAACTGTCTCTTCGAGCAGCTTCATGTACATCTCGAAGCCAACTGCCTCGATATGACCGCTTTGCTCCCCGCCGAGGAGATTGCCGGCGCCCCGGATTTCAAGATCAAGCGCCGCCACGCGGAATCCACTGCCAAGGTCGCTGAACTCGCGAATGGCCGCGAGGCGTTTTCGCGCCACCGGCGATAGGGAATCCTGTGGCGGGACGAGCAAGTAGGCGTATGCGGGGCGATCGGAACGGCCGACGCGTCCACGAAGCTGGTACAGCTGCGACAGACCGTAGCGATCGGCGCGGTTGATGATGATCGTGTTGGCGTTTGGGATGTCGAGGCCGTTTTCGACGATGGTCGTCGCCAGGAGGACATCGAATTTCTTGTCGACAAAACCCAGCATCGCTCGCTCGAGCTCATCCTCGCCCATCTGCCCGTGTCCGACCACCACCCGCGCTTCCGGCACCAGTCGCTGCAGCAGGTGGCCGATGGAATAGATCGACTCCACGCGGTTGTGGACGAAATAGACCTGGCCGTTGCGGGCCAACTCGTTGCGAATGGCCCGTTCAATGATCGGGGCGTCGAACTTCACGACGTTGGTCTGAATCGACAGCCGGTCTTTTGGCGGTGTTTCGATAATCGACATGTCGCGTATGCCGACCAGCGACATGTTCAGCGTGCGCGGAATCGGCGTGGCCGTCATCGTCAGGACATCGACTTTCTTGCGCATCTGCTTGATGCGCTCCTTGTGTGCCACGCCGAAACGCTGCTCTTCGTCCACGACGAGCAGGCCGAGGTCCTTGAACTGCACGTCCTTGGACAACAGGCGGTGCGTGCCAACGATGATGTCGATCTTGCCGGCGGCCACACCTTCCAGGATTTGTTTCGTTTCCTTCGGGCTGCGGAAGCGGCTCACCATATCGATGGTCACAGGAAAGCCAGCGAAGCGGTCGCGGAGCGTCTTCTCGTGCTGGAAAGCGAGAACCGTCGTCGGCGCGAGAAACGCCACCTGCTTTCCGTCCATCACCGATTTGAACGCTGCCCGCATCGCGACTTCGGTCTTTCCGTACCCGACATCGCCGCACAGCAGGCGGTCCATTGGAGTCGGAGACTCCATGTCGCGCTTGATGTCGGCAATCGCCGTCGCCTGATCTGGCGTCGGCTCGTATGGAAACGCGCTCTCGAACTCCTCCTGCCAATGTGTGTCGGGCGCGAAGGCGTGGCCCGGAACAGCGCGCCGCTGAGCGTAAAGCTTCAGCAGCTCCTCTGCCATATCGCGCATCGCTTTCTTGACGCGCGTCTTGGCCTTTTCCCAGCTTGTCCCACCGAGTCGATCGAGCGCCGGGCGCGTGCCGCCTGTGTACTTCTGAATGAGATCCAGGCGTTCGACGGGCACAAACAACTTGTCGTCGCCGGCATAGCGAATTTCGAGGAACTCCTGGACATCGGCCGCTGATCCGGCAACCGGACGACTGACTGTTCCGAGCTGCTTGAGCCCGACGAACTCGCCGATGCCGTGATCCACGTGGACGATCAGATCGCCGACCTTGAGGTCTCGGAGATCCGAAAGAAACGTCTTCGCGAGGTTTCGCCGCTTCTCGGTCGGCCGCCGCTCTTCTTCGAAGACATCCGTTTCGGCATAGAGCTGGAGCGCGCCGTCGGTAAGACGGAAACCGCGGGACAACGAACCCACGGCAATGAGCACCGTCGCCGCATGGACAGATTCAGCGTGTTCGACTGGAACCGCGACGATCTCGTACTCCTGCAGGATCTCGACGGTGCGTTCGGCACGCCCTGGGCTATCCGCCACGAACAGCACGGTGTCACCACGCTCACGTGCCTGGCGAAGGTCCGCGATCCAGTCTCCGGCGCGTCCGCGGAATTCCAGGGCCGGCTGACACGAGACGTGACGCACCGTCTGACCATGGCCTTCGTTGCCTTCCTCGAGCGCAAGTTCTTCGAGGCGCCGTGCGGCGGTGAGACGCGACTCGATGTCTTCCCAGCGACTGAAAGCCAGATCAGGCGGAGCGACAGCGACGTGTCCGCGCGACTCGGCTTCCCGATAGCTCGTCTCGAGCTGCTCCCGAATCTTCAGCGCCTGCTGCTCAACCTGCTCGTGTTCGGACACGATGATCCGCACGCCATGCGCCGCTGCCAGGAATTCGAACACCGACTGGCTGTCTTCCTCGTTGTCGAGCCGTTCGCGAACTGGCACGATCGACACGTAGTCGACGGCAGCGGTTGAGCGCTGAGTCGTCGGATCGAATCGACGCAGCGTCTCGACCATGTCGCCAACGAATTCCAGCCGCACTGGCTCGGCGTCGCTGGCGGGAAACACATCAACGATGCCGCCGCGGATTGTGAACGAGCCGTGCTCATCAACGGGGTCAGCCCGTGTGAACCCTGCATCAATGAGGAGATCCGCCAATGCTTGCGGATCGATTTCCGAGCCGGCATGCAGTTCGAGGGTCGCGCGGAGAAGACGGTCCGGTGAACTGACCCGTGGCAGCAGGGCGGCTGCGGACGCGACAATCAACTTCGCCGTACCGGCTGCAGCGCCGGCCAGGGCTCGCGCACGCGCCGAAGCCACTCGAAAGTGCGGGGTCATCCCGCGGTACGGATCGATCTGCTGCGACGGCAAGGGTAGAACGGCCCGCTCGGTGGTCTCTTCCGAAGATCCCTCCAATGCCGCGTAGAAGAATCGGGCGTCGGCGGTCAGCTGCTCGACATCCCGATCGCTCGGCGCAACGAGGAGGGTGACGCCGCCAAGTGCGCGTGCGCTGACAACTGCGGCGAGGGCCTTGGCGGCTGGCGTCAATCCCGCGAGTGCGGGCGCCGCGGTATCAAGGCCGGCGCGCGCGGCGGCCTGGCTGAAGAGCGCACGAAGTGTCAGGGATGGCGAAGCGGTCGGCATAAGGTGCTGCGTACGCACAAGTACCCCACGCCGACTCGAAAAGCCGGGTGGGTTCCCTTCATTGTCCCATGCCGCGACGCGCTGCCGTCGATTAGCGGCTCGTCTGAACGCGTCGAATCAGCTCGGTCGTTGAGAATCCTGGCGCCAGATCGATGCGGACGACGCGCCCGCCCAGCGCTTCGACGATATCGCGGCCAACGATCTCAGCCGGTCCCCAGTCTGAACCCTTCACCAGCACATCGGGCTTGATGGCGTCGATCAGCTGACGGGGCGTGTCCTCGTCAAAGACGACGACGGCGTCTACCGATGCGAGCCCCAGCAGGACTTCGGCGCGTTCCTCTTCGTCATTGAGCGGCCGGCCCGGCGCCTTGATCGCGTGGACCGATCGGTCGGAATTGAGGCCAACGATCAGAAGATCACCGAGACATCGTGCCTCATGCAAATACCTCACATGGCCGGGATGCAAAAGATCGAAAACGCCGTTGGTGAAAACGACCCGGCCCCCTGCGGCCTGGATCGAGCGCGCAAGCGTCTCGGCTTCACCGGCGCTCGAACGCTTTCTGGCCGTTGCTTTCACAGAACGATCTGAATGGAAGCTGCTACGCGCGGGTACGTGCGCGGGCCGCGACTTGAAGACGAATCAGTGACTTCATCATCGCGATGCGCGCCCGTTCGAAGTCCATATCGATCGGCGGCCGCGCGAGCCGCTCTTCAGCACGCTTCCTGGCGGCTTCGGCGCGCGGCACGTCGATGTCCTCCGGTTTTTCCGCGATCTGCGCGAGCACCGTGACGCGTTCGGGGAGGACTTCCGCAAAGCCAAACGCCACAACGAGGTGATGCTGCTCCTGACCGATGCGGTACCAGAGCTCGCCGACCTGCAGCGTGGTCAGCAGCGGGGTATGGCCAGGAAGAACACCGAAATAGCCCTCGGAGCCGGGCAGCTGGACCTCGTCGACCTGCTGGCTGACCAGCGAACGTTCCGGTGTGACGATTTCCAGCGTCAACTTGGTTGGGAGCGCCATTCGTCTTCGCCTTCGATCTCTTCGTGTGTTACGCGGCCTTCATGCTGCGGCCTTTTTCGACCGCTTCCTCGATCGTGCCGACCATGTAGAACGCCTGCTCCGGCAGATCGTCGTGTTTGCCGTCCACGATCTCCTTGAAACCCTTGATCGTGTCGGCAATCTGCACGTACTTGCCCTTGAAGCCCGTGAACTGTTCGGCGACGAAAAAGGGCTGTGACAGGAACCGCTGAATCTTGCGCGCACGCGACACCGTGAGCTTGTCGTCTTCCGATAGCTCGTCGATGCCGAGGATCGCGATGATGTCCTGCAGGTCCTTGTAGCGCTGCAGAATCTGTTTCACCGAACGGGCGACGTTGTAGTGGTCCTCGCCGAGCACGCGAGGGTCGAGAATGCGCGACGTCGAGGCAAGCGGATCGACGGCCGGATAGATCCCAAGCTCTGCAATCTGTCGCGACAGATTCGTGGTCGCGTCGAGGTGCGCAAATGTGGTCGCCGGTGCGGGGTCGGTATAGTCGTCGGCGGGGACGTAAATCGCCTGCACCGAAGTGATCGACCCGTTCTTGGTCGAGGTGATGCGCTCCTGCATCTGGCCCATCTCCGACAGCAACGTCGGCTGGTAGCCAACGGCTGATGGCATGCGGCCGAGCAGCGCCGACACTTCCGAGCCCGCTTGCGTGAAGCGGAAAACGTTGTCGATGAAGAGCAGCACGTCCTTGCCTTCGGCGTCGCGGAAGTACTCCGAGACGGTCAGCGCCGAGAGGCCGACGCGCAGCCGGGCGCCGGGCGGTTCCGTCATCTGGCCGTAGACCAGCGCCGCGCGCGACTTCGACAGATCCTTTGAGTCGATGACGCCGGACTCCTGGAACTCGAGCCAGAGATCGTTGCCTTCGCGCGTGCGCTCACCAACGCCGCCGAACACCGACACACCGCCGTGCTTCATGGCGATGTTGTGGATCAGCTCCATGATGATGACGGTCTTGCCGACACCGGCGCCGCCGAACAGGCCGATCTTGCCGCCCTGCAGATACGGCTCGAGCAGGTCGATGACCTTGATCCCCGTTTCGAACATCTTCAGCTCGGTGGACTGCTGTTCCAGCGTCGGTGCCGATCGGTGAATCGGCCAGCGCTCTTTCGACTGCACTGGGCGGTCC
>DASROF010000223.1:0-7149 GCA_035647075.1 Vicinamibacterales bacterium | reverse complement strand
GCGTGCGCTGGCCAGGTTGGCGGAAGACAGCGCGGTACTGCACACCTGCCGCTAACGGGTAACGAGGGCGGAACAGAAGGGTGCCCCCTTCGATCGCGTAGCTCCCGAGCATCGCCGGTGCATCGGCCGTTCCCGCGTAGACGCTGAACACCGAGGCCCAGCCGCCGGCCGGTGGTGTGGCTGGCGCCGGCCAGCCGGTCACCCGGAACGCACCCGCGTCAAGTTGAATGGAAACGGTTTGCGCCCTCGCGATCGTCCTCGTGTTGGGGACGATCGCGAGGATGTGGAGCTTCGGCCGCAAAGCAGGCCCGGACTACGGCAGTGCGATCGTCTGCAGGCTGACGGATCCCCTCGTCACAACCAGCGCGTGGCCATCATCGACCCGCGCGAGGTGCTGCACGTTGGTCAGCGCCGTGATCTTGTCGTAGGGAGCGCCTGCGGCCGCACTGACCACGGTCGGCGAGTCGATCGACTTGTCCGTCGCGAGCGAATCCGCGTGCAGCTTGACGACGCCGAACGAGGAGTTCGCGATCAGGATGAACTCGTGGCCGTCCTTCTTGTACGGAAGCATGTCGAGCGGCTGGTTGCCCGCACCCAGGTCGGCGATCGTGACGCCCTTGACCTGCGCGCCCGGCTTTAAATCGCTCATCGGGATCTTCACGAGCGGCGTGCAGGTATAGGCGGCGAGGACATAGGACTGGCCGCCCAGGGTGTACGGGACGAAGGTGCGTACCGGCGCCTGTGTCTCGAAGCGCCCGTGCGAGGCGTGCCAGATCTGGAGCTGGGTGCCCTTGGCGGCGTTGTTGAACGGGTACGGAATCGAGCGCAGCGCCGAGTTCCACTCTTCGTTCGACATGCCGGCGACGAGCAGGTTGCCGTTGATGAATTCCATGTCGGTGATCGTCGTCGTCCGCGGATTCTGACGAGCGGTCGGGTTCTCGGCCGGCGCGTCGACCAGGGCGACCGACGCGTGCGCGATGTTGTCGAGCGATAGCGGCGTCACCTTACCCGACGGCTCGACCTTGACGACCAGCGGTACCGCGTCGGGGCCGCGTCCGCGTGCCGCCGACACGTACACATTCTTCGAGATCGGGTTCACCGCGACGTCGTTGATCAGGATCTGATCCGGCATCACGCCGACCAGCCCGGCGATGGTCGCGTCCAGGCCCTGGACATTGAAGGCCGCCGTCGCCGCAGGCGTCTTGTCGTTGGTGTCGAGCGCGACGATCGCGCCGCCGATCGAATCACCGACGAACAGCACGCCGTCGGGACCAAACGTGAGCGCGCCTGCCGACTTGAGATCGGCCTTGCCGGGCGTCAGCACAGCCACGGCCTGTGCGGGTCGATGCGCGCTGAGAACCAGGAGCACGATCACGAGCGTCGTGCCGAGCGCGAGCGCGGCACGGATGAGAAAGCGAGGCTGCATAGTCCCTCCGCAAAAGAGAAACGACACGGGGACGAAAACGGCCAATGATATACCGCTGAAGCACGGTGCGATCGGTAAACTGGGGACGTGGAGAAGGTCTTCCAATTCCCTCCGTCAACGTGCGAATACCTTCCCGCTCAGCAGGCGCAGCTCGTATACGAGCTTCCGAAACAACTGCAACCCGTCGACTTCATGAAGCGGCTCAAGGAGGGGTGGAGGAGGTTTGGGCCCCTTCTGTTCCGACCCGAGTGCCCAAGCTGCCGCAAATGCCTCTCGCTTCGTGTGCTGGTCACAGACTTTCGCCCATCCGAGAGTCAGCAACGGGTGCAAAGAGGAAACGAAGGGGAGATTGAACTGCGGATTGCCGCGCCGTCGATTGATGCCGCGCGGCTGGAACTCTTCATCAACTTCCATGAACATGGCCACCGGACGAAGGGCTGGCCGGCACCAAGTGAAGAAGCAGAGTCAGAACTGCGCTGCCACCTCTTCAACCCGTTCCCAACCGAGGAGTGGAGCTACTGGATCAACGACCGGCTGGTGGGTGTCGGGTACGTCGATGCGCTGCCGGAAGGGTTGTCGGCGATCTACTTCTTCCACGATCCCCATCAGCATCAGCGATCGCTCGGCACCTTCAACATCCTGACGATGATCGAGCGTGCGAAGGAGCGGCAACTCCCGCACGTCTACCTCGGCTACTACGTCGAGGGGTGCAGATCGTTGGAATACAAGAAGAGGTTCAGGCCGAACGAGATTCTGCACGACGACGGTTGGGAGGCGTTCGTTCGATAGCCCGTTGCGAGCCTGACACGGATGCCGCTGCTGATCCTGGTAATCCTCCTCCCGCTGGTGTTGCTTGCGCTGATGCCGCTGATCCTGCTCCAGCGATATCGCGTGGGGACCGCGCGACGACTGGCGCGACCCTGGATGGCGACACTCAATGTCGTGCTGATGGTGTTCTCGGCGATCTGCTTCCTGACCGGCGCCGTTGTCACGGCGGTGTGGGTGCCGAACGCCTTCACGGGTGCGGCTGCCGGCGTCACCGTCGGCGCGGGTCTCGGCCTCGTTGGCCTCATGCTGACGCGATGGGAGGCCACAGCAGCGACCCTGCACTACACACCGAACCGGTGGCTGGTGCTGCTCGTGACCTTCGTGGTCTCCGCTCGCGTGGTGTACGGACTCTGGCGATCGTGGACGGTCGCCGCCGCCGGCGTCTCCGGCACGCCGATGGTGCTGGCGTTCGGGATCCCGGAATCACTGGCCGCAGGCGGGACGGTGATTGGCTACTACGTCGCCTATGGGCTGGGCGTGCGGCGCCGGATCCGCAAATGGCAGAACGGCGCGTTGCGGGCGAGATGAGCGTCCTGATGCGGTCAGCTCGATATGCGGCGCAGGAGTTGCAAATCTGAAACGGGGGTTTACAGATGGTCGATCGTCGGAGAGGACCCATCAGGTACGCCATTGTCGGACTCGGCCACATCGCGCAGGTGGCCATGCTTCCCGCCTTCGCGCACGCACGACGCAACTCCCGTGTCACAGCCCTGGTCAGCGATGACCCGACCAAGTTGAGAGCGCTGTCGAAGAAGTACCGCGTCCCATCCGTGTTCTCGTATGACGAGTACGACAGGTGTCTCGAGCAGGTGGACGCGGTCTACATCGCCCTCCCGAACTCTCTCCACGCGGAGTACACGATCAGGGCGGCGCGGGCGGGCGTCCACGTGCTGTGCGAGAAACCGATGGCGGTGACAGCACGCGAGTGTCAGCAGATGATCAAGGCCTGCCGCACGAATCGCGTCAAGCTGATGATTGCGTATCGCCTGCATTTCGAGGAGATCAATCTCAGTGCGGTCGATCTCGTGCGGCGCGGCCGGATCGGCGAACCCAAGTTCTTCAATTCATCGTTCGCGATGACCGTCCGGGCAAACGACATTCGAACCAGGAAAGCGATGGGCGGCGGGACGCTCTACGACATCGGCGTCTACTGCATCAACGCTGCGCGCTATCTCTTCAGGGCGGAACCCACCGAGGTCGTGGCCATCTCGGTCAATAGCGGCACGCAGACGCTCCGTGAGATTGACGAGACGACCGGTGCGGTGCTGCGGTTCGACGATGAGCGAGTGGCGGCGTTCGTCACGAGTTTCAATTCGTCGGACGTGGGGTCATATCGGATCGTCGGCACCAAGGGCCAACTGGTCGTCGATCCCGCATACGAGTATGCCGAAGGGCTGGCCTACGAGCTGACGGTCAACGGGAAGACCAGCCGCAAACGGATAGGGAAGCGCGACCAGTTTGCGCCGCAACTCCTGTATTTTTCAGACTGCATCCTGCGGAATCGCGAGCCAGAACCATCGGGGGACGAAGGCCTGCAGGATGTGCGAGTAGTGGAGGCCCTCTACGAGTCGGCGAGAACGGGAAAGGCGATTGCGATACCGCCCTTCGACCGCACAAAACGGCCGTCGGGAAAGCAGCGAATCGTCCGGCCTGGTGTGCGGAAGCCGCAACTCGTGAAGGTCCAGAGCGCAAGCGTGGACTAATCGCGGCTCACGCCGCGAGACGTTTGCGAAACGCACCCGCCTGATCACGCAGCGCGCCGAGGGCATCCCGCGCGGATGTCCAGCGCTCCTGTTCTGCTCGGACGAACCGGCTGTACGGCGCGACAACGTCGTCGAGGCGCTGGCGGCTGTGCACCTGGGCGCGGTCGAATTCCGCGCGCAGCGCCGTCGCCAGGCGCTCGCGTAACGCCGACATTTTGTTTTTCAGCTCTCCCTTGGCCTTGCGGCGGCGGGCGGGGATGACCAGAAAGCCAAGCGTGGCAACCACGCTCGCCAGGAGGATGCCGGTGATGTCGGCAGCCGCAGTCGTCGCCGCGAGCGTGACCACCGTGCCAAGGGCGAGCGCGCCGCCGCCAGCCGCTGCGGCGGTCGTCACGGCCGTGCGCGCGTGATCGGCAATCACCGCGGCTTCGCGCTTCCGATCGTAGGTGTCGACGACCCGCTGCGCCTCGCGTCCGACGGCGTCGATCAGCCGGCCGCGATCGCTGTGGAACGTGCCGACCTCCGGCGCGCCAAGCACCCGTGACCCGTGCTCTCTCGTCCGTGCCGCGATCGCTGTCGTCACCGCCTGCCACTGCCGGAAGTCCTGATCGATCAGCCAGTCGATAAGCTCCGTCACCGCCCGCTCGATCTGTCGCGGTGCGTCGGCGACGACGCGTTCCTCGAATTCCTTCTGGATCCGCGCGCGGTTGAACAGATCCATGACCCGGCCGATCCGCAGCGTGTCCTCGAAAAAGGCATGGCCGCGGGTCTCCATGTCGAGGAGCACTTTCTCGACAGCGGTCATGCGCAGTTCGAAGCCTCGCGCCAGATCGCTGCGATACAACGCCAGTTGCTGTTCGACATTCTCGAGCAGCGTGAGATCGTCCTTGAGCAGTGTCAGCCGTTCGCTGGCAATGGCGGCATAGCGCTGCGCGAGCGCCTCACCGACGCCAAGCGGGTTCGCCAGTTTGATCCGGAAGCGGCTGGCTTCGTCGAGCGTGTCGGTGATGTAGCGCTCGAGCGGTTCGAAGCGGCTTGCGGTCCAGACCGACGGTTCTCCCTGCTTCGCCCGCAGCGCGAGACGGGCGCTGACGGCGAAGAGTTCAGGCGTCATGCCGAGCAGCCGCTGCGAGGCTGAGGTGACGAAGGCGAGGACCTCGTCGAGTTCGTCCGGGCGCTCGAAGATGTCGACCTTGTTGACGATGATCACGATCTTCTTGCCCCAGGCGCGGATCGTCTCGAGGAACGCACGCTCGGTTTCCGTGAACGGACGATCAGCCGACGTCACGAAGAGCACCAGGTCGGCTCGCGGCACGAACGTCGTGGTGATCCGCTCGTGCTCGCGGATGATGGCGTTGGTGCCCGGCGTGTCGACGATCTGCACCTCACGCAGAAATTCGGCAGGGGCCGTCGTCACCGCGATGTCCTGTTTGCCGAGGATCTGTCTGCCGAGGATCTGTTCGCCGAGGATCTGTGCGTCGGTGCTCTGGGCGATGGTGTCGCCGTACTTCAGAACGTGAATCTGTGCGGTGGTCGGGGTGACGCCTTCTTTGACGACCTGGCGTCCAACGAGGGCATTGATGAAGGCACTCTTCCCGGAGTTAAACTCGCCAACCACAACCAGCATGAAGAATTCGTCGAGTTGGCGAATGGAGGAGGCGAGTGCTGCCTTGTCTTCGTCGCTGGCGCCGAACCGCATCAGCGCATCGCGGAGTTGGGCCAGTAACTCGCGGCCGCCGTTCAGCTGGCTTTGCAGATCAGTAGTGAGGACGCCTTGCACTGGGCAGAGACGAGGCAAGAATCACGCCGTACGATCCGCAATAAAGGGTAAACGGACTCCGTCGTCGTGAATCTCGATAGAGAACAGCGACGGCGGTCGCTCGCTAGCGGCCGACCAGCTTCATCAGATGCTCCGGATAGCGAGCGCCGCGCACTTCGATCTGCGCGGCGGCCTGATCGATCTCGCGCAGATCGTCCGCCGTCAACTGGACGTTGACCGCGCCGACGTTCTCCTCGAGTCGGTGCCGCTTGGTCGTTCCGGGAATCGGCACGATCCACGCCTGCTGCGCCAGCAGCCACGCCAATGCGACTTGCGCCGGCGTTGCCTGCTTCCGTGCAGCGAAGGCCTTCAACCAATCGACGAAGGCGAGGTTCGCTTTCCGGTTCTCCTCCGAGAAGCGTGGGACGACATTGCGGAAGTCGGTCGGATCGAACGTCGTCTTGTCGTCGATCTTGCCGGTGAGGAAGCCTTTGCCGAGCGGGCTGAACGGCACGAATCCGATGCCGAGTTCCGCGAGCGTCGGCAGCACCTCTCGTTCAGGCTCGCGAAACCAGAGGGAGTATTCGCTCTGCAGGGCCGTCACCGACTGAACCGCGTGGGCGCGGCGGATCGTCTGCACGCTGGCTTCCGACAGTCCGAAATGTTTGACCTTGCCTTCGCGGATCAGGTCCTTGACCGCGCCCGCGACGTCCTCGATTGGCACGTCCGGATCCACGCGGTGCTGGTAGAGGAGATCGATCCGGTCGGTCTTGAGGCGCTTCAGCGAGGCCTCAGCGACTTCGCGGATGTGCGACGGCCGGCTGTCCAGCCCGGCCTGCTTCCCGGCGTCAAACTTGAACCCGAACTTCGTCGCGATGACGACGCGATCGCGAACGGGCGCCAGCGCCTCACCGAGCAGTTCCTCGTTCGCGTATGGCCCATAGGCTTCGGCCGTATCGAAGAAGGTGATGCCCGCATCGACGGCTGCGCGAATGATGGCGACGCCTTCGTCCCGGCTGGTCGGCTGTCCGTAGCCGAAACTGATACCCATACAGCCGAAGCCGAGCGCCGACACTTCCAGACCGTTTCTCCCTAACGATCGTTTCTTCATACGTCAGTATCTCTGTTAAACGCTGCCGATGTGATCGCGCACGGATGAGCCGGCGCGTCAGCCGTTTCGCGCGTCGCAAATCGTCCGCACATTTCGATGTCCACATCGGTCCGATTTTCGGCAACACCGGGGGGCGCGAAGGATCGGGGGGCAGGGTCTGTTCTTCGCGATCGGCCGGCGGTTGCCAGCTCTGGAGTTGCACTTGCAGCAATAGAGTGTTGAAAACACTGGCGGCACAAGCCGAACAAGACGTTCGGTCATGCGGGCCGATGATCGTCGCGCCTCAGGTTTGTGATGACGTTGAAGCGTCGCATCAACATCC
>DASROF010000222.1:0-2740 GCA_035647075.1 Vicinamibacterales bacterium | reverse complement strand
TCGAGCGACAGCATCAAGAAGGCGCTGCTCGCCGGGAACAGGATCGCCTACTCGACCGGGCCGAGCGGCGTCCACATGGCAGCCGTGATCAAGCAATGGGGACTCAGCGATCAGCTGAAATCGAAGATCGTCGTTACCCCGCCGAACACGCAGGTCGCCGAAGTGCTTGCCAAGGGCGACGCCGACATCGGCTTTCAGCAAGTGAGTGAGCTTCTCCACGCGCCCGGCATCGATTATCTCGGACAATTGCCGTCCGATATCGACGAGATCACTGCGTTTGCGGCCGCTCTGCACACCCGCGCGCAGAATCCGGATGCTGCGAAAGCGCTCATCAAATATCTAAGCGCGCCCGGCGCCGCTCCGATCATTAAAAAAGCCGGCATGGAGCCGTAATCGAATCCCTCTCCCCCTTTTGGGGGAGAGGGCAGGGTGAGGAGGAGCCTCAGAAACAAAGGATCATAGCCATGAAACCAACTGCTGCTCCACGCCGACAACAACGGGCACTTCTACCTACTCGAATCGCGGCTGGCAACGCCGTCCACGCCTTTGCGTTTCCGGATGCGCGGTGATGACTCGCTATCTCAGGGGCTCCGCGATCTCGGCACGAATGACGTTGTTCAGAGCGGCTCTCGCGGTTCTCGGCCTTGTATCGTGCGGGACAGCCTGGGCGCAGCCGTACTCGGCGCGTCGAACCGGCGATGTCGTTCAGCTCGAGGACACTCGCAGCCAGACGGTCGTGTCCATCCTGCCCAGTGTCGGCAACATCGCGTTCTCGATGAAAGTGAAAGGACACGAGGTCCTCAGGTGGCCGTACGAGTCGGTCGAGCAGTTCAAGTCGCGCCCCGGGCTGAGCGGCATTCCGTTCGTCGGTCCGTGGGCCAACCGCCTCGATGAGCAGGCGTTCTACGCGAATGGAAAGCGCTATCCCTTCGACATGGAGCTGGGGAACGTCCGCGGCGCGATACCGATTCACGGCTTCCTGACCACCAACGACAAGTGGCAGATCGTCGAAGTCAAGTCGGACAACACATCGGCGTGGGTCCTCAGCCGGCTCGAGTTCTTCCGGCAGCCGGCGTGGATGAAACAGTGGCCGTTCGCGCACACCGTGGAGGTCATGTATCGATTGAAGAACGGCGAGCTCGAAGTACACACTGCGATCACCAACGCGAGCGCGGAGCCGATGCCGGTCGCAATCGGATTCCATCCGTACTTCCAGCTGACCGATTCGCCGCGCAGCACCTGGAAATTCAGCCTCGCCGCGAAGACGCACTGGCTGCTGGCACCGAACAAGGTTCCGACGGGCGAGACCGAATCGTCCGATGTGCTCTTTCCGGATCGCCGATCGGCCGTGCTCGAGGACTACAACCTCGACGACGTGTTCTCCGATCTGGAGCGTGATGGACAGGGGCGCGCCACGATGACCATCGCGGGGAAAGCGCAGCGGCTCGACGTCGCGCTCGGTCCGAACTTCCGATCGGTCGTCGTCTGGGCGCCGCATCCGGAAAACCGCGGGCGCGGCAGTCAGAGTCTCGGCGCGACCGCTCCCGCCGCGGGACGCGGCGACGTTGGCCAGACGCAGCAGGATCGCAACTTCATCTGCATCGAGCCGATGGCTGGCATCACCGACGCCGTCAACCTCGCGCAGAAGGGCCGATACTCGGAGCTTCAGAGCATTCCGGCTGGCGGCACGTGGCAGGAGAGCTTCTGGATCAGGCCGAGCGGATTCTAAGTTCCGCTGGAGGCAGGTTCAAGAATCCTCCGCGGCGTTGTTACTGAAAACAGTGCCACAACTGTGAGCCTGAACGGAACCGCCACTAGCGAAACATGTCCAGCAATTGCCCCCGCGTGGGACCAGGCATCGGCGGGGGCGGTCCCTTCATCGCCGCGTGCGTGTTGCGAATCCCGGCAACGATCTCAGGACGTTCGAGGATGTCCTGCACAGGTGTGATCGTCGCGACGTATTCCACCGCTGCGCGGAAGAGGTCGCGGCTGCCCGTCATTGCGACGAAGAGCGACAGGATGTTACGCGCGACGTCGACAGGTCCAACAATCCTCTCTGAACTAGCTCGCACTTTCGCCCCGGATTGACGGTCGTTCTGGACCGTCGATCTGGGGTCCATCAATCAGGTGTTTGTTAACCCTGTGGGTGCGGTCGAAGAAAGTCTGCCGATACCACAGCAACCCCTCAAATCTCGCCTACGCGGCAGGGTGCCTCGCGAGAGTATCGACCCAATCCAGTCGTCCGCTTCCGCCCGCCTTAATCGCGCGTCAGTCGCGCCTCGGCGGCGAGCTTGCTTGGGGCCTCGATGCACCGAGCACTAGCGAATTCGACCGTCAAGGTCGTTCCATCGCGTGTAGGCCTCGAAAATTTCCGTCTCGAGGGCAGTCAGCCTCTCGAGCGTGGCCTTGATTGCCTCGCCTGATTCCTTATAGAAGTCGGCGCTCGCGACCTTCGAGGAGAGGTCGCGCTGTTCCGTCTCCAATGCCTCGATACGGCTTGGCAAGTCCTTGAACTCTTGCTGCTCTCGGTAGGTTGCCTTTGCAGGTGCGGCAGCCCTATCCGCCAGTCCGGCTCCTCTGGATGCGGCGTTGGCACCTGCTTTCACGACCGCCTTGCCCGAGGCTTTGGACGAGTCGACTTCCACGTCCGGCCGCTGCCGAATCCAATCTTCATAACCGCCAACGTATTCCTGCACACGCCCGCCACCTTCGAATACGAGCGTTCTCGTGACGACACGGT
>DASROF010000221.1:0-8754 GCA_035647075.1 Vicinamibacterales bacterium | reverse complement strand
CACTTGAGCACCGGTCATTCTCTTCTCCCCTCCCGCTCGCGCATTGGAATTCTCACGCCGCGCAGCTCCGCCGTCGCGATCGCTTCCGGGTAGCCGGCGTCCGCATGCCGGGCGACGCCGATTCCCGGGTCGCACGTCAGCACGCGCTCGAGCCGTGCATCCGCCTCGGCACTTCCGTCCGCCACAATCACCATGCCCGCGTGCAACGAGTAGCCGATGCCCACTCCGCCGCCGTGGTGGACCGACACCCACGTGGCGCCGGCCGACGCGTTGAGCAGCGCATTCAGGATCGGCCAGTCGGCGATCGCATCGCTGCCGTCACGCATGCCTTCTGTCTCCCGGTTCGGTGACGCCACCGATCCGGTATCGAGATGGTCGCGCCCGATCACGATCGGTGCGGAAATCGCACCAGCGCGTACCAATTCGTTGATCCGTAATCCAAACTTCGCGCGGTCGCCGTAGCCGAGCCAGCAGATCCGCGCTGGCAATCCCTGAAACGCGACACGCTCCTGCGCCATGCGGATCCACCGACAGAGTGCAGGATCATCGGCAAACATCTCCATCGCCGCATCGTCGGTCACGCGTATGTCGTCGGGATCTCCCGACAGTGCGGCCCACCTGAACGGACCCTTGCCTTCGCAGAACAGAGGCCGCACATATTCCGGCACGAAGCCGGGAATGTCAAACGCATCTGTACGTCCTGCGCGCACGGCCTGCGCGCGAATGTTGTTGCCGTAATCGAATGTGACCGCGCCGCGTTTCTGTAATGTCAGCATAGCGCCAACGTGGCGCGCCATCGATGCCATTGCATGCTCGATGTAAGACTTCGAATCACGCTCGCGTAGATGAATCGCGTCAGCAAGTGACATGCCGCCGGGAACATAGCCGTTGAGCGCGTCGTGCGCGGACGTCTGATCGGTCACCACATCAGGAATGACGTTGCGACGCACAAGTTCGGGCAGCACATCCGACGCGTTGCCTTCCAGCGCAATCGATCGAGCAACGTGGTTGCGCCGCCAGTCATCAACGCGCGTCAACGCCTCGTCCAGATTGTTGGTCGCCTCATCCAGGTAGCGCGTCTCGAGGCGGCGCGTGATCCGCGACGGGTCGACTTCGACAATCAACGCGGCAGCACCGTTCATCGTGGCGGCGAGCGGCTGGGCGCCGCCCATGCCGCCGAGACCGGCCGTCACCACCAGCCGGCCGCTCAGCGAGCCGCCAAAGTGGCGCTTCGCTGCCGCGGCGAAGGTCTCGTAGGTTCCCTGCAAAATCCCCTGCGTGCCTATGTAAATCCAGCTACCGGCCGTCATCTGGCCATACATCGTGAGGCCGCGGTCCTCGAGGTCCCGGAAGGTCTCCCAGGTGGCCCAGGCCGGGACGAGCAGCGAGTTGGCGATCAGCACGCGCGGCGCGCCAGCATGCGTGCGGAACACGCCGACCGGCTTGCCGGATTGCACGAGCAGCGTTTCATCATGTTCGAGCGCGAGCAATGAGGCGACGATGGCGTCGAACGATTCCCAGTTGCGTGCCGCCTTTCCCGATCCGCCGTAGACCACCAGATCGTCCGGCCGTTCGGCGACGTCGGGATCGAGATTGTTCATGAGCATGCGGAGAGCGGCTTCCTGCGGCCAGCCTTTGCAGCTGATCGCCGGACCGCGCGGCGCCCGGATGATGCGCGTGCCCACCGTCATGACAACTCGCTCGTTGAACGTCGAAGGTGATCGCCGGTTTGCGGAAAGATCAGAAGGTAAGAAGCGTGCGCGCGGTTGTCAACGAATTTCCAAAAAAAGTTTCAGTTGACTTTCACTGTGCATGCGCGTTCAAGTTCGCCGCCGTCGATCATCGATGTGATTGTGTCGATGTCAGTTGAGGGTGGACGGTCATCATCAAGCATCGGTACGCGTGTGCGAACGAAATCGTGTACGCGCGCGAGCGGTGGTGACGTACTGAGTGGCTTCAGCAGATCGATCGCCTGACAGGCGCAGAGCAGTTCGATCGCCAGCACGCGTGTGGCGAGCTCGACGGCACGCGCGGCCTTCAGCGCAGCGCCCATGCTCATGCTGACGTGGTCTTCTTTGTTCCCCGATGTCGGAATGGTATCGACGCTTGCCGGGTGTGCAAGCGTCTTGAGCTCCGATGTCAGTGCCGCCGCCGTCACCTGCGCCATCATCAGGCCGGAGTGCAGGCCTCCATGCCGTGTCAGGAAGGCCGGCAGGCCGCTCGATGCAGGATTGACGAGCCGATCCGAGCGTCGTTCGCTGATCGTGGCCAGCTGCGCGATGCCGATGCAGAGCAGATCGCACGCCACCGACACCGGCGCGCCGTGAAAATTGCCTCCGGAGACGATCTCGCGCGTGTCGGCGAAGACCATCGGGTTATCGGTGGCCGCGTTGGCTTCGGCCGCGAACACCTCGTGCGCGAAGTGACAGGCCGAACGGGCCGCGCCGTGCACCTGCGGCGCGCATCGCATCGAGTAGGCGTCCTGGACCCGGCCGCAATTGGCGTGGGCGGCGTTGATCCCGCTCTCCTCGAGCAGCAGACGGAGGTTGGCCGCGGCTGTGGACTGGGCCGGAAACCCGCGCGCGGCGTGAATGCGTGGATCGAACGGCTTCGTCGATCCCTGGAGGCCATCGATGCTCAGCGCGGCGGTGATATCCGCGGCCCGCGCCAGCCGTTGCGCCGCGGCGACCGCCAGGCCAAGCAGCGCCGTGGACGGCTGCGTGCCGTTGATCAGTGCCAGGCCTTCCTTCGGACCGAGGGTGATCGGGGTCACGCCGGCGTTCGCCAGCGCCGAACTGCCGTCGATGGCGGTCTCGCCGTCGATGACGCGTCCTTCACCGATCAGCACCAGCGCAACATGCGCCAGCGGCGCGAGATCGCCGCTGGCACCGACCGATCCGCGCGACGGCACCAGCGGGTGGATCCGCTTGTTCAACAGTTCCACCAGCAGGTCGAGCGTGCCGGGCCTGATGCCCGAATAGCCCTTGGCGAGCACGTTCGCGCGCAGCGCCATCGCCGCCCGCACCACGGGAACGGCGAGCGGCTCGCCGACACCGGCCGCGTGGCTGCGCAGCAGATTGATCTGGAGCTGAGACAACTGCTCGTGCGGGATCTTGACGTCCGCAAAGCTGCCGAAGCCGGTGTTGATGCCGTAGGTCGGCGTCTCGTGGTCGGCACACTCGTCGACGACGGCGCGAGACGCGAGCACACGCGAACGCGCCGCTGCGCTAATCGCCACAGGCGCGTGTTCATGCGCAATCGCGACGAGCTGATCGAGCGTGAGGGAGTTGCCGTCCAGAGAGATCATCTCAGTTCGCCCTTCCATGATTGAATAGTAGCCGGATGCCAAAGACCAACATCGCAGTTCTTGGCGCGCAGTGGGGCGACGAAGGCAAGGGCAAGATCGTCGACATGCTGACGCCGCACTTTGCGGCCGTCGCACGCTATCAGGGCGGCCACAACGCGGGTCACACCGTCTACGTCGACGGCCAGAAGTTCGTCCTCCACCTGATCCCCTCCGGCATCCTGCATCCCGGCGTCACCTGCGTCATCGGTAACGGCGTCGTCATCGACCCGCAGGCGCTGTTCAAGGAAGTCGACGAGCTCGGGCGGATGGGGATTGCGGTTGACGGCCGCCTGCTGATCAGCGAGAAGGCGCACATCATCCTGCCGTACCATCGTGAGCTCGACGTGCTCTCCGAAGCCCGCCGCGGCGAGCGGAAGATCGGCACGACCTCGCGCGGGATCGGTCCGGCGTACGAGGACAAGATCGGCCGGCGCGGGATCCGGGTCTGCGATCTGATGGGCGACCGCGATGCGCTCGCGGAGGAAGTGCGGGAGAACGTCAGCGCCCGCAACCGGATGATCAAGGAGTCGACGCTCGACTGGAAGCCGGTCTTCGATCAGATTGTCCGCGACGGCGAGCGCATGCGGCCCTGGGTTGGCGACTGCTCGCTCGTGCTCCACGACCTGATGAAGCGCGGCGAGCCGGTGATGTTCGAAGGCGCGCAGGCGACGCTGCTCGATATCGATCACGGCACCTACCCGTATGTAACCTCGTCGAACGCGTCGGTCGGCGGCGTCTGTACCGGGCTGGGTATTCCGCCGCGGTGCATCGGCGGCGTGCTTGGGGTCGCCAAGGCGTACACGACGCGAGTGGGTGAGGGGCCGCTTCCCACCGAGTTGTCAGGAGCGCTGGCCGATCGGTTGCGCGAAACGGGTCAGGAGTACGGCGCGTCAACCGGACGTCCGCGCCGGTGTGGGTGGTTCGACGCCGTGGTTGTCCGCTACTCGGTGCGCGTGAACGGGCTCGATGCCCTCGCGCTCACGAAGCTGGACGTGCTGGACGGCCTCGACGAGGTGCTGATCTGCACCGGCTATCGCACCACTCAGGGGACCATCAGCGACTTCCCGGCGGATTTGAGGTCGCTCGTCGGCGCTGAACCGGTGTATGTGCGCGTGCCCGGATGGTCCACACCAACAAAAGGTGTGACGGAGTTCGACAGCCTCCCTGCGGAGGCGCAGCGTTACGTGCACAAGCTCGAGGAACTGACCGGGGTGGCGTGCGCGATCATTTCCACCGGCTCGGACCGCGGCGAAACGATCGTCAAGAACGGCTCGCTGGTCGAAAACTGGATGAGCGCTACGACGCCGTGATGGTCTCGATGAAGCGTGCCACCATGTCGGGCGCCGCGTCGTAGAAGTTCACGCCGGCGCGATAGCGCGGACCCTCCTTCGGCATCTCGAAGTTGGCCCACGCCACCACTCCGTTAAAGCGCATCGGTCGTGTCGCATCGACGAGCGACATGCGGATGCGCTGATTCGGGCGCAACAATGAAGCGGACAGCACCTGGGCGCCGACCAGCGAGATGTTGACGAGTGTGGCGGGGTTGCCGTCGATCAGGACCTCGATACTCTTGTTCACGACGTGACGCTCCGCGCGCCGGGTGCCGGTCTGATCGAGCTGGACGGCAGGGGCCGGGGGCCCGCTGGTGGTCGTCGGCGGGGCGCTCGAGGCTGGTGTGGCGACCGTGGTGACCGGTGCGGTCGTGGTGTCCGGTGTGGCCGCAGCCGGAGCTGCGGCAGGCGCTGGGGCAGGAGCCGCGACCGGCGCTGGGGCAGGAGCAGCGACTGGTACTGCTTCGCGGGCGACGCTGATGTCCGCCTGGACAATGCGAAGCTCGCTGGCTGCGAGAGCGGGATCGGCCTTGACCCGGTTGATGAAGGCAGCGCCGCGAGAGGTTGCCGCGAACTGCTGATCGAGCGCAATGACCTGCGGACGCTGCCGCGTGATCGCTTCGAGCGCCTTGATCGCCTCGGTATCCGCGAAGGCTTCGGCGTCGATGAACTCGGCCCGCTGCTTGAGCGCGGCGAGTTGACTCGCTGCCGCGATCAGGATGGTGAGAGACACCAACAGGCAGTCTACCGTAACTGGTACGTGAGCCGGGCGAGGCGATACCTCGCAGGGCGCCCCTTTACTCGTCGAGGCGCCCCTTTAGGGGTGCCTGGAGATCCGAATGCTCGTTACGAAGGTGTGACAGACAACTCATGACAGGCAACGCGGTGTCGTGTGAGCAGCTGCGCAAGTCGTACGGTGACGTGGTGGCCGTCGCGGATCTGACTCTGTCCGTAGAACGTGGTGAGTGCTTCGGCCTGCTCGGTCCCAACGGTGCGGGCAAGACGACCACCATTGAAATTCTCGAGGGACTGCTGACACCGGATGCGGGTGAGGTCGAAGTCCTCGGTCTGCGTTGGGCGGATGACGGCCCTGCGCTGCGCCAGCGACTTGGCATCCAGCTCCAGGAAACGCAGCTCGCAGACAAGCTGACGGTGGAGGAGACGCTCCGGCTGTTTCGATCCTTCTACACGCGTGGGCGGACGATCGAGGAGTTGTTGAAGATCGTGGAGCTCGAAAGCAAGCGGACCAGTCGTGTCGGCCGCCTGTCTGGAGGCCAGAAGCAGCGCTTGTCGCTCGCCTGCGCGCTCGCCGGCGATCCGGATCTGCTGTTTCTTGACGAGCCGACGACCGGCCTCGACCCGCAGTCGCGCCGCCAGTTGTGGACGCTGCTCGAACAGTTCCGATCACGCGGCGGCACGATCCTGATGACGACGCATTACATGGACGAAGCGGAGTACCTGTGCGACCGGGTCGCCGTCGTTGACCAGGGCCGCATCATCGCGCACGGCGCACCGAAGGAGCTGATCGCGCGCCTCGGTCAGCCGAAGGTCACCACCCACCACGGCACGCTCGAGGACGTCTTCATGGCATTGACCGGACGGCATCTGCGCGATGAGTGACCCGAATGTAGTGTCCGGCTTTAGCCGGACCTCCCTCGACCCTCCCGTAGTGTCCGGCGTCAGCCGGACCCCGTTCACCGGGCGTCCGCTCGTGCAGTTGACGCTGGCCCGGATGCGCGAGTTCATCCGTGAGCCGGAAGCGGTGTTCTGGACGTTCGGCTTCCCGATTGTCGTGTCGCTCGCGCTGGCCCTGGCGTTTCCGTCGCGCGCCGATCGCCCGGTTGCCGTCGGTCTCTATCCGGGCGCCGCAACTGAGTCGCTCCGCTCGACGCTGAAGGGCAGCCACGGCATCACGATTCGCGACGTGCGCCCGGACGATGAACGCCGCGCCCTTCGAGAAGGCGAAGTGAATATCGTGGTCGTGCCGACCACTCCGCCGACCTACCGGTTCGATCCCGCCCGTGAAGAGAGCCGCCTCGCCAGAGCCGTCGTTGACGATGCGCTGAAGCGTGCCGCGGGGCGGCCGGAGCCGTGGACCGCGCAGGAGCAGCCGCAGGAGGTGGCTGGCTCCCGCTACATCGACTGGTTCATCCCCGGCCTGATCGGGATGGGCATCATGAGCAACGGCATGTGGGGCATCGGCTTCGGCATCGTCCAGGCCCGCATGCGGAAGCTGCTGAAGCGCATGGTGGCGAGCCCGATGCGCCGGAGCGAGTATCTGCTGGCGCAGCTGTTTGCGCGGATGGTGTTCCTGCCGGTGGAAGTGCTGCTGCCGCTGATCTTCGCCGTCGTTGCGTTCGGGATGCCGGTGAACGGCGGTGCGGTGACGATCACAATCGTGGCGTTGATCGGCGCGCTCTCGTTTGGTGCGATTGGGCTCCTGTTGGCATCACGGGCGCGGACGATTGAAGCGATCTCCGGCCTGATGAACCTGCTGATGCTGCCGATGTGGATTGTCAGCGGCATCTTCTTCTCGTCGGCGAACTTTCCGGCCGCCGTGCAGCCGTTTATCCATGCGCTGCCACTGACGGCGCTGATCGATGCGTTGCGAGCGGTGATTCTCGACGGCGCAACGCTGGCGGGCGTCAGGTCGGAGCTGCTGGTGCTGACGATCTGGGGCGTCGTGCCGTTCTTTACCTCACTGAAGCTGTTCAGCTGGCGTTAATTACGGTCTTGGTTCTCGCTCCCAAGATGTCGAACCGCTCGACATCATGTGGGGACCGTGAGTGGCTCTGTGTTTGCACTTGGTCGTCGGCGTGATGCGTGCCGTCCATCGGATCATCGAACAACATGTGGTGACGCAAGGAGATGAGGTCGCCATCGTCGATGGCGAGCGCTCCTGCTCTTACCGTGAACTGAATTCGGCGGCGAATTCGCTCGCGCGCCGCATGATCGGAAGCGGTTTCCGTCGCGGGATGCGGGCTGACGTGCACATGCCGCCGTCGGTCGATCTGGCGGTTGTCCTTCTGGCCATTCTGAAGACCGGTGGCTGTTACACGTGGGCGTACGACGACCGGCCGTCGTTTGAAATGGGGATGGGGGATACAAAAACGGTCGTAGCCGTTGATGGCATCACCGTCCGCGGTTGCGGCGGTGGACCGAATCTCCCCGTGGTGACGCGCGACACCGATATCGCCTGCCTTCTTCCTCACACCCCGGCAGGAACGGTCTCCGTGCCTCACGCGACCATCGTCTCGATGGCGGCGTGCGCGGCACCGGGGCAGTGGCCCTGGGCTGGCGAACCCGGCGCATTCGATCTCTGGGCCGCGCTCCTCTCGGGCGCGACGGCGGTGGTCACCGAACCGCCATCCGCCTGTGCGCTGCGCGCGACGGCGTGACCATGGCCGCCTTCGCCCTGCGGGTCAGGATCACTATCTGACGTCGATGCGCGACGCGCGAATCCGCGTTTCGACGCCGGTCGATTCGATCGTCCCGATGATGTTCACGTGCTGACCGGCTTTGACGGTCGGCGTGTCGCCCGCCACTTCCACACCGATTGTGGCGTCGCCGTCGCGCACCCAGAACCTGCTGCCGTCAGTACGATCGACCGTCACGTTCGTGAGCGAGACGCGCGCGCCTCTCGGCGCGTTGTGCAGCTCGCTGACTGTCGTCAGCACAATACCCGTTGACCCTGTCGGACCTGGCCCGCCGCGAAACTTCAGCTCCTCGAGAGTATTGCTGAACGCGCCTGCAGACGGGTTGAATCCGCCAGGCGTATCCTCGGGCGTCTGCTGCTCGCCGGATGTTCCGGTGGCCTGTGGATCGGGATAGATCTGCGACTCGCTTCCCAATTCGTGGCGCACGAGCACCCACCCGAACACGCCCGCTACGACAAGGAAAATCACGGCAAGCGTTCCCACGGAGCTCAGGAGCCAGTCGCGCCGCTCCTTAGGCCCCACCACGCTCTCTGGTGGATTGCGCGGATTCGTCGTTTCCTCGTAGTGCTCATCCGTCCCATTACCCGGCTTCTTCTCATCCATACGTGGATCTCCGAAGATCGAGGGTGCACGAGATATA
>DASROF010000220.1:0-14931 GCA_035647075.1 Vicinamibacterales bacterium | reverse complement strand
GTTGACCTTGTCGATGTCGCCGTACGCGAACACGTTCTCCCACGGCACCAGCACCCGGTCGAACACGAGAATCGAATCGTTCTCGTCCATCCGGCTCGAGAGCGGATAGTCGAACGGCGTCCCCATCACCGCCGCGGTCATCTCGTACGACGGCCGGCAGAACAGCTTCACGCCGGGCGCGCCGGTCGGAACGATGCAGACAAACGCAAACGGCTTCGTGCGGATCGGCAGCGCACCGTTGTTCGCAATGAAATTCAGATGCGTGAGGCTCGACGTCGTTGCCACCACTTTGGCGCCGCTGACGATGAGGCCTTTGTCGGTCTCCTCCTCGACGTGCATGTACACGTCTTTGACTTCGTCGAGCGGTTTGTCGCGATCGACCGGCGGATTGACGATGGCGTGATTGACGAAGGAGACCTCTTCCTGTACGCGGGCGTACCAGCGCTTTGCGTTCTCCTCGTACGGTTCGTAAAAAGAGGAGTTCGCACCGAGCGTGGCGAGGAAGGCCGCCTTATAGTCCGGGCTGCGACCGATCCATCCATAGGACACGCGTGCCCACTCGGCGATCGCGTCGCGATCGCCGACCATCTCCTCGACATTGCGCGGTGCACGGAAGAACTTGTGCGTGTAGCCGCCGCTGCCGGTGTCCGTCGGCGTGGTGAGGATGTCCTTGCGCGCGGGATCGTGCAGCGCGTCGTAGAGACGCGCGATCATCCGCACGGTGTTGCGGAACGCCGGATGTGTCGTCACGTCCTTGACACGTTCGCCGTAGATCCAGATCTCGCGGCCGTCACGCAGGCTCTCGAGATATTCCTCACCGGTAAACGGTCGCGTCCGGCCGGTTGTGTAACCGCTCATCTCACTACCCCTCCAACTCGCGCGCTTTGGTTTCCCATTCCGCCATGAACCGGAAGACGTTCTCCTTCGGCGGCTGTGGCGCAAACGTCTCGAGCCACCGTACTGGAGCGGTGCCGACGTTCTTGAACGAGTGCACGCAACCAACGCCCGTCCACACCACATCGCCGGGCTTCAACTGGTAGATCGTGCCGTCAAGCGTCGCCTGCACTTCGCCTTCGAGAATGAAGTACGCCTCTTCGAACGTGTGGTCGTGAAGCCCGATCCCGACGCCGGGCTGGTACTCGATGAACAGCAGCCGGTGGTGTCGGGCGCCGAACTCCTCGTCGATCATCCACTTCAGGAACACGCCTTCGAGCCCTGCTGCGACATTCTGCCGCTGGCCGACGGGGGGAATCTGAGTGGCGTCGAAGTGTCCAAGCAGGTTGCCTCGCCGATCGTCGAGGTCGAGCGCCGGCGCACTCGACGCGATGGCGCGATCCTTCGGAAAGAACGTGTCGCGTTCCGCGCCCGGCGGCTTCGGCTGCGGTGCCGTCATCTGCAGCCAGCGAACCGCTGCATCGCCCGCGCGCCAGGCGTGCGGCGTTCCTACCTTTATCGCCGCGTAATCGCCCGGACGAAGCCGGTAGCTCTCCGATCCGATAGCGAGGACCGGCTCGCCGCTCAGGATGTACACGCCCTCCTCGAACGAGTGAACGTGCGGGTCAATCGTGCCGGCGGGCGCGAGCTGATCGATGCTCAGCCCCGTGTGCACGGACCCTGTCTGCCGGTTGATCAGCGGGGCCGAACTGTATCCGCGGCTGTGGCCCGCGAACACCGGGTGTGTCGCAAGCGCACGCTCGTCGAATCTGCCGAAGTGATGCATCTGTAGAGGCGCGATTCTATACCGGCGACCCGTAGGGTCGGGCTAAGCCGTCCGCGGTCCAGCAGATGATGGCGAGTGGGGGGTGTTTTAACTTCCAACTCCCAATTTCCAACTCCCAACAACCAAACCCGCGTCGAGGGGCGCGATTGGAAGTTGGGAATTGGTAGTTGGGAGTTTTCTCTTTATTGCGGTGCCTCGATCGGCTTGCCGTCCGGCCCGAGCGGAACAGGCACGCGGTTCGCGATCGGCGTCGTCGATTTCAAGTACGCCAGAATCGCTTTCAGATCCTCATCCGGCAGCTGTCCGTAGAAATTCCACGGCATCGGCGGCAGGATCTGCCGCGACGTGCCCATATGCTTGCCGGTGCGCATCGCGTCGATGAACATCTTCTCGGTCCAGATGCCGATGCCGGTGTTCATATCCCCCGTGATGTTCGCCGCAAATGACACGCCCCACGCGCCCGTCCACGCGGTCAGGTTACCGCTCGCGTGAACCTGCCAGGGGCTCTTCGGATCGTTCTTGAACGGCGCGGTGATCTTCTCGCCCTCCGGTTGCCCCGACAGTGCCCTGTCGTAGTCGAACTCCGGACCATTCGGACCGATCTTCTTGGGCGTGTGGCAATCGTGGCAACCGCCGCCAATCACCAGCATCTTGCCGCGATCGATCTGCGCCTGACCGGTCAGCGGCGCAGGCGCGCCTGCCGCCGCGGTGGCGCCGGGCACCGCGTTGGTGCCTGGCGGTTCGCTCGCCGGCCTGTTGCAAGCGGAAATCACGACCGCCGCTGGCACACAGGCCAGCAGCACGATGGTACGGCTGACGAACCGCATCGATACGTTCTCCTTGATTATGGTTACGGTACCGCTAAAAGCGGTGCCCTGCTGAACTACTTCACAGTGATGGTGATCGTCTGACACAGCCCTTCGACCGCATGGTGCAAGTCGTCACCCACTTCGACAGACATCGTGTGGCGGGCGGCATTATAAGATGGCTCGGTTTGTTCCTGCGGAATCTCTTCTCAACAGACCACAAGGTCATCGGACTGCTCTACGGCTTCACCAGCCTGTTCTTCCTGCTGGTGGGCTTCGTCCTCGTGGTCATCATGCGATGGCAGCTGGCCTTTCCGGGCCGGATCGCGCCGGAGACCTATAACGGACTCGGTGCGATGCACGGCACGATCATGGTCTTCCTCGGCGTCGTGCCGCTCGCCGTCGGCGCATTCGGCAACTACCTCGTGCCGCTGCAGATTGGAGCGCCGGACATGGCGTTCCCGCGAATCAACCTGGCCAGCTACTGGTTCTACGCGGTTGGCGGCGTCATCATGCTGGCCAGCTTCTTCGCTCCAGGCGGCGGCCCGATGTCGGGCTGGACGTCTTACCCGCCCCTCGCGGATTTCGCTCCCTCCGGACAGACCTTCTGGCTGTTCGGCATGCTGTGCCTGATCTTCTCGTCGTTGCTGGGAGCGCTGAATTTCATCGCGACCATCGTTCAACTCCGGGCGCCCGGCCTGACCTGGTTCCGGCTGCCGTTCTTCGTCTGGGCGCAGTTCATCACCGCGTTCCTCCTGCTGCTCGCGTTTCCGGCGCTGCAGGCCGCGGCGGTGCTGCAGGGCATGGATCGCCTCGCGCACACGAGCTTCTTCCTGCCGAGCGGACTGGTGGTCAGCGGCGAGCGGCTCACCGGGGCCGGCGACGGCAACGTGCTGATGTGGCAGCACCTGTTCTGGTTCCTCGCACATCCCGAGGTCTACGTGCTGGTGCTGCCGGCCATGGGCATCATCGCGGAAGTCATCACGACGAACATCCGCAAGCCGCTCTGGGGCTACCGCCTGATGGTCTATGCCCTCTTCGTCCTCGGCTTCCTCTCCTTCATCGTCTGGGCGCACCACATGTTCCTGACCGGCATGGGGACGACGATCAGCGCGTTCTTTCAGGCGACCACGATGATCATCTCGATTCCGTCGGTCGTCATCCTGAGCGCGCTCATTCTGGCGCTGTACGGCGGATCGATCCGGTTCAACACGCCCATGCTCTTCGCGCTGGCGTTCATGCCGATGTTCGGGATTGGCGGCCTGACTGGCCTGCCGCTGGGCCTGGCCGCGACTGACATCCCGCTTCACGACACCAATTACGTCGTCGGCCACTTCCACTACCTCGTGGCGCCGGGAACGATCTTCGCGCTCTTTGCCGGCATTTATCACTGGTTTCCGAAGATCACCGGCCGGTTCATGAACGAGACGCTCGGCAAGATTCACTTTGCCGGCTCGCTGGTGGCGATGAACCTGATCTTCTTCCCCATGCTGATCCAGGGGCTGGCGGGCGTGAACCGGCGGCTGTGGGACGGCGGGGCCAGCTATCAGCTCGCGCAGCCGCTGCTGTTCCTCAACACGATGATGTCGCACGCCGCGTTCCTGCTCGGCTTCTTCCAGCTATTCTTCATCGTCAACCTGTTCATGAGCATGCGTCGCGGGCGCGTGGCCGATACCAACCCGTGGCACGCCACGACGCTCGAGTGGGCGACGCCGACCCCGCCGCTCGCGCACGGCAATTTCGAACTGGCGCCGCGCGCGTACCGGAATCCCTACGAATACAGCGTTCCGGGCGCAGCGACGGATTTCACGCCGCAGAATATGGCGTAGTGGAAATGCAAAATTCAAAACGCAAAATTCAAACAGTATGTGAACGCCGTGTCACTGTGCCTGGATCGACGGCTTCACGCAGGGTTTGCATTTTGCTTTTTGCATTTTGCATTGCGGGTTTCCGCTGATGGACGCTCTTCCGTACACCACTACCATCCGTCCAGACACCGGCCTCACGAACCCGAAGCTGGGAATCTGGCTGTTCCTCGCATCGGAAGTGATGCTCTTTGGTTCGCTCTTCTCCGCCTATGCCCTGCTGCGGACCGGCGCGCCCTTCTGGCCAGACCAGTCGGCGACGCTCAGCGTGCCGCTGGCCACGCTGAACACGGTGATCCTGATCAGCTCGTCGGTGACGATGGTGATGGCGTGGGCGGGGGCCGCGAGCGGGAAACTGTCGCGGTATCGGCTGTTCATGGGACTGACGCTGCTCGGCGGCGCGCTGTTTCTCGTGGTCAAGGCGATCGAGTACAGCGAGAAGTTCTCGCATGGGCTCTACCCATCCACGAATAACTTCCTCGCGCTGTATTTCACCCTGACCGGGTTGCATGCCATCCACGTGATTGCAGGGATGATCGTGAACGCGTATCTGCTCGGTCCCGGAACGCGGATGTGGACGCGCGATCACCTGCGGTTCACCAACCGCGTCGAGATCGCCGGCATCTACTGGCACTTCGTCGACGTCGTCTGGATCTTCCTGTTTCCGGTGCTGTACCTGCTATGAGCGCTCCCGTCCCGACGACGCACGCGATCAACGTTCGCCCGTACCTGATCGTGTTTGGCACCTTGTTGACGCTGACCCTCGTCACGGTTGCGGTCGCCTCGTTGAACCTGAGCGAGAGCACGACGGTGCTGGTCGCCGTATCGATCGCGACGATCAAGGCGTCGCTGGTGGCGGTATTCTTCATGCACCTGCGGGGCGAAAAGCCGATGGTGTTCTGGCCACTCGGCTTGACGGCGGTGCTGTTTGCCGCGCTCTTTGCGTTCCTGCTGTGGACCGAGGGCGATCACCTGTTTGGCACGAAGTTCAGCGATGCATTCGGTTCGGCGCCGAACGCCGCACCGGTTGAAGGAGGTCACTGATGTGTCCCGTCTGTTTTACCGGCGGTGATCCGGTGGCGCGCGAGACGCTCAATGCCGGCATTGGCGTGCTGCTGGGCGTCACCGTGGTTGTGCTCGGACTGTTCGCGCGCTTCTTCCTGACGCTCGCGAGACGATCACGCGCCGCCGCGCATCTCGTCGATCACCGGATTGCCGACAACGCAGATACGAGGAAGGCCGCCTAGTGCTCGAGTGGCTGGGCGTCCCGGTCGCGGCCTCGGCGCACGCCGGCGAGGTGGATCGCATCCTCGTCCTGGTCCACTGGCTGATGCTCGTCCTGTTCGTCGGCTGGGGTGCCTTTTTCGCGTTCGTGCTGTTTCGGTTCCGGAGTGGCCGCAATCCGAAGGCGTCCTATGCCGGCACCCGTGGCCGATTTGCAAGCGTGGTTGAAGTGGGCGTGCTCGCTTCAGAGATCGCGCTGCTCGCGTTCTTCTCGATTCCCTTCTGGAGCACGAACGTCGACGCGAAACCGCCCGACGGCGCCGCCACCGAAGTGCGCGTCGTCGCCGAACAGTTCTCCTGGAACTTCCACTATCCCGGCCCTGACGGGAAGTTCGGCCGGACGTCAATCACGCTCGTGGATGCGGACAACCCGCTGGGCCTGGACCGCCGCGATCCTGCGGCGAAGGACGACATCACCACGATCAACCAGCTGCATCTGCCAGCCGGTCGTACGGCGGTGATTCATCTGTCCAGCAAGGACGTGATTCACAGCCTGGGCATGCCTGAGATGCGCGTCAAGCAGGACGCGATTCCGGGAATCGTGCAGCCGGTGTGGTTTACGCCGACGAAGACGGGCCGCTGGGAAATCGCCTGCTCACAGCTCTGTGGCCTGGCGCATTACCGCATGAAGGCCTTCTACACGATCCACACGCCTGAGCAGTACGACGCATGGCTGCAGGAGGAAGAGTCAGCCCTGCAGCCACAGTAGGGAAGGCCTAAGGCCTAGGGGCCAAGGCCTAAGCCCACGGCCTACGCCGGAAATCTCAGTCAGTGCGGTCGCCGGCTTCCGGGTTCGCGCGCGCCTTCGGCCTCGGGTTTGAAGGTAAATGCTGCAGTCGCTGAAGGAGCACCGTCGGCGATCGTCACCATCATCGTCTGCGTTCCGAGTCGCTCGTGCCAGGCCTCGATCGTGTAGGTTCCCGTCGGCAGTCCCTTGATCTCGAACGTCCCGTCGGCCTTGGTCACCGCAAAGAACGGGTGCGTCACGACGTTCGCATACGCCCGCATCCAACCATGCACGTCGCAGCGGAACGACAGGCCAATCTCCGGCTTGTCGAAGGTCTTTGTGACGGCAGGCGCCTTCTCGTTGTTCTGACCGAAGTTGAACTCGCTGTTGGACTTCGGGATGGCGTGGACGTTATGCAACGTCATGTCGCTGTTCTTGATTTCGACCGGCTGGCCAACCTGGACTCCGAACACGTGCGGCTCGTACTGGCAGCCATTCTGGTCGAGCACCACCGGGGTGGTTGGCGTCGCGTAGACGCGATTGCCGAGCCCGTCCTTCACGTACACGAATACGTCCTTGATGGCGCGGTCAGATCCGACGATCAGCGCATCCGACATCGCCCCAGTCACGTTGCCGACCTTCACGGGTTCGTGGGGTCTACAGTTGGGGTCGGCGCCCATCCGAATGACCGTACGTCCGGGCGGTTCGCCGTCAAACGTCACTTTTCCGGTGATCGACCCAGGCCCGTCCGCCTTTGCGGTCGCCGCCGGACGCTCCGGGGTGCTGCCGCCGCCACAACCCGGCGCCATCAGACCCGCCAAGACGATGACCCCGATGAAATTTACGCGACTCAACATGCCGCCCCATCATATCGGACGCCTCGCACCCCTTGCACCTATCGCACCTCTTGGAAAATGATTAACGGCTCCGGCCATGCCTCGGGGCGCGGCCCATATATAGCAACACGCCTAACCAACAGAGGAACACATGGCAACGAAGATCGTTGACACCATTCTGCCGACCACGATGGTCGGGTCATATCCGCGTCCGCACTGGTTCAAGCATCAGCTGCTGGGACGGGATGTCCGAGTGGCGTTCAAGGAAGTGCAGCACGAAGAAGCGTACGACGATGCCGTCGCGACCACGATTCGCGATCAGGAAGAGGCCGGCCTCGACATCGTGACCGACGGCAACATGTGGTACGACGACTACGTTGGAGTCATCGGGTCGTTCTGCTGGTACATGTACGAGCGGATCCCAGGCTTCGAGCACGCGCGCGAGCCGCACCCGAGCACGCAGGGCGCGACGGACCGCAATCGTGTGATCGAATTGCTGGATGACTGGGGCGGGGTGATCAACAGCGGGCCGGTGTCACGCGGGCCGATTCGCCTGACCGACCTCTACCGGGTGGCCGCCAAGCACGCGAAGGTGCCGGTGAAGGTGTCGGTTGGCGCCGGACCGATCAACCTGGCGTGGCACGTCTACTTCAAGCACTACAAGGATCCGCGAGAGCTGAGCTACGCGCTGGTGCCGATCTTCAACGCGGAGATGAAGGAACTGGTGGCGGCGGGGGCGAAGTACCTCCAAATCGAAGACCTCGGCGCCTGGCTGCCGCTCTTTACGGGCAACAAGGACGACTACAAGTGGATCAAGGACGTCATCGAGAAGTGCTGCGAGGGCGTGGATGCGAAGATCGGCTGGCACTTCTGCTTCGGTAACGCCTGGGGCAACGACATCCTGAGCGGGAATTTCCCCGAGGGGTATCAGACGGTGCTGCCGTACTTCTTCGAGACGAAGGGGATCGACGAGTTCGTGCTCGACTTCGCGAATCGCGAGATGAAGGGCATCGACTTCATGAAGAACCTGCCGAAGCACGTCGGCCTGCAGTGCGGCGTGCTCGACATCCGCACCAACATGGTGGACACGCCGACGCAGGTCGCGGACCGGATCCGCAAGGTGCTGGCGGCCGGGGTACCGGCAGAGAAGCTGACGTTGAGCACGGACTGCGGCATGAAGCCGCTGGCGCGCATGGTGGCCAAGATGAAGCTCAAGGCCCTGGCCGAAGGCGCCCGCATTGTCCGCGGCGAATTAATGGGAACGAAGTAAGGAGCATTCATGGCAGACAAGAAAATCATCGCCGTCACCGGCGCGACCGGGACGCAGGGCGGCGGGCTCGTCCGCGCCATCCTCGCGGATCCGAACAGCGGGTTCTCGGTACGCGCGATCACGCGCGACCCGAACAAGGACAAGGCCAAGGCACTCGCCGCGGCCGGCGCCGAAGTCGTCCAGGGCGACCTCGACGATGTGGAGAGCCTGAAGAAGGCGTTCGCGGGCGCCCACGGCGTCTATGGCGTCACCAACTTCTGGGAGCACTTCTCCGGCGAGAAGGAAAAGGCGCAGGCCAAGAACATCGCCGACGCGGCTCGCGCCGCCGGCGTGAAGCACGTCATCTGGTCAACCCTCGAGGACACGCGGAAGCTGATGTCGCCAGACGACAAGCGGATGCCGATGCTCCAGGGCAAGTACCGTGTGCCGCACTTCGACGCCAAGGCGGAAGCCGACGAGTACTTCAAGGGCCTGCCGGTCACGTATCTGGTGACCTCGTTCTATTGGGACAACCTGTACCTCTTCGGCCTGGCGCCGAAGAAGGACGACAAGGGCGTCTACAGCTGGACGTTCCCGATGGGCGACGCGAAGATGCCGGCGATGGCTGGCGAGGACATCGGCAAGGCGGCGTTCGGCGTCTTCAAAGCGGGCCAGCAGTACATCGGCAAGACCGTCGGTATTGCCGGAGAGAGCCTCAGCTTCCAGGAGATGAGCGACAAGCTGTCGAAAGGCCTGGGCATCAGCCCCGTGCAGTTCAACGCGGTGGACGCGGATCTGTTCCGCAGCTTCGGCTTCCCGGGCGCCGATGAATACGGAAACATGTTCCAGACCTACCGCGACTTCGCGAAGGAAGTGAATGCCGCGCGGAGCATCGACGAGACGCGCAAGCTGAATCCGCAGCTGCAGTCGTTCGATCAGTGGCTGGCGAAGAACAAGGACAAGGTGAGGGCTGCGACGCAGCCGGCACCGCAGCCCACGACCTAGTTGGTAGTTGGCTAGTTGGTAGTTCGTAGCAAGAAGCGGACTACCAACTGCCTACGAACTATCTAACTATCCAACTACCAACTTCATCGACATACGTCAGCGGGAGAGGCGCGCGGGGTCGTAGACCACGCCGCCTTTCACGACGCGGTAAATCCGCCGGACCGCGCCAATGTTTTCGAGAGGGTTGGCGTCGAGAATCAGGAGGTCCGCGACGTTGGCGGCCTCGATGGTTCCCTGCTCCTTCTCCCGGCCGATCATGCGCGCCGCGTTGATCGTCGCCGCGCGAATCACGTCCGCCGGCTTCAGGCCAGCTTCGACCATCAGCTCCATTTCGAGCGGCGTGGCAACTCCCAGGAGCACGCCAAAGAACCCCGTGTCTGTCCCCATGACGATAGGGATGCCCGCATCGAACACCTGTTTCAGGTTGGCCCTCAGGACCGGCAGATGCTGTTTCGTGGACGCGGAATTATTGAGCAGTGTCTGGAACAGCTGCACGCCAAACCCCGAGATATAGGCGGAGTAGATTGCGGGCGGCTGCAGACCGAGCTGATCCCAGTACGGAGACTGCCGCCGCGCGAACGCCGATACGTCCGCTACGTCCTCGAACATGCCGAGCGTTGGAACATACAGCGCACCGTTCTTCTTCAACAGAGAGACGAAGTCCTGATCGATCGGCTCGTCGACGATTCCGTGAAGCAGGCCATCCACGCCGGCGCGCAGCGCCTCCCTGGCGCGCGCCAGTTGTGGCGCATGAACATAGACCTTCAGCTGCAGGCGGTGCGCCTCGTCAACGAGTGCCTGCAGCACCTCTGCGGGCATCAGCGGCATCGCCCGCGTCGACGCCCACGTCAGGTCGTCGCGCGCGACCTTGATCGCGTCCACACCCAGCGCCTTGAGCTTCTGCACGACCGCCCGTGCCTCGTCGGGCGTCTTCGGCTTCGGACTCTGCGAGCCGAGCGTATCCCCCTCAACGGTGATGCTCGGACCAGTGCCGAAGAAGCGTGGATAGGCGGCGGAATCTGCCGTCGCCGCCGCCTTGAGCTTTGCAAAATCGTCTTCCGGCACCGACGGATCGAACACCGTCGTCACACCAACGGCGAGAAGCCGTCCGAGATTGCCGAGACGATTCTGGCGCTGGTTGATGCCGCCATCTTCCAGGTGGTTGTGCATGTCGGCAAGTCCGGGGATCACGAACTTGCCGGTCGCGTCGATGACCTGCGCTCCGGCCGGCGGCTTCACCGAGGCCGCCGTGCCGACCTCCGTGATCCGCGAACCTGTGATGACGATAACGGCGTTGGACACAGGGGCCGCGGGGGTCGGGTTGATCAGCGTGGCGCCGGCAACGACTCTGACGTCCGGCGTCTGCATGTCGGCGTCGGCGGTGATGCCGGCCAGCGCCAGAACGGCGAGCGGCAGGAAGAACGTTCGCACCGGCGCGGATTCTAGCCCAGAAGCGGAGCCCGCCGGTCAGTGCTGAATGCCTGTGTGCTTCTCCAGCGACTGGATTCGTAGTTCGTGGTTGGGCGCGATGCGGCGGATGAAGTCCTGCATGTCGCTCAGCGGCTCGAGCGCCCTGGCGATCGCGTCGAGCTTCTTGCCATGTTCGTCCAGCTTTTCTCCATGATGCGATTGGACTTCCGCGATTTTCTTGATGTCCTCCGTGTTCTTCTCGCCAAGAACGCGAAGCCCGTTCACCTCGAGGCGCAAATCGCTGACATCTCCCCGCAGGTCGCCGACTTCCTCACGTAGTCCTCCAACCTCTGTGCGCAGTCCTCCAACCTCCTCGCGGAGTCCCCCGACCTCGGTCCGAAGTCCCTTCAGACCGTTTTCCACAGTCCCCAGGCGGTTCTCGACTGCATCCAGGCGTTCGCCGACTTCAGGCATTACGATCCTCCGGCCCCGGATGGTGCGAGCTGCATGCCGCGAGAGTTTCCTTCGGGAAACTCACGAACGCTTCCGCGAAGCCGCAATTTCTGCGCGATTCTGAGCCTGCAACTGTTGCAGTTTTCTCATCTTCTGCCTGAGCGACAGTTCCATCATGACCGGCTCACATCCGGCGGCCCGCAGCTTTCGATTGAGCTCGCTCTGCGCCTCGTTTCTCGCGACACGTGCGTCATCCGCACGTTGCCACAGGTCAGGATGCTCCTCGCGGAACGCCCGATCTCTCGCGATTGACTGTTGCAAGTGGTGTTCTTCGATGATCCGGGTTCGCAAGGCCGACTTGTCGAGCATCGCTTCCACCGGCAGGCTCCCCAGTGACCTGGCTGCACGTCGAGCCATACGTCCTCCGCGTCGAAGGCGACGACGATGCCACGTCAAATCGAATCAGTCAACGCCCCCAATCACGCTTGACGGCAACGCCGACTGAAACCACGATTGGCGCGATGCGCCGCTTCTCGCTCGCCGTGCTCCTCATCGGGACATCTGCATTCGCCCAGACGCCGGGTACGGCGTCGTTCGTTGTCTATGAGAAGGGGCAGCAGGTCGGAACGCTGGACACCAGCGTGTCGCGCACCGACGAAGGCTGGCGCATCCAGGGCTCGATGCAGACCACGGGCTCAGTGCCCGTGCGCATCATCAACCTCGATCTCCTCTACGACCGCAACTGGTTCGGCCGCTGGCTGACGATGGAAATGAAGCAGCCGGACGATGTGATCGTGCACGTTGCCGTCGGAAGGACGACTGCCCAGACGGACGTGGTGCGCTCGCGCGAGGCCCGGTTCCGATCGAGCAGCGTGTCGCGGAACACGATCCTGCTTCCTGATCGTGCTTATGGCGCGTACGAGGCGGTGGCGGCGCGGCTCTCAGTCTCGCCGCCGGCAGACGACCTCCCGATCTTCGTCCCGCCGATTGGCGAAACCAGAGCGGCGGTGGAGAGCGTCGCCACGGAACAGATCAGGACGAGGACCGGCTCTCTGACGGCCCGGCATTACGTCCTGACCGAGATCCGCCCGCGACCCACGCGTGTGGACGTCTGGGTCGATCGCGGGCGGCTGCTGCGCCTGAACCTGCCCGCGGCCAGCGTCTCGGTCGTGCGGACCGACGTGGTGCGATAACCCCACGGGCAAAGCCGTATACAATTCGGACGCCCTTTCCGGCTCAGGTCGATCTTCATAGAGGACGCATGGACGAATTTCTCACAAGCATCCAGCAGAGCGGCTTCGCGCGCTTCATCGGCGAGTCTGGCAGTAAATGGGGATATCCCTTCGTGCTGTTCATGCATACGCTCGGACTCGGCATCGTCGCCGGCGTGAGCGCAGGCATTGCCTTGCGGGTCCTCGGCTTCGGACGCGGTGTCGCCTTGGAGTCGCTCGACCGTCTGTTCCCGGTCATGTGGTTCGGGTTCATTCTGAGCGCCCTGTCAGGCCTCGCACTGCTGGCTACCGATCCGGTGACAAAGCTTCACCAGACCGTGTTTTACGTGAAGCTGCTCTTCGTCTTTCTTGGCGTCGCGAACATGCAGTTGATGCGCAATCGCATCTTCCGCAATGCCTCTGTCTCCAGCGACGTGCTGCCCTCCAACGCGCGCATGCTGGCGATGACGTCGCTGTTCTTCTGGATCGGGGCGACAACGGCCGGCCGCCTCATCGCGTATCTCTGAGGTTGCCGCCATGATGATGGGCATCACCGTCCCGCACCTGCACCTGCTCCTCAACCATATTCCGACGGTTGGCGGCGCTGCCGCACTCCTGTTGCTGCTCGTCGCGTTCGCTCGCAAGAGCAACGACCTCAAGCGCATCGCACTCGAAGCGACGTATATCGTCGCCTTGTTCACGTTTCCGTCGTACTTGAGCGGCGTCGGCGCGCAGCAGACGCTTCTCAAGATGCCGGAGATCTCGCAGGCCTTCGTCGACGCGCACTGGAACGCCGCGCTCTTCACGTTCGTGCTGATGCAGCTCGCCGGATCACTGGCATGGCTGGCGTTGTGGAAGTACCGCCGAAGCAGCCAGTGGCCCACGACCACCATCACGGTTGTCGTCGTCCTGTCGGTGCTGGCGTTCGCGGCGTCCGCCCGCACGGCGGCCCTGGGCGGCGATATCCGTCATCCGGAAATCCTGGCCCAGGTCGCAGCGCCCGGTGATGCTGCTGCGCCTGCTGATGCTGCGGCACCTGCCGGCGAGGCGGCGCCGCCAGTCGTGGCAGGCAGCCTGACCGGGCGAGGCCTGGGTCGATCGGTGATGGATCGGAACTGGGTCTGGCCGGCGTCGGAGGCGCTCCACTTCATCGGCCTGTGGATGATTCTCGGCATCATCCTGATCGTCAACCTGCGCCTGCTCGGCTTCATGCGCGCGGTGCCGTATTCGGCCCTCCATCGACTGCTGCCGTGGGCGGCGCTCGGCCTGCTGATCAACGTGGTGACGGGAATGACGTTCGTCACCGCCACACCGGATCAGTACGGCGAGAACATCTCGTTCCTGTGGAAGATCATCTTCCTCATGATCGCCGGTGTGGATCTGCTCTACATCACCGTGTTCGAAGGGCCCTGGCACGTTGAATCCGGCCAGAATCCACCGCTGCGCGTGAAGATCGCCGGCGCAACGGCCATCATCGGTTGGGTTGGGGTGATGTACTTCGGCCGAATGCTCCCCTTCCTCGGCAACGCTTTCTAAGGGAGTTCATTCGTGCAACTCGCCATCGTCGTCAGTACGACCGTCGCCGTCACGATCGCCATTGTCTTTGTCATCGGGTATCTGATCGATAAGAACACCGAGGCTTGATCGGCAACCTTTTCGGCCAGGTGGTGTCCAACGAAGCGATGATTCATCCGTCGACTTCGCTCAGGGCAGGCCACCTGGTCGTTTTGGTCATCGCTGTCGCTACGCTGACCGGCGCCGCCCAATCCCCGGCGCCGACTCCCACCTTCGAAGTCGCGTCCATCAAGCGCAACGTCTCGAGTGAACCTGGCGGGTTCGTCCGCGTCGAAGAAGGCCTGAGATTCAATGCCACGGGCGTCCCGCTCGCATTCATCATCAGGCAGGCGTATGGCGTTCTGGAGACCCAGGTGGTAAACCAGCCTGATTGGTTGAACAGCGAGCGCTACGACATCCGCGGAAAGGCTCCGGATGGGGTTGAAGTGTTTCCAAACATGGCGCCACTGCTGCGCTCGCTGCTCCGGGACCGATTCGATTTCCGGGCGCACACCGAACAGCGCGAGTTACCCACTTACGATCTCGTTGTCGCGCGCAGCGATCGACGGCTTGGCCCGAAGGCGTCCCAGGCAGACTTCGACTGCGGGGCACGGCTGACCGCCACTCCGCCGAAGGCCGGACCATCCGGAGAACCGGTCTGCACGATCACGTCCGGGCCTGGGCGACTATTCGTGCGCGGCTTTCCCATGGGGCGCTTCGCGGGCATGCTGGTCAGTCCGCTTCAGCGCATGGTCGTGGACAAGACAGGGCTGACCGGTCCGTGGAACCTGGAGGTCCTGTACACGCCCGA
>DASROF010000219.1:0-5973 GCA_035647075.1 Vicinamibacterales bacterium | reverse complement strand
TCCTCGCACTCAAGGGCCTTTCGCATCCGCTGAGCGCACGGCAAGGCAGCCGGTTCGGCATCTTCGGCATGTCGATGGCCATCGTCATGACGCTGGCGATCGCCGGTCAGATCCAATGGGCCCTGCTGGCATTGACCGTCGGCGGTGTCGTCGGCTGGTACGTCGCCAGACGCGTCGAGATGACGCAGATGCCCGAACTGGTCGCAGCGATGCACTCGCTGGTCGGCCTGGCCGCGGTACTCATCGCCTTTGCTGTCGTCAGCAACCCGCTCGCATTCAACATCCCCGTACCGCTGCCGCCCGGCAACCGCGTCGAACTGTTCATCGGCACGTTTGTCGGCGCGATGACGTTTTCCGGCTCGGTCATCGCGTTCGGCAAGCTGGCGAATCTCGGCAAGAAATTCCGTCTGTTTTCAAGCGCACCGATCGTCTTCAAGGGCCAGCACATGGTGAACCTGCTGCTGGCCGTCGTGATGGTGACGTTCGGCATCCTCTTCGTGCTGGCCGGAAACGACGCACTCTGGCTGCCCTTCATCGTGATGACGGCGATTGCGTTCGTCCTGGGGGTCTTGATCATCATCCCCATCGGCGGCGCCGACATGCCGGTCGTGATCTCGATGTTGAACAGCTACTCGGGCTGGGCGGCGTCGGGCATCGGCTTCTCGCTCAACAACCCGCTGCTGATCGTCGCCGGCGCGCTCGTGGGTTCATCGGGCGCGATCCTCTCCTACATCATGTGCAAGGCGATGAACCGCTCGTTCTTCAACGTCATCCTCGGCGGTTTCGGCGCCACGGAAGGCGTCGCCGCAGGGACGGCCGAACAACGCAGCGTCAAGTCCGGCTCCCCGGAGGACGTGGCGTTCCTGCTCGGCAATGCGGAGAGCGTGATCATCATTCCGGGCTACGGTCTGGCGGTCGCCCGCGCGCAACACGCGGTGAAGGAGATGGCTGAGAAGCTGATCGCGAAGGGGGTAAATGTCCGCTACGCGATTCACCCCGTCGCCGGCCGCATGCCGGGACACATGAACGTCCTGCTTGCCGAAGCCGAAGTGCCGTACGACCAGGTGCTGGAGATGGAAGATATCAACAGCGACTTCGGCACGACCGACATCGCCTTCGTCCTCGGCGCCAATGACGTGGTCAACCCGCTTGCCGAACAGCCCGGCAGCCCGATCTACGGCATGCCGATTCTCGAAGCCCACAAGGCCCGTACCGTCGTCGTCAATAAACGTTCGATGGCGTCGGGATACGCCGGCATCGACAATCCGCTCTTTTACATGGACAAGACGATGATGGTCTTCGGGGACGCCAAGAAAGTCGTCGAGGACATCGTCAAGGCGATCGAATAGGATCGGGGTCGTGGGCACGGTCCCGCGACGGACGATTCTGGCCTGTGTGTGGCTCGCCGCGATCGCCGCGCTGACGGCGCAGGACACTCCGCCTGCCCCGCAGCAGCCGACGTTCCGCACCGGCACTCAATCGGTGCGCGTCGACCTCTACGCAACCAGAGACGGCAAGCCCGTCACCGACCTGCGCGCGGACGAGATTGAGCTGTTCGAAGACGGCGTTCCGCACGCGATTCAGACGTTCGAGCGAATTACCGTCGCCGGGCACACGGCTACGACGCCGACCACCGATCCGCGCTCGCTTGCCGAGCGGCGGCAAATGGCCGCTGATCCGCGGTACCGGTTGTTTGTCGTGTTCGTGCCGCTTCCCGCGCGGAACAACACACCACCCGCGGTGTTCTACCGGGAGCGGCTGTCCCTGGTCCAGCAACTCAACAGCCTGCTCGGGCCAGACGATCTCGTTGCCGTCATGACCTCGGACATGCGCGTCGACGAACTGACATTCGAGAGGAGTCTGACGTTCAGCGCGGACGCCTGGCCGACCCAGTCCAAAGACCCACGCTACGCGCTCTGGGACGCGTGCTACCCGAGTTCATTTCCTGGCAGCCCCAACGGGGAAATGAAAGGGCGCTATCAGGAGCTGATGACGTTCGAAGCGCTCGACGCCCTGATCGCACATCTCGGCGGTCTTCGGGACGAGCGGAAGCACGTGCTGGTCCTGACCAACGGCTTCCGGCTGTTCGCGAAGAACCCCACTCTCAGCGAACGTGGCCGACCTGGCGCGCCCGCGGGCACCCCGACAACCGGTGGTTCAACGCCGGCCGGAGTGGTTCCCCGCGTGGGCGAGAGTGCTGGATCGATGATCTCGTCGAAAGATTGCGAGAGCGACCTGCGGGACCTTGCAACGCTCGATAACGGCCGTCGTCTCGACCAGGTTGCTGCGCACGCGCGTCTGAACAACGTTTCGCTCTATCCGATCATGCCGGCGGCGCTGGTCGGGCTGCCGACCCGCCGCCCGACTGGGGGCGCATTCAACCCCGGCGCGTATGCGCGCCAGGACGCGCTGCGCGGCCTCGCCGAGGACACCGACGGGCTGGCGATCGTCAACAGCAACGAGGTCGATGAAGACCTGCAGAAGATGATGACCTCGACGTCGTCGTACTACCTTCTCAGTTACACGCCGACGAATACGGCGATCGATGGCAAGTTCCGTCGGATTTCGGTGAAGGTGAAGCGCGCCAACACACATGTGCGGGTGCGCCCCGGTTACGTCGCCACCGCTCTCAATATGACGCCTCGGGACATGCGACCGGCGGCGCCCGTCGAAACAATCGAGACGCCCGATCCGGTGTCGTCGGCCTTGAGCGAGCTCACCAGAGCCACGCCAGGCCTGCTGCACCTCCGGCCTGTCACCTGGACGCACGAGAGCGGCTCGGGCTCCCGATCCGGCGCGGTCTGGGTCGTGAGCGAGCTCGATCCGCAACTGCGTGGCAAGACACCATGGACGAACGGCGGATCCGCCGAGATCACCTTGAAGCCGGTCGCCGGCGGCGACCCGATCGCGCGGAAGGCCGAGATCTCGCCGACGAGCCCGGTCGTCGAATTCGACTTCGGCACGGGAGACCTGCGACTGGCACCGGGTACGTACTCGGTGCAGGTGCAGTTCGTCGCGCCCAACGGCGAGCCGGTCGGCGACTTCATGCGCCTGACGATACCGGCCGAGCCAACACCGCTGGGTGAGCCGATGTTGTCGCGTAAATCCAATGCCCCCGGACAGCAATACGTGCGCACAGCTGATTTGCGGTTCCGCAAAACGGAATCTGTGCGGTTCGAGTTGCCGACGACGTCCAACGCGCCGGTGTCGGCGCGGCTGCTGGACAGCCGGGGTGGCGCAACGACCGTCCCCGCGCAGGTGTCCGAACGTCCGGATGCATCAGGCGCATTCCGCTGGGTTGTCGTCGATTTCCCGATGTCGCCCCTGGCACCCGCGTATTACGCCGTTGAAATCAAACAAGCGGCCATTTCGCATGTCACGGCCTTCCGGGTCGTCCCGTAGGGTTGCGCCTGCACCCTCCCGGCCCGTGCGGCCGTATTTCTCTGCAGATATGGTGACAGCGGCACCGTTTGGACGGACGGACACCGCGGCGCTGCCAGCGCGACCCGTGGCAGTGGCGGCACCGTCGCCGCACTGCGCCGCCGCGCAGGACGTTTCGAGTAAGGACCTGCTGACCCTGGCCAAGGCCGGCGATCAGGCGGCATTTGCGATGCTGATTCGGCGTCACCAGAACATGGTGTTCAGCGTGGCGCTGCACATGCTGCGCAGCCGGCCGGCGGCCGAAGATCTGGCGCAGGAAGTATTTCTGGAACTGTATCGGCACCTGAGCCGACTCGAGTCGGACGCGCACGTCGTCTCGTGGCTGCGGCGGGTGGCCAGCCATCGCTGCATCGACGAGATCCGCCGCCGGAACCACCGGCAGGAGTTCGCGACCGACACGTTGCCGGAGCCGGGTCACTCGCCGCAGACGCGCGACGTCTTCGGCGCCGAGCGGCTGCAGGCGATGGTCGCGGAGCTCCCGGAGAAGGCGCGGATGGTCGTCGTGCTCCGCTATCAGGAAGAGATGGAGCCGACCGAGATCGCGAGCGCACTGAGCATGCCGATCAACACGGTGAAGAGCCATCTGCGCCGGTCGATCGCCGCACTGCGCGAGAGCTTGATGAGTAGAGGTCGGCTATGAACATGGACCAGGAACTTCGCGACGCGCTTCAGCGCAAACAGGCGCCGCCAGATCTGGCGGATCGCGTGCTCGCCCGCATCAACAACGGCGAAGCCGCGCCAGCCAGCAATCGCGGACCCGGGTCAAGCGGCGTATTTCGCTGGCTGGCGGCCGCGGCCGTCCTCGCCATCGCCGCCGGCGGCGCCGAAACCTACTACACGCAGCAGCAACAGGCTGCCGAAACTGCGCGCGTGAAGCAGGAGCTTCAGGTCGCGCTGCAGATCACCAACGATACGCTCGCACGCGTGCAGAGCAAGCTTTCGCAGCCGGCCGAGAGTAGTGGCCGGTAAGGGGACCCGATGAAGACGACGATTGTGCTCGCTGTATTGACGCTCCTGATTCCCGTCGCCGCCAGCGCACAGGACGGCAAATTGAACCTGTCGTCTCTTGACCGCCTTGCCGAGCGTGCCTCCGAGAAGCAGGAAGTCACCATCGATGAGTCGATGCTCAAATCGGTGACGCCAGGTCTCGTGCGACCCGGACCGAAAGCGGACGCCGCCAAGCAGGTGCTCTCGGGGTTGAAGGGGGTCTACGTCCGCAACTACGAGTTCGAGAAGGACAAGGCGTATTCGATGGACGACATCGCCGCCATCCGGAAGCAGCTTTCCTCGGCGGGCTGGATGAAGATCGTGTCGAACGAGGAAAAGGGTAAGGGTCCCAACGACTGGGAATTGCAGGAAATCTATTTGTTCAAACAGCAGGACGGCAAGCCGGGCGGCCTCGTCATCCTCAACGCAGAGCCGGGCGAATTGAGCGTCGTCAACATCGTCGGAACGATCAACCTCGCCGACCTCGACGGGCTCGGCGGGATCCTGGGTATTCCGCACAACGTCGGAAATAGCCTCGGCAAGTAGAGCCTAGGTCAGCACGCGGATGCTCCGAAGCCTCGCTGCGTTCTCGTTGGTGGCGTTGGCCACCGCGCTGCCGGCCCAGGAGCCGCCGCCGATCCTCGAGGCGTCGTTCGAGGTCGCCAGCGTCAAGCGCAACATCGACGGCGGCCCCACGACGTTCAATCCTCAGGCGACTGGCCAATTCACCGTCATCAACTTCCCGTTCGCGACGCTGATCACCGCCGCCTACCAGCTCCAGCCTTATCAGCTGCAGGACGCCCCCTCCTGGACCCGCGACGATCGTTACAACATCAACGCCAGGCTCGATCCAAAGATTGCGAGTCGTCTGCAGCCGGACGGTCACCCGCCCACATGGGCGTTGGCGCTTCGACAGCTGCTCGCGGAACGCAGCCGACTGACCTTCCACCGGGAAACGCGCGAGTTGCCGATCTACGCGCTGATGGTGGCGCGAGGCGATCGCAAGCTGGGTCCAAACATCCAGCCGGCGAAAGCCGATTGCGATGCGTTGCGAACTGAATCCGAGGCCGCGGCGCGCGCGGGACGTCCATCCCCCTATCCGCCGAGGACGGAGACGTGGACGCCGTGCGGGTTGCGGACCGCCCCCGGCCGGATTGTTTCCGGCGGATTCGGATTCGCTGAGTTCATGCGCGAGTTGAGCGTTCGTGTGGGACGACAGGTCGTCGATCGCACTGGACTCGAGGGCAGGTGGGATTTCTACGTGACCTTCTCTCCCGATGACAGCCCGAACGCGGATGCGCCCAATCTGTTCACAGCGTTGCAGGAGCAGCTTGGCCTCAAGCTCGACGCGACGAGGGGACCCGTGAACGTGTTCGTGATCGATCGCGTGGAGCGTCCTACCGATCAGTAGCCAACATTGCACCGACCTGGTCCCCGCTTGCACCGACCTGGTGCCCGCTTGCACCGACCAGCGTCAGAACAATTGCACCAACCAGCGTCAGAGCAGTCGCACCGACCGTCGTTAGAACCATTGCACCTCCGGCT
>DASROF010000218.1:0-11978 GCA_035647075.1 Vicinamibacterales bacterium | reverse complement strand
TTGCCAGCTCTGGAGTTGCACTTGCAGCAATAGAGTGTTGAAAACACTGGCGGCACAAGCCGAACAAGACGTTCGGTCATGCGGGCCGATGATCGTCGCGCCTCAGGTTTGTGATGACGTTGAAGCGTCGCATCAACATCCTGCTGCAGGGCACCGTATTCCGGTATCTCTGCGGCGTCGTCGCGGTGGCGAGTGCCTTTGCCCTTCGGCTCTGGCTCGTCCCGTGGACCGGAACAGGTGCGCCCTTCGTGCTGTTCTTCGCAGCGGTTGTTGTAACCAGCCTGTTTGCCGGCGTCGGGCCGGCGATTCTTGTGGTCCTGCTCGCTATGCCTCTCGCTGTCTACACCTTTGTGGTGGAGGCTGGCTACTCAACGGCCCAAGCATCCTTCCAGTCGCTCCTGTTCGCCATCGATGGGGCCGTCGTCATCTGTCTGATATTCCTCACTCAGAAGGGAACCCGGGCACTTGAACACGCGAACCGGAACATGCGCGAGTCCGAGGAGAAGTACCGCGCCCTGTTCGATTCGATCGACGAGGGTTTTTGCGTCATCGAGGTCCTGTTCGATGAGACGGACAACGCGGTGGACTACCGCTTTGTGGAAGTCAACCGGATCTTCGAGAAGCAGACCGGCATTTCGGACGCCGTTGGCCGGCGGATGCGGGAGATCGCGCCGGCGCACGAGGAGCACTGGTTCCAGATTTACGGGCAGATTGCGCTGACAGGCGAGTCGCGGAGGTTTGAGAGTCCGGCCCAGGCCCTCGGCCGGTTCTATGACGTCTACGCGTTTCGACTCGGCAAGCCCGAGCAGCGGCGCGTCGCCATCCTCTTCAACGACATCACCACACGAAAACAGACTGAAGAAACGTTGCGCGCCGTGTCGGCGGAACTGCGCCAGACACTGCATACCGCGGGCACCGGCTTGATCCATTGCAGCCGGGACTTGCGCTATCTCTCGGTGAACCGCGCCTACGCCGAACTCATCGGGCGGCCCCAGGAACAGATCGTCGGCAGGTCGATTGTCGACGTGATAGGGCAGGAGGCATTCGAGACCATTCGTCCCCGTATCGAGCGGGTCCTGAGTGGAGAGCGGACTGAGTACGAGGACGAACTGCCCATCGGCGGTGAGCGCAAGAGCATCCACGGCGTCTATACGCCGGACCGTGACGCCTCGGGCACTGTGGTCGGCTGGGTCGCCTCGGTCATGGACATCAGCGATCGCAAGCGCATCGAGGACGAACTCAAGGCCGCGAACGCCTTCCTCGACGCCATCATCGAACACATTCCGCTGGTCCTCTTCCTGAAAGATGCCAGGTCGTTGCGCTATGTGAGACTCAATCGGGCCGGTGAACAGCTGCTCGGCTGGCCGCAGGACGCGTTCATTGGCAAGAACGACTACGACTTATGGCCGCGGGCCCAGGCCGAGTTCTTTGTCGAAAAGGATCGCCAGACCCTGAACGAGGCGCTCGTCGACATCGCGGAAGAGCCAGTACAAACGCGTCATCACGGCGTTCGCCTCCTGCATACGAAGAAGGTGCCGATCCTCGACGCCGCCGGTCACCCGGCGTATCTGCTCGGGATCTCGGAGGACGTCACCGAACGAAAGCGGATCGAACAGGAACAGCAGTGCCTGTCTGAGGTGAGCGTCGCGCTCTCGAAGTCGCTCGATTACGAGCAGACGCTGGCGAACGTGGCGCAGTTGGTGGTTCAGAGATTCGCTGACTGGTGCGCCGTTGACGTGCTGGATGAGCAGGGAAAACTCACCCGGTTGAAGGTCGCAAGCGCTGACCCCGGTCAGGCGTGGCTGTGTGAGGTTCTCGAGCAGATGCCCCTCGAACGAGACCTCCCGCACCTCATGCGATCGGTCTTTGAGAGCAAGGAGCCCGTCGTAGTCGAGCGGGTGACGCTGCAGTACGTCGAGTCGCTTGCGCAGACACCGGGACACCTGCAAGCACTCCTGGCCACTGGTGTCACCTCCTTCGTCGGGGTCCCACTCCTGATGCGGGGAGAGCCCCTTGGCGCGCTCTTGCTCGGCTCCTCGACCCTGTCGCGCGTGTTCGGACAGCGCGACGTTCGCCTGGCCGAAGCGCTGGCGGACCGGGCAGCGGTGGCAATCGAGAATGCGCGTCTCTATCGCTCCTCGGTCCACGCCACGCACCTGCGCGATCACGTGCTGGGCGTCGTCGCACATGACCTGCGGAATCCGCTGTCCGCGATCCTGATGCAGACCAGGGCGCTCAAGCGGCAGGGCGCGGAACCCGAACGACGATCAACGAAACCGCTGGAGCTCATCCACCGCGCAGCCACGCGCATGAACCGCTTGATTCAGGATCTCCTCGATGTCGCGCTCATGGAGGCAGGACAACTGACCATCGAGCGAGCGCAGCTCTCGGCAGGCGGGTTGATCGCGGAAGCGCTGGATATGCAGCGGCCACTCGCGTCGGCGTCTTCTCTGGAATGTCGAATCGAAGTAGACGCTGCCGTTGGCGAGGTCTGGGGCGACCGGAATCGGCTCCTGCAGGTGCTCGAGAATCTCATCGGCAACGCCATCAAGTTCACGCCCGCCGGCGGCCGCATCACGGTCGGCGCCGTCTCGCGCGATCACGAGGTCGTCTTCCGGGTGACGGATACCGGCGCCGGTATCGCGTCAGAGAATCAGGCCCGTGTCTTTGACCGATTCTGGCAGGCGTCCAGGACCGGGGGGCTCGGTGCCGGGCTCGGGCTGCCCATCACCAAAGGGATCGTCGAGGCTCACGGGGGACGCATCTGGGTTGAAAGCACGGAGGGTCGCGGCAGTACTTTCTTCTTCACGGTTCCCACGCCTGCCGAAGTTCAGGAGAAAGTCTCCGAGCGCCGTCGCACTACCAGGGTGGCCTGACGAACATGTTCCTCATTTTCCAATGGCTGTGTTTGCGGATGGAAGAACCTCCCCAATACACTGCAGGGCGTGGTCGCTCTCGCACAGTCTGATGTCGTTCTCGTAATCGAGGACGATCTGGCCACCCGCAAACTGTTTCGAACCGCGCTAAAAACCGAGGGCTATGCCGTCGTCACTGTCGGTGATGGACTCGACGCGCTGAAGTATCTCGAGATGCACACGCCCGCCGCAGTCATCCTCGATCTCGGGCTGCCGCGCCTGCACGGGAGCGATGTGCTGAGTGAGATGGCTGCGCAGGGTTGGACGGAGCGGACCCCGGTCATCGTCGTCACCGGAGAACAGACGGATTATCTGGACGCGTCACAATTTGCGTGCGTCCTTCACAAGCCTCTCACGCCCGATAAATTGGTGGCGACGGTACGGCGATGCCTGAGCAAACCGTCCGCCGCCCACGGGATCTGACCTACGACGTACGAGCGACGTAGTGCCCGTCCCGCGTTTTGTGTAGAACCCGATCCTGAATGAGCGTTGCCAGCACCGCGTCGCAGGTGCCAGCATCGAGCTGCCAGAGTCGACACGCCTGATCAAACGTCAACCGCAGTCCCGGCATTTCGTGGAACTCGCCGAGCACACGGCGAACAAGAGCTTCCGCGTTCATGGTGTTTCCTATGGTTCGAAAATGGGGCGAATGGTCGAAACGGGTCGGTCGAATTAGACGAAAACCGTGAAGACAGTCAGTGTAAAGGCGCGATCGGCCCTACGCAATTCCAGGCGACAAAAATTTCGCGCGCTGGCTGCTGAGTCGTCACTCAGACGATCAGGACGCTGCTTGGGGATGGGAGACCGTTGACGCGGAGCGACCAACTGCGACCCGCGTCCGTCGATACGTAGACGTTACCGTTCCGATCGGCGATCGCGGCTGCCGAGCCGCTCGTGGCGACGCATCCGGTATCCGCAATGCCCTCGAGCCACATGGGCAGTCCGCCGCTGACTGCGACCAGCGAATCCTGTCCATCGACCCGTCGTCGGTAGATTGCGCCTTGCGCCGCGAAGTGATCTACCGATGCGGACACGAGGACGTCGTCACCCAGAAACGCGAGGGCGGAGCAGTACGCGGCGTGCATCCCGTCGCGTTGGATGTCCCACGTCATCCCGCCATCGCGACTGATGCAGAGACCGATCGCGGATGCGGCCATCACGACGTCGGCACGGTGCGGGTGCACCCGAACCTCGTGGACGCCGCTCTCGACGCTGATGGTTGGGTGCCAGGTAACGCCTCCATCCGTGGATCGGGGCACGCCGCCGACATGGACGTTCGCGAGGATCACCGCGCCATCCGGCGAGGCAGTGATCGAGCGGATGCCGAGCGGTGGTCCAACGCGCTGACCGTTGATGACCGCCGAACCCGCGTACCACGTCTCACGCCCCTCAACGGCGTCGAAGCCGCGGAGCTGCTCGAGTGCCCCGTCCGGCCCGACGCGCAGCACTCGAGCATCGTCGGTCCCGACGTAGATGACGTCGCCCACCGCCACGCCGCACGAGAGATCGAATTCCGCGGTCGCGATCGTGTTCCACAGACCGTCGGGAGTGCGTTGGCGGAGTGAGTGCCTGTCGACGATGGCGAGCGCGCCGCCACGCCCATCGGAGGTGAGCGCTCTGACCGATCGACTGGCGAGCTCTTGTTCGCGTGTATCGCCGGCGACGACGAACAATCCGTCGCGCCAGGTCGCCACAAGCACCATTGGTGTCGTCATTTCTTTTACAACCGCTTAACGATCCGTTAACGATTTACGCGCAGCGTTTCGCTTACCGTCATCTCATCCTTATATGGGGATACGCGCGGTAAGCAAGATCACCTTATGTTTTGCGATCGTCGTCGGATGTTTCGATGTCACCGTTGCCGTTCTTGGCGCCGGACAAGACCGCCGCTTTGCGGTCCCGAGAGATAGTGACCCACCCCCTCCGTCGGAAGACCCGACGGTCACTCTGCTCCGCACACCCTCCGTCGAATTTACCGGAGAGGTCGACAGCAACAGCCCCGTTCTGAGAACGGTCGTCGATGGGGAACCGACGCTGGTCGTCTTCACGTCGTTCGGCGGCACACCAAGTCGTTCATCGGGCCCATCGCTGGCCGACCTGTCGCCGGCCACACCGGTCACGATTGTCGGCGCGCCGGACGGGGGAATCTGGATCGAGGCGGTCGTCGCTGCCGCTGACGGAACGTGGTACGGCTTCTATCACAACGAGCGTTTCCCGGCGCGTTGTCGCAGCATGACCCGGACGGCGCCGCGCATCGGCGCGATGCGTTCCACGGACGACGGCGTGACGTGGACGAACCTTGGCACGCTGATTCAGGCGTCTTCGTCGACCTTCGACTGCGACACGCTCAACACCTACATCGTCGGCGGTGTTGGCGACTTCTCGGCGACACTGGATCGCGATTCCCGTTACGTGTATCTGTACTTTTCGCAGTACGGAGCGACATCACAGGAACAGGGCGTTGTCGCCGCCCGGTATTTGTGGACCGATCGCGACGCACCGGTGGGGAAGACAGAGATCTTCGCCAACGGTCTGTGGCTGCCTCCGGCGCGCCCACGAGCTGGTGATTTGCTGTTCTCGGGTTTCGACGAACGAGGACTTGTCTGGGCGATGCCGCAGCCGACGGCGATCTTTCCCACACTGGAGCCATTCCACGATGGCGACCCGAGAGTGGACGCCTTCTGGGGCCCGTCCATCCATTGGAATACGTATCTCGAGCGGTATGTCATGCTCGTGAACCGGGCCAAGGATGAGAGCTTCGGCGAAGAGGGCAGCTACATTTCGTACAACGCCGAGTTGTCAGATCCGATGGGATGGTCACCGCCGGAGCGGATCATGAAAGGCGGTGGCTGGTATCCGCAGGTCGTGGGCCTCGACGCGAACGGCGGCGATGCCACTGCCGGCCGTGTCGCGAGATTATTCTCAACCGGCCGTTCTGATTACCTGTTGTACTTCGACCGGTAGTGCAGGGCTACCGAATCCATCGTCTGCGCTCGCGGCGGCGGTGGAACGTCACTTGAACCTTCGATTCCGGGGGAAGGTGCATCATGCGAAAACTTATCGCATCACTTGTGGTCGCCGCTTTCTGTACCGCCGGCAGCCCGGCCTTTGCGCAGCTCGGCGCCATAAAGGACGGTGCCAAGAAGGCTGGGGAGGCCACTGTCGATACGACAAAGAAGGGTGTGGACGCAACTGAGAAGGGCGCAAAGAAGGTCGGCGAAGGAACCAAGAACGCCGTGCAGACGACCTATGTCTGCAAGGATGGCAAAACCGATCAGGCCACGCTCAAGACGAACGCGTGCAAGGAGCACGGCGGCGTGAAGGCTGAGCCAAAAGCGAAGTCCAAGCCGAAGCCGAAGTCGACGTACTAGCCAGGTGTCTTCGCGGTTGAGCGGGCGAGGAACTCCGGGCCGGTACAATCAGCCGGTCAATGTCGGCACTCGTCCTCTGGTGGTTCCTCGCAAGCGCGCAATTTGCGCAAAGCGCAACTGGTGAGTTACGCCTGACGGTCACTGACGCTGGCGGCCTCGGCCTCCAGAGCCACGTGACCCTCATCAGCACAGCCAGCCAGTTCGCGCAGACACGCCAGACCGCCGTCGATGGCGCGCTCGTCGCCAGGCCATTGCCGTTCGGGCGGTACAGGCTGACGGTGTCGCGTGACGGGTTCGCTCCGTTCACGACGCTGCTGGACGTTGAATCCGCGCTGCCACTCAACTTCCGTGTCACGTTGACGATTGCGCCGGTCCAGGCGGAGGTCACGGTGAATCCGGGCGAGACGCTGCTCGATCTGCGTCAAACGAGCTCGACGAACCGCGTGGGCCCTGAATCGTTGCAGCGCCGCCTGAGCGCCTTGCCCGGCCGTGCGCTCTCGGACGTGGTCAACACCCAACCAGGCTGGCTCCTCGAGGCTAACGGCATCCTGCATCCGCGCGGATCGGAATACCAGGTGCAGTACGTCATCGACGGGCTCCCGCTCACCGACAATCGCTCTCCGACATTCGCTCCAGGATTCGATGCCGACGATGTCCACGCGATGAGCATCGTCACGGGCGGATACCCCGCGGAGTACGGTCGGAAGCTTGGCGGCGTGATTGAAGTGGTGACGGCCGGACAGGCTCGCCAGGGACTTCATGGTGCCGCCGGCACATCGATCGGGAGCTTCGGGACCGCGACGGGATTCACCAGCACGCAGTTTGGATGGAAGCACACGACGCTTGGAGTCAGCGGAAACCTCGCGCGCACCGATCGCTATCTGGATCCGCCGGTTGAAGAGAATTTCACGAACCATGGGACGGGTTCGAACGTCGCAGCAGTGTTCGAACGCGAATTCTCCGCGGCGGATCGGCTCGGAGTGGTTCTCCGCCACGGCGAGACTCGATTCCTCGTGCCCAACGAATTGATTCAGGAAGGCGCGGGGCAGCGTCAGGAGCGGAGCAGCGAAGAGACGGCGCTGCAACTGTCCTATCAGCACGTGCTCTCGACGAACGTCCTGGCTGACGTCCGCGGGATGGCCCGGACGCTGGGTGCCCGGCTGTCGTCGAACGCGCTGTCAACACCGATCGCCGCGCAACAGGATCGTGGTTTCCGGGAAGGATACGCGCGCGGCACCGTCACCGCGCATGCCGGCGCGCACGAGTGGAAAGCCGGCTTCGACGCCAGTTTCGGCTCCATTCGGGAAGCGTTCAGCTACCAGCTGACTGATCCATCACTGTTCGAGCCGAGCACGCCGCCCACGTTCTCGTTTGCGGACCGCGCCCCCAATCGCGAGCAGGCGCTGTTCCTGCAGGATCGTGTCGCCCTTGGTAGCTGGACGATCAACGCCGGCGTGCGCTGGGATCACTACACGCTGGTCGTGACGGACAGCGCCGTCAGTCCGCGTGTTGCGGTTGCGTGGTCATGGCCAGCGGCGGACCTCGTGTTCCGCGCATCGTACGATCGCGCGTTCCAGACGCCCGCCATCGAGAACCTGCTGCTGGCCAGCTCGCCGAAGCTCGACGTCGTCAACGAGAGCGTCATCCGGCTCCCGGTGCCGCCGTCGCTCGGCCACTTCTTCGAAGCCGGTGTGTCCAAGCGGCTGTTGTCCCTGTTGCGTGTGGACGTCACACAGTTCACGCGCACGGTCGAGAACTTCGCGGACGACGACGTGTTGCTGAATACGGGCGTCAGCTTTCCGATGTCGTTCCAGCGCGCGGACATCCATGGGACCGAGATAAAAGTGGAAGTCCCGCGTTGGCGCGCGCTGTCGGGATTTGCAAGCTACGCCTACATGGTGGGAACCGGGACGCTGCCGATGACCGGAGGACTGCTCGTTGGAGATGACGAGCGGAGTGCGTTGAGCGCAACCGATCGGTTTCCGATCTCGCAGGATCAACGGCACACCATGCGCGCGCGCGTGAGCTACGAGCTGTCGCCGCGCGCCTGGGTGGCCGTCGCCGGATCGTACGGAAGCGGCCTGCCCGTCGAATTCGCCGGTGACCGCGATGCAGCCATCCAGCAGTACGGCGAGCGGATCGTCGATCGCGTGGATTTCGAAGCAGGCCGGTTGCGACCGTCAGCGTCGATCGATGCGTCCGGCAGCGTGACCGTTCTCAGGACCGACCGCCAACGCTTTCGGATTCAGGCGGATGTGATGAACATTACGAACCGTCTCAACGCGATCAACTTCGCCGGCCTGTTCTCCGGGACGGCGCTCGGCGTCCCGCGGACCGTCGGCGTGCGCCTGCAACTCGAGTTCTAACGATCGCTACAGCGGAACGACGGCGTCGGCCCATTCCTTCGGCTGCTTGTCGGACTGATACAGACGGTCGGTGCCCACCAGCACCTGGTCGCCCTGACGCCGAATCGCCAGGCGATCCATGTTGCGCGTTGCCCGCCCGTCCTTGAACACCCCTTCCGGCGTGTATTTGGAATCGTGCTTGGGGCACTGGAAACGCTTGTCGTTCTCCCGCCATTTCAGCGCGGTGTTTTCATGCGGACAAGCGAGGTTGAACGCGATCACCTTCTGTTGATACCGCACGAGGATGATCTGCGCCTTCTTGTCGATGGTGACGCTGTCCTGGGCCGGGATCGGGTAGGCGTGTTCCGAGCCGCTGGCCTGCGCCCCCTCTGCTTCCACGACCGGCAGCAGGTCGAGCGCGTCGGCGATCACCGGCAGGACGAGCGCGCCCGTCAGCGACGCCGTCACACATCCGAAGAATTGACGGCGAGACTGGCAGCCGTCGCAGTCGCGCGTGTCCCGGCTCATGCTGCCACCATCAGCCAGCTGCTCGCATACACGATCGCCAGCCAGAGAATGAGACTGATCGCCGACGCAGCGACCAGGCGACGCTGCCACGGCGATGACGATGCGTGGGCGTGTCGTCCGGCGGCCGTCAGGAGGCCACCGTTCGCGATCAGGAGCGCGACGAGCGCCATCTTGGTCCAGAACAGCACCGAGACGCTGTAGGTTCCGACGTCGGAGAGCGCCATCAGCAGTCCGGTCACGACATTCACAACGAAGGCGGCGATGACGGTGCGATGTGATCGCCGCATGTAGCCCACCGCGTCAGCCAACAATCCGGTGTGCCTCGACGTGAGGACGCGCCGGTCGGCCGCGACGGCAGTCCCACCGCCAACGACCAGCGCGAGCAGGTGCAACGAACGGATCGTGACCGACAGGGCCTGATGGTTCCCGTAGTAACTGCTCCATGACGAGCACAGCGCTGTCAGCTCAGATGCCATTCCGTTACCGTGTCAGGAGCATGTAAACGTAACTGCCTGCGGCCACGCCCATCGAGGTGAGCGCCACCGTGCGATGCGCGGAGCGGCTTCCCTGGTCGCCGCCTTCGTCGCCGGGCGCGAGCAGTCCGGTGGCCACGAACCCGGCGTCGGCGCCAAGCATCGACAGGCCGTGAATGAGGCGGCGACGACGGCCGTTGGGATCGTGGCGTGCCTCCCAGAGATTCCATACGCCGGTCACCGTGTTGACCCCGAACAGCGCGCCGATGCCGACCCCGAGTGCCGAGTGCGCGCCGCGCTGGCCGTCTGATCCTCCGTCGTCGTAGAGCTTCTGGCCGACGATGTACTGCGCTACGAACAGCGGCGCCGTTGCAAAGCTCGCGTAGAGATGAATCTTTCGACGTTTCACGTAGGCGTCGCTGTACTCGGCCGCCACCGTCGGCCGGGGCGATGCGGGCTGCGGCTGCGCCTGCGGTTGCGGTTGCGGCTGTTGTACTGGCTCCAGTTCGGCGGCGGGTGCGACATCGATTGCGGCGATCGTCTGCGCCGTTGATGTCGCAGGAATAGAGAGTAGTGTCAGCGCACACATCAAACTGACGAGTCGGAACTTCAACACACGCTCCTCCTGCTCAATTCACTATCGCGTGCGGCGGCGCCGTTGTCCACCGCGCCCGATCGCAAATCTCTGCAGGTGGGAACTAATTCGCAGCAGTGCGGTGCCTGTGGCTCAACCGTTCGAGCGTCGCCATGTGGCGGGCGCCACGCCGAACGACTTCTTGAACGCTCGAGAAAATGCGGCTTCGGAGTCGTAGCCGACGGTCTCCGCCACTTGTACCAGCGAGGTGCTGGTGCCGCGGAGCTTCTGCGTGGCGACCTGCATGCGCCACTGCGCGAGGTAGTGCATCGGCGGCACGCCGATCAAATGCATGAAGCGGTCGGCCAGTGCCGAGCGCGACAGGCCGACCTCGCGCCCAAGATCATCGACGGTCCAACGTCTCGCGACTTCGCGATGGAGCAGTGCCAGTGCGCGCGCCACGTAGGGATCGCGGAGACCGGAGAACCATCCGGTCTGGCCCTCTGGCAGCGACGCGGCGTGCCGGCGCACGGCTTCCACGAACAGCAACTCGGACAGCTTGGCCAGCACCGTCTCGGATCCTGGCCGGCCGGCGGCCACTTCCGCGGCGCCGTATTGAAACGTCGCCCGGATCCACTCCGCCGCCACGTCTTGTGCAAGGTTGAGCGTGAGCAGCGGCGGCAGTGTCGAGAGCACCGGATTACCTGCGGCGTTGGCGCAACCGAGGAACCCGCAGATCATCTGGGTGCGCCCGCCGGCTCCGCCGTGCTGAATCGAGAACAGCCCGCCGTTGGTCGGCGGCCGAATGACATCACTCCCGGCCACCGGTGCCAGGGTCAAGTCGCTGCCCATCAGATGCAGGTCATTGCGCGGAAGCAGGACGACCTCGCCGGCGCCAATCACGACCTCGTCGCTCTGGCCGTCAACGCGGATGTGCAGGTCGCCCTCGACGACGTAGTGATAGACGATCAGGTGGGATGCCGGCCCGAGCGCCGGCGCGCAATGTTCCGGCGACACACGCGCGACGATGCACCACGGTGCGCGGAACTCGGCGTGCAGGAACACACCGCCGGTGAGGTTCGCCACCCTCAAGACATCAGACAGTGCATCCATGTGGTCTCTCTGCAGGCGTTGTGATCAGAGCCGGCGTCCCGGTCATGTTTCCCGGCGGCCCAATCATAGATCCGCGCGCGACGGCCGCTTAGTGTTGCTCCGCCAGGCCGATGATTCCATTGGTCGGCAGCGTCACTGTAGTGTCCGCCTTCAGGCGGACCCGTGAAGGAGACAGATCATGATTGCGATCGACACGCTCCCTGAGACCCAGCGGTATGCGCGCGCGGTGGAGTCGTCCAAACGGGTGCGCTGGGACATCGAGACGGACGTCATCCGGGGACGTCGCTTCGATACGGCCCACAAGTTCCTGCCGGACGGCCTTTCGCTCGCCGGCGAGTTCACCACGCTCTCCCCTGGCGAACGGCGGTTCGTCAGCCAGATCCAGGGCCGTACCTACGCGAACATCTTCGGACTCGTGGAGCGCTTCATCAACGCCAAGGTCCTGGAACTGAGCCACGAGCACTGGTTTGGCGACCAGGTGGCCCTGGAGGCGCTGGTGCGGTTCAGTGACGAGGAACTGAAGCACCAGGCGCTGTTCCGGCGCGTCGACGCCATGATCGGCGAGGTGCTGCCGGACGGCTATCGATTCGACGTCGATGCGAACGCCGTCGCTCACGCCGTGCTGGGCAAGAGCACCTGGGCGGTGCTGGCTCTTACGC
>DASROF010000217.1:0-5265 GCA_035647075.1 Vicinamibacterales bacterium | reverse complement strand
GACGTATCGCGATGGCCAAAGAGAAATTTGATCGTTCGAAGCCGCACGTGAACGTGGGGACGATTGGACACATCGACCACGGGAAGACGACGCTGACGGCGGCGCTGACGAAGGTGGCAGCGGACAAGGGCTGGGCGAAGTATGTGCCGTATGACGAGGTCGCGAAGGCGAGCGAGTCGCAGGGGCGACGCGACGACACGAAGATTCTGACGATTGCCTCGTCGCACGTCGAGTATGCGACGGCGAATCGGCATTACGCGCACGTGGACTGCCCGGGCCACGCCGACTACATCAAGAACATGATCACGGGCGCGGCGCAGATGGACGGCGCGATCCTGGTGGTGTCGGCGGTGGACGGCCCGATGCCGCAGACCCGCGAGCACGTGCTGCTGGCGCGGCAGGTGAACGTGCCGTATCTGGTGGTGGCGCTGAACAAGGTCGACGCGGTCGATGACCCCGAGTTGCTGGACCTGGTGGAGCTCGAGGTGCGCGAGCTGCTCTCGAGCTACAAGTTCGACGGGGACGCGGTCCCGGTGGTGCGGGTGTCGGCGCTGAAGGCGCTGCAGGGCGATGCCGGCGGCGTGGACAGCGTGATCAAGCTGATGGAAGCGCTCGACAGCTACATTCCGCTGCCGCAGCGCGAGGTCGACAAGCCGTTCATGATGCCGATCGAGGACGTGTTCTCGATCTCGGGCCGTGGCACGGTGGTGACGGGGCGGATCGAGCGCGGCCAGGTGAAGGTCGGCGAGGAAATCGAGATCGTCGGGTTCAAGCCCACGGAGAAGAAGGTTGTGACCGGCGTCGAGATGTTCAGGAAGCTCCTGGACTCGGGCGTGGCGGGGGACAACGTCGGGGTGCTGCTGCGCGGCGTCGAGAAGGCGGACGTGGAGCGCGGGCAAGTGCTGGCCAAGCCGGGGACGATCAAGCCGCACACCAAGTTCAAGGGCGAGGTCTACATCCTGTCGAAGGAAGAGGGCGGGCGGCACACCCCGTTCTTCAACGGGTATCGGCCGCAGTTCTACATCCGGACGACGGACGTGACGGGGAGCCTGAAGCTGCCCGAGGGTGTGGAGATGGTGATGCCGGGCGACAACACGACGATCACCGCGGAGCTGCACGTGCCGGTGGCGCTCGAGAAGGGCGCGCGCTACGCGATTCGCGAAGGCGGCCGCACCGTCGGCGCCGGAACCATCACGGAGATCATTGAGTAATGCGCGACATCATTCATATGGCCTGCGGCGACTGTAAGCGCCGGAACTACAGCACGACCAAGAACAAGAAGAAGACGACGGATCGGCTGGAGTTCAGCAAGTACTGCCGGTTCTGTCGGAAGCACACGGCGCATAAGGAGACGAAGTAGCTAGTTGGATAGTTAGATAGTTGGATAGTTGGTAGTACCTACCAACTCAAACTACGAACTAGCCAACTACCAACTGCCAACTGAAGCACAGGTCAGTAGCTCAATTGGTAGAGCATCGGTCTCCAAAACCGAGGGCTGGGGGTTCGAGTCCCTCCTGACCTGCCAGCCTTCGCTCACGCGAGCTGGCGCCGGAGCCATGAGCCTCGGCCCGGCGAGCCAGACGGCGCAGGCGGACTCCAGGCGTGGGCGAACAGACGACGGTGACGCGGGGATGACAGAAAGTTCGGTTGACTGAATGAAGGCGACGATGAGCAAGGAAGAACCGGAGAAAGCACCGGTATGGGCCAGCGGTGAGCGTGGACCCGTCGGCTGGTGGAACAACACCCGCACGTTCTTCACGGAAGTTCGCAACGAGATGCGCCGCGTCACGTGGCCGTCGCGCAAGGAAGTCTATGCGACGACATTCGTCGTGCTGGTGACGGCGGCGTTCTTCGGCGTTTATCTGTACGGCGTCGACCTCGGGCTGACAGCCGCACTGAACTGGCTGTATCGCGTAACAGGCGTGGCATGAGCGACACAGCGCCAATCGTGAACTCGGTCCAGAAGAACTGGTACATCGTCCACACCTACTCGGGGTTCGAGAACAAGGTGAAGGAATCGCTGCAGCAGCGCGTCCAGGCCTACGGGCTGCAGAACGAGATTGGCGAAATCCTCATCCCGACCGAGGACATCGTTGAGAAGCGCGGCGGCCGCGAGGTGAAGAGCGCGCGGCGGTTTTTCCCCGGTTACATCCTGGTCGAAATGTCGATGTCCGACAACGCGTGGCACGTGGTCAAGAACACGCCGAAGGTCACCGGCTTCGTCGGCGCGGGCACCAAGCCGACGCCGCTGACCAAGGAAGAGGTGGATCACATTCTCGAGCAGGTGAAATCGGCGGCGGAGAAGCCGAAGCCGAAATACACCTTCGAGAAGGGCGATCACGTGCGGATCAACGAGGGGCCGTTCACCAGCTTCAACGGTGTGGTCGACGAGGTGAACCTCGATCGCAACACGCTGAAGGTGATGGTGACGATCTTCGGCCGCGCGACGCCGGTGGAACTGGATTTCCTGCAGGTGGAAAAGATTTAAGACCTTCGCGGTCTTCGTGGTTAAGGGGTATGGCGAAAAAAGTTCAGGCGATGGTGAAGTTGCAGATTCCTGCGGGCAAGGCGACGCCCGCGCCGCCGGTCGGGACCGCGCTCGGTCCGCACGGCGTCAACATCATGGACTTCTGCAAGAACTTCAACGCGAGGACGGCGAAGGACGACGGGCTGATCATTCCGGTGGTCGTGACGATCTACGCCGATCGCAGCTACACCTTCATCACCAAGACGCCGCCGGCGTCGGTGCTGCTGAAGAAGGTGGCCAACCTGGCGAAGGGCTCCGCCGAGCCCAACCGCACCAAAGTGGGAACGGTGACGGCGAAGCAGGTCGAAGAGATCGCGCGCATGAAGATGCCCGACCTGAACTGCACGGATCTCCAGGCCGCGATTCTGACCGTGAAAGGCACAGCCCGTTCGATGGGCATTGATGTCGTTGGGTAACTCTCTTCGCGTTCTTCGCGCGCGTCGCGAACTTCGCGGTTAACAGCAAGAGTGGGAGGAGCTGACGCTCCGTCTGGACCACAAGGAGGCACATGGCAAAACACGGCAAGAAATTCACGGCCGCAGCCGCACAGGTTGAGGACCGTCCGTACTTGCTCGAGGAGGCGATTCCCCTGATTCAGAAGGTGAAGTACGCCAAGTTCGACGAGACGGTGGAAATGGCCATGCGGCTCGGCGTCGACCCGAAGCACGCGGACCAGATGGTTCGCGGCACGGTCGTGCTTCCGCACGGGCTCGGCAAGAGCAAGAAGGTGCTCGCGATCGCCGGCGCAGACAAGCAGAAGGAAGCGACGGAGGCGGGTGCCGATCACGTCGGCGGCGACGAGATCGTCGAGAAGATCATCGGTGGATGGATGGACTTCGACGCGGTGGTCGCGACGCCCGACATGATGCGCGCGGTGGGACGCCTCGGGAAGGTGCTCGGCCCGCGCGGCCTGATGCCGAACCCGAAGACCGGCACGGTGACTCCGAACGTCGCGCAGGCGATCAAGGAGATCAAGGCCGGCAAGGTGGAGTTCCGCGTCGACAAGACCGGCATCATTCACGCGCCGGTCGGAAAGATGTCGTTCCCGACGCAGAGTCTCGTCGAAAACGCCCACGCGCTGGTCGACTCCGTCGTCAAGGCGAAGCCGTCGGCGGCGAAGGGCAAGTACCTCAAGTCAGTCACCGTGTCCTCGACGATGGGCCCGGGTGTCGTGATCGACACTGCGCACATCGATGAGCGCGTGAAGCATTAAGGAGCGCGACAACGATGGCTGTCACGAGAGCGGACAAAGAACAGGAACTCCAGGCGCTGGCGGCGGACTTCAAGGGCGCCGACACGGCTATCCTGGTCGACTATCGCGGCCTCGATGTGCCCGCGGTGACGGAGCTGCGTCGGCAGATCCGCGGCGCCAAGGGCAAGTACAAGGTCGTGAAGAACACGCTCGCCATTCGCGCGAGCAAGGGTACGTCGATCGAAGCGCTCGAGAAGATGTTCGAGGGCACGACGGCGATTGCCTACACCTCGGACGACGCCGTGGCGCTGGCAAAGGCGCTGACGACGTTCATGAAGGGGGCGCCGACACTTCAGGTGAAGGGCGCGGTGGTTCAGGGCCGGACGATCAAGCCGGCTGAAGTGACGGACCTCGCCAACCTGCCCGGCAAGACGGAGTTGTACGGCAAGTTGCTCTTCCTGCTGCAGGCGCCGATGCAGCAGCTCGTGACGGTGCTCTCCGCAGTGCCGCGCGATCTGGTGACGGTGCTCTCGCAGGTGGAGAAGAAGAAGACAGAAGCGGGCGCGGCATAAAGCCGCCCCTAAGTTGGGTCCGGCTGAGGCCGGACACTACGCAACCTAGGGGCGACACGGAACGACGTCGAGTCGTTCCGTAGACAGGCCCCGCATTCGAGAGAGAGAAAAGACAATGGCCGAAGTTACGCAGGATCAGTTTGTTGACTACATCAAGAACATCAGCGTCCTCGAGCTCTCCCAGCTCGTGAAGAAGCTGGAAGCCGAGCTCGGTGTCAGCGCTGCAGCGGCGGTGCCGATGGGCATGCCGATGGCGGGCGGCGGTGGCGGTGCGGCTGCCGCTGCGGTGGAAGAGAAGACCGAGTTCAACGTCACGCTGACCGAAGCGGGCACGGACAAGATCAAGGTCATCAAGGTCGTCCGCGAAGTCACCAGCCTTGGACTGAAGGAAGCGAAGGACCTCGTCGAGAGCGCGCCGAAGCCGATCAAGGAAGGCGTGCCCAAGGAAGAGGCCGACGCGATCAAGAAGAAGTTCGAAGAAGTCGGGGCGAAGGTCAGCATCTCCTAACGGACATGCTGACCAGGCCCGGGGCCTCTGGCCTGGGCCTGCGCGGGAAGAAGTCGGCCTTGGGCCTAAGACAGCACTTAGGCCCCGGGCCTTGGCCCTTGGGCCTTCGTTTATTCGATCCACTTCGAGGATCAGTCACAGATGTACAGCCTTCCTAAGAACGTCTACCGCGAGCGCAAGGACTTCTCGAAAATCCGCACCACGGTTCCGATCCCGAATCTGATCGAAATCCAGCGGAAGTCGTACGAACGGTTCCTGCAGATGAACCGGCTGCCCTCGGAGCGCGAGGATGCCGGCCTGCAGTCGGTCTTCAAGTCCGTCTTTCCGATCAGTGACTTCCGGGAGACCTGCTCTCTCGACTTCGTCAAGTACTCGATCGGCGATTGGCAGTGCAAGTGCGGCGAGCTCAAGGGGCTCGAGTACCTGCGCATGACGTGCACCAACTGCGGCGCCAAGATCATGACCG
>DASROF010000216.1:0-9701 GCA_035647075.1 Vicinamibacterales bacterium | reverse complement strand
GTTCCTTCCCGACAGTACGCGCGCCTACGTGACTGCGGAAAACGGCTCGAGCGTGTCGGTGGTGGACGCCATGAAGCACACGGTCCTCAGCACCATCATGCTGACCGGCGACATGGTGAAGCCGATGGGGTCAGTCGTGGCGCCCGATGGATCGAAGGTGTTCATCACCACCGGACGTGGCAAGCACGTCTTCATCATCGACACAAAAACCAATCAGCCGCTGGCGTCGATCGAGGCAGGAGACCGGCCCTGGGGAATTGCAGTCACACCCGATGGCAAGACCGTATTTACCGCGAACGGACCGGCCAATGACGTCTCGATCATCGATGTCGAGGGACGGGCAGTGAAATCGAAAGTCAAGGTGGGCGACCGGCCGTGGGGAGTCGTGTTCGTACCGTAGCCTTCGCCTGTCGGCCGTGTCGTCGGTCGACCGCCGCGGCTTGAACCGACAGCGACTTCTTTTGGACTGACTACTTGCCGTAGGTAACTTTCTTCTTCTGATCCGCCAGCACTGCCTCTTTGTCGCCTGGATACCAGAACTCCAGGTGGCAGTTCTCGCACGTCTTGTCGATGTCGCTGCCGATCTTGAACAGCCCGTCAACGTTGCGTGCCCTGGCGACGGCGAGCGAGGCGAGAGCGACGGTGCGCAGCTCGTCAGCGTGCTTGTTCCACAGGTCGCGGTTCGCGTTCACCTTGGCTTCGATTTCCGCGGGCGAGAGTTCTGGCGACGGCTCGCCGGGCTTGAGCGGGGTGCTTCCCGCCGCGCCGGCTGGCGCCATCGCCCGCGGCATCTTCAGCAGGTTCGACGCCTCGGCCAGCAGCATGGCCCCGCGCTCGACGCGCAGCCAGTCTTCGTCGCTCCTCGGCACGGTCTCTTTGATGCCGGTGGCCGTGACGTCCACGACGGCGGCGTCGAAGATCCAGTCCGCGGTCGGATCGACAATGTGCTCCATCAATTCCTTCACGGAGAGCACCGGTGTGAGCGGGGATGTCGCCGAGGGGGTGTTCGCGGGAGGAACTGGCGCAGGTCCGGATGAACACTGCGCCAGCAACAGGATGCTGACAGCGAGCGCCGGCAGAGCACGCACGCTGTGCCGGTCGATCATTTCGCGACCGGCAGTTCCGGGATCTTCTCGTTGGGATACCAGTAGTTCCGGTGGCAGTTCTCGCAGGCATGGTCGATGTTCTCGCCGACTTCGAACACCTTGTTAGCGTCTCTCTTGTCGATCGCGTCGACGGCCAGCATCGCCGCGTCGTACAGCGCCTTGGCGTGTTTGTAGAAGGCCGGCCGGTCCTTGTTGATCAGCTCTTCCATCTCGGACGGCTCCAGTTCCACGCCTGGGGTCTCGGATTTCTCGCCTGGACGCGCGACGTGGCGTCCGGGAATCATGAGCAGGTTGGCGGCTTCAGCAAGCGTCACGGCGCCCTGCCTGACCCGCATCCACTCGGCGTCGTTCTTCGGTCGTGTTTCGACGAGGCCCTTTTCGCTGGCGGTCGTCGTCACGGACAACCACACGACGTCGGCGTTGGTGTCGACGACGTTCAACATCAAGTCCTTGATCGTGTGATCCGGGATGAACGGCGGCATCGCGGCCTCGGCGGGCGCCGGCGCTGCCTCCGTTGCGCGTTTACAACCTGCTGCCGTCAGGGCGAGCAGCAGGGCAAGGCTGTAGACAAGGAACGGAAACGCTCTTCGCATAATCCGCCAATCTTAGGTCAGGCGCCGCGCAGCGGTTTCTGAACTATTCGTGAATTCTTTGTCAGGTTCGCTCGGGCTTTGAACCTGAAGTACACTGCCATCGCTTCCGGGCGATTTGGGCGCCCGATCATAGAGGACTGTCACGACGATGCGTTGGGTTGCGGCTCTTTTTTCTCTCGTATTTGCGGTGGCGCTGGCGACCACGGTGGTCGACGCGCAGAGGCGCGGTGGCGATCCGAAGCTGGCTGCGCGGAAGAATCCGGTTCCGTCCACTCCGGCGTCGATCAACGCCGGCAAGGCGCTGTATAACAAGAATTGCCGTCACTGCCATGGCCTCCGGGCGAAGGGCGACGGCCCGCTTGCGCCGAAGGACCCCAAGCCCGCAGATCTGACGGACGCGAAGTGGGACCACGGCAGCAGCGACGGCGAGATTTTCGCCGTCATCTGGAATGGCGCTCCATCCGCTCAGGGCAAGGGCAAGGACCAGGGGATGGTGGGCCAGAAGGGAACCCTGTCCGAGAAAGAGGTCTGGCAGGTCGTCAACTACCTCCGCAGCATTGGTCCGGCCCCGGCCCCAGCCGCAAAGGCGGCCAAAAAATAACCGGGTGCGGAGCGCTCTCGTCGTCAGCGCACTCATCCTCTCCGGCAGCCTCGGCTGCCGGATGCTAGACACCAGTCCCCAGTCGGCATCGTCCGGAGGGCTAGTACTGCCTGGGCAGAGCACTGCGGTGTTCACGACCGCCCGTGCCGGCTTCAGCGACGCGCTCAACGATTTCATCGGGCGCCATCCGAACAAGCCCGAACAGCCGGTCGAGTTTCCTCACAAGACCCATTACGCCAAAAAGATTGCCTGTACGGAGTATTGCCACGAGGCTGTCGTGTCCGGGCCGGTGGCCGGACTACCGAGCGTGCGCACGTGCATGGTCTGCCACAATGCGATTGCCACCGATCGTCCACGGATCAAGCAGATCACGGCGATGCGCGACCGCGGCGAGGACTTCGTCTGGCGTCGCGTCTTCAACTACACGCCACAGGCACACGTGAAGTTCAATCACGCGCCGCACATCCGCGCCAAAGTCAACTGCACCACGTGCCATGGTCCGATCCACGAGGGAACCGTCGCGCAGCGGAACGTCGACATGAACATGGGCTTCTGCGTGAACTGTCATAACGAGCGCAAGGCTCCAGTGGACTGCCTCACATGTCATTTCTAGTGGGGCGTTAGATGGATCGCCGCTCCTTCATCAAGCTCACGGCCGTGTCGGGCACGACCGCCGCTCTTGCGAGCTGCGGCAATCCCGAGCATCAACTGATCCGGTTTGTGCCCGACGAGGACATCGTGCCGGGCCAGGCCGTCTGGAAGCCGAGCGTGTGCCCGCTCTGCCCGTCGGCGTGCGGCCTCACCGTTCGCGTGATGGGCGCCGAGGCGGATGTGGTCCGCAACGGGAAGGCCGGTGTCGTCCAAATCCTGGCGGCGAAGAAGCTGGAAGGAAATCCGGAGCATCCGGTCAACCACGGCGGCCTCTGCGCACGAGGGCAAGCGGCGATTCAGGTCACCTATCACCCTGATCGCATTGCGCAGCCATTGAAGCGGACGGGCAATCGCGGCGTCGGCAGCTACGAAGCGATCACGTGGGACGCGGCCATTGCCGAAGTCGTCGCGAAACTGAACGAGATTGCTGCGTCGGGCAAGGCCGGTTCCCTGGCGTTCTTCGGACGGTCCGGCTCGAGCTACCGCAACGCGCTCATCGGTGAGTTCCTGGCGAGGTTCGGTGCACCGGCTCCGATGAGCTACGACCTGTTTGGAGACGACGTCCTTCGTCGAGCCAACGCCGTGAGCTTCGGGGTTGCACAGCTGCCCACGTTCGACTTTGCCCAGAGCCGTTACGTCCTGAACTTCGGCTCAGATTTCCTTGGCACCTGGAACGCGCCGGTCTCACAGTCGCGCGCGTACGGCGACATGCGGCAGGGCCGACGCGGTGTACGCGGCCACTTCGTCCATGTCGATTCGCGCCTGTCGCAGACCGGTGCCAGCGCCGACGAATGGGTGCCGATTCGCCCGGGCACGGAAGGCGTTCTCGCGCTCGGCATCGCGCATGTGGTGATTCGCGACAAGGTGCGTCCTGCTGTTGCCGATCGCGCGACCGCTGCGATCGCCGGCTGGAAAGATGGGCTGCCGGACTACGCTCCCGAACGTGTCGAAGAAATGACCGGCGTCAAGGCGAACCGCGTCGAACGGCTGGCGCGCGAGTTCGCAGGTGGTCCGTCGGTGCTTCCGCAGGTGCGCACGCAGCCGGGCGTGGCGGTGATTGGCGGGACCGCGCTTGCGCACACCAACGGACTGTTCAACGCTCTGGCGATCAATGCGCTCAACGCGCTGGTTGGAAGCGTCGGCGTGCCGGGCGGACTTGCGTTCACGCCCCAGCTGGACATCCTGGCCGCCGCGAAGATGACTGGGCGACCGACACCGGCCGCGTCACTGCGGCAGTGGGCCGCCGATGCTCTGAGCAGCGCATCGTCTGTTCAGGCGTTGCTGGTGGACGGGGTCAATCCGGTGTTCACGGCGCCTCGCGCCTGGAAGCTGCGCGACGCTCTCGCCAAAGTTCCCTTCATCGTCAGCTTTGGCAGCTTCCTGGACGAGACGAGCGTCATGGCCGATCTGATTCTGCCGGACCACTCGTTCCTCGAATCGTTTACCGGCGCGGTGCCGGAATCCGGGTCGGCGATGGCTGTCGTCAGCGCGGCAGGGCCGGTGATGAAGCCGTTGCACCAGACGCGGGCGACAACCGACGTGCTGCTCGACGTCGGCCGCCAGCTCGAGAAGCCAATCGAGCTGCCGTGGCAGACGTTCGAAGAGATGCTGACGGCGAGCTTCGCGGCATTGCCCGCGATGACTGAAGGCAGCGATGCGTGGACCGACGCGCAGGAAAAGGGCGGGTGGTGGGGAGAGATACCAGCGGCGGTCCGGCTGAAGCCCGACACTGCGTCGCCGGTCCGCCTGAAGGCGGACACGACGAGTGTAGTGTCCGGCTTGAGCCGGACCCAACCGGAATTCGACGGCGATGCCGCCCAGTATCCGTTCCATTTCCTGCCGTATCCCTCGAACCAGTTTCTCGATGGTTCGACGGCGCACCTGCCCTGGCTGCAGGAGATGCCGGACCCGCTCACGTCCGCGATGTGGAGCAGCTGGGTCGAGATCAATCCTGCCACCGCCGCAAAGCTCGGTATCGCTCAAGGCGACGTCGTGGACGTCACCTCGGCCCACGGCACCGTGCAGACGGCTGCGTTTCTCTCGCCGGGCATTGCGCCAGACGTACTGGCGATGCCCGCGGGTCAGGGACACACCACGTTTACGCGCTATGCCAGCGGTCGCGGCGCAAACCCGGTGGATCTGCTGGCCCCGGTCACCGAGGAAAGCACCGGCGCAGTGGCGTGGGCAGCCACGCGGGTGAAGATTGCGCGCGTCGGCGACGGAGACGGGCGCTTGATTCTGTTCGCCGGCGAATTTCGCGAACACCAGGAGCACGGACGGTAATGCCGAACTGGGGAATGGCTGTCGATCTCGATCGCTGCACCGGATGCGGTGCGTGTGTGACGGCCTGCCACGCCGAGAACAACATCTCGACCGTCGGCGCCGAACAGGCGGCGCGCGGCCGCGCCAAGCACTGGATCCGCGTCGAGCGCTACTGGGAAGGCGACTTTCCAGACGTCACGCTCAAATTCCGCCCGGTGATGTGCCAGCACTGCGACAACGCGCCGTGCGAGCCGGTGTGTCCCACCTACGCCAGCCATCACACGCCGGACGGCTTGAACGCGCAGGTCTACAACCGCTGTATTGGCACGCGCTACTGCGCCAACGCCTGTCCGTACAACGTGCGCTTCTTCGATTTCTTCAACCCGTCGTGGGACAAGCCACTGCACCTGCAGTTGAACCCCGACGTCTCGCTGCGGGAAGTCGGCGTGATGGAGAAGTGCACGTTCTGCGTGCAGCGCATCAAGGCGACGACCATTGCGGCGAAGGCGGAGGATCGCGAGTTGAAGGACGGTGACATCCAGACCGCGTGCGCGCAGGCGTGTCCGTCGCGCGCGCTCGTGTTTGGCGACCTCAGCGATCCCGAAAGCGAAGTGTCGCGCTTGTCGCGGTCGCCGCGTGGCAGCAAGCTGCTCGAGGACCTCGGCACGAAGCCGAAAGTCGCGTACTTGTCAAAAGACGCGTAGACAGAAATGCAACATTCAACCTTCAACATGCAAAGGAACCCAGCCCGCGAGCACTGTTTGCATTTTGCATTTTGCATCTTGCAGTACACGCGAAGACTCTGATGGCTCATCCTCCGCATCAGCAGATCAACCGCGACCTGCTTCGACCGCTGATACAGACGTCCTGGCGTTTTTACGTGCTGGTGGCGCTGCCGGCGGCCGTGGTGCTGACCGGCCTGGTCAGCTGGTTCAGCCAGATGTACTTCGGCTTCGGTATTTCGGGAATCCGCTGGCCGATCTTCTGGGGCTTCTACGTCACCAATTTCGTCTTCTGGATCGGCATCAGCCACGCCGGCACGCTGATATCCGCCATCCTTCGCCTGGTCAACGCCGGCTGGCGCCGGCCGGTGACGCGGTGCGCCGAAGTCATCACCGTGTTCGCGCTGATGATCGGCGCGATGTTTCCGATCATCCACCTTGGGCGTCCGTGGCTGGCGTTCTGGCTCTTTCCGTATCCAAGCGAGCGGCTGATCTGGCCGAACTTCCGGTCGCCGCTGGTGTGGGACTTCTTCGCGATCAACACGTATCTGACCGGCAGCGTGCTCTTTCTGTTCCTGCCAATCATTCCGGACTTTGCCGTCGTCCGGGATCGCGCAACGGGCATCCGTCAGCGGATCTACCGCGTGCTGGCGCTTGGCTGGCGCGGGACGCCGAAGCAGTGGCATCGCCTCGAGACGGCGATGCAGATCATGGCGATTGCCATCATCCCGGTGGCGGTGTCGGTCCACACGATCGTCTCGTTCGACTTCTCGATGGCTCCGGTGCCGATGTGGCAGACGACGATCTTCGGACCGTACTTCGTTGCCGGCGCGATCTTCAGCGGCATCGCGGCGCTGCTGATCGCGATGGCGGTGCTGCGGAAGGTGCTGCACCTCGAGGCCTACCTGCACCCGCTGCACTTCCAGAACCTTGGCAAGCTGCTGCTGGTGATGGCGCTGTTGTGGGGCTACTTCGTCTTCAACGAGCGCCTCGTGACCTACTACGGCAATGGACCCTCGGAGATGGCGGTGTTCTGGCGCACGCAGCGCGAATCGTTCGCGCCGCTGTATTGGACGATGGTGGTCTGCAACTTCGTGCTGCCGCTGATCCTGATGGGCATCCGCCGGTTCCGCACGATTACCGGCTGCGTCATCGCCTCGATCGGGGTGGTCATCGGCATGTGGCTCGAGCGGTTCCTGATCATCGTTCCGGCGCTCGGGCACAAGTACCTGCCAAACAGCTTCGCGACCTATCGCCCGAGGCCGGTCGAGATCATCATCACGGCCGCGACGTTTGCCGCGATGATGCTGCTCTATGCGCTCTTCTCGAAGGTGGTGCCGATCATCTCCATCTGGGAGCTGAAGGCGGGTGAGCACACGCCGCCGGAGTTGATTCCGCCGGCGACTGAAGAGCATCCGCTCGGGGAGCTGCGGCTGTGAAGCGGCGAGACGCGGCTCGGAGTTCTGCCGTCTACGGACTGTATGCCGACGGGCAGTCCGCGCAACAGGCAGTGAACCGCCTGCGCGCTGCAGGTCTGCCGGACCGCGACATCACGATCCTGTCCGCGCAGCCGATGGAGGACTTCGAGTTCGGCCACATCGACAGGGCCAGCTGGATGTGGTGGATCGCGTGCGCCGGCGGCCTGCTGGGAATGACCACCGGCTTCGGCCTGACGTGGCTCACGGAGACATCATGGCCGATCGACGTCGGCGGCCTGCCGATTTACGCGTGGTGGCCGAATCTGATCATCATCTTCGAGCTGACCATGCTCGGCGCGATCCTCGCGACGGTCATTACACTCGTGGTGACTGCGGGCCTCGGACGTGGCGGCGGCAAACTCTACGATCCCGAGGTGACCGACGGGAGCATCCTCGTCGGCGTCGAGAACCCCGCCGCTGACCGCGTCGGCGAGCTGCAGAAAGCGCTCGAAAGCGCGCCCGGCGCCCGCATCAAGACCGTCTAGAGGAATCGGAGACGACGGAGGAAACGGTCTCACAGGAGGAACGGAGAAACAGAGACGAACGGAGTGTTCTAGCTCCGACGGCCACGAGGAGCACGAAGCGGCGCGGCCGTTCGATTGGCCGCCGAAGGCGGCCTGCCGCGACGTGCTTCGCACGCCGACCAATCGAACGTCAGCCTCCGTTCGTTCTCCGTTTTCTTCGTTCCTCCTGTGAGACCGTTTCCTCCGTTTCCTTCGTTACCTCCACATCCTCATGTCCGATCGGGATACACGTTGAACGTCTTCCCATTCCACTTCACCCGCTCGGTCTTCACTTCGAACACCTTCGGGTCGCGCTGGCGGTGGCCTTCGGCTGTGACCTTCGCGCCGACGGGGATCATTCCTTCCTTGAGTCCGGCGGCTTCGACGCGATTGCCGGCCGACAGTACGAGATTCCACACCTGTCCGTCCGCCTTGATTTTCATCGTCGCATGCGGACCGGAGAGGCTGAGCGGTGTGTCAACGGTGCCGGTGATACTGAATTCCTCGGTGCCGTAGCCGCTCCATCCGTGATGGGCGATCAACGGTGCCGCGATGAAGATCACGGCGAGGACGGTCGCGTATATGGATCGTCGGGACGAGCGTGAAGTCTCAGCCATACCAACCTCCGCCTCGTAGTGTAGTCTCACACCTGCTATGAGGCAGCTCATCGTCGTCGCAGCTCTGATCTGTGCATCGGCGCCCACGATGCTGGCGCAATGGCCGCGCTACCGGATGCCCTCGGTGCCGCGCACATCCGCCGGCGCTCCGGATCTGAACGCTCCAGCGCCGCGGGCGCTCGATGGCAAGCCCGACCTCTCGGGGATCTGGGAAAACTTCAGGAAGCCGGGCGACGGCCCTGTGCGCTCGGTGAACGCGCAGTTCTTCGACGATCGACCGCCGTCGCTCATCAACGAGTTCCGTGACATCGGCGAGAGCGTCAAGGGCGGCCTGCCGCTCCAGCCGTGGGCGGCTGCGCTCAAGCAGCAGCGGATGACGGAGCACAGCAAGGACAACCCCGACGCGCACTGCCTGCCGCTCGGACTGATGCAGCTGCACACACACCCGGATCCGCGGCGGATCGTCCAGTCACCCTCGCTCGTCGTCTTTCTCTACGAAGCCAATTACGGTGTCCGCCAAATCCATGTCGACGGACGGCCGGCACCCGACAACGATCCGCAGCCCTGGTGGTACGGCTACTCACGCGGTCGCTGGGACGGCGACACGTTCGTTGTCGACACGACCAACTTCCGGGATGGCGGCTGGCTCGACGTCAACGGCAGTCCGATGACAGAGGCCGGCAGGATGACCGAACGCTTCCGCCGGCCGAACTATGGAACGCTGACGATCGACATCACGGTGGACGATCCGAAGGCCTACACGCGTCCGTGGAGCGTGTCGTTGACGCAGCGGTTGATGGTCGATAGCGAGATGCTCGAATTCATCTGCCTGGAAAACGAACAGAGCTCGAAGCACTACGTCGCAAACTAGTCTTCGGTCGGCCTGTTGACGCGATCGATGACGAGGACGTCTACCGGACCGCGTGACGATTCGAGCTTGAGTCCGATCTGCTCCTGCAGGGCGGTAAACAGCGATGGGGCGTTCGGGTTGGGCGGCAGGATGGCTCCGTTCAGTGCCACGGGCTGTTCGGGCGTGTACAGGACCTCCAGGTTCCACGGACCGGTCAGCCCTGTCTTGTCCACGACCATGCGCTGAAGCGGACTGACCAGCATGCCCGCGAAGCGCCCCATGGGAAAGCCGCGCACGAATAGTCGCCCAGGCCCGGAC
>DASROF010000215.1:0-5817 GCA_035647075.1 Vicinamibacterales bacterium | reverse complement strand
TTCGGCCGCGTGCAGGTGTAATTCACGCGCTGACTGAGTGTCTGGTAGTTGGTGCTCGCACGGAACTTCGACAGCGTGCACGGCTGGCCGTCCACCTGAATCGTGCCGCCCTTGGCCTGGTATTCGAGCGTCGCGACCATGTCGCGCTCGTCAGTGCCCTTCAACATGCCCTGACCCCAGAACCAGTTGAACAGCACGGCTCGCAGGTCCTTGGCTCCTGCCGCGGGAGTGTAGAGCGCGCCAGCGTTCGGATCGCCACCACGACCGCGACCCTGTGCGCCGCCAGGAGCCGGCGCCCCGGCCGCACCGGCGCCGCGACCCTGCGCTCCCGCAGTCGGTGCCTGCGCGACGGCCGCTGATACCACGCCGATCGCGAGGACAACGGCGAGCGCGCCCGTCGTCCAACAGGTCCTTCGACGAAACTCCATGGAAATCCTCCGTCTTGTGAGCGTGAGCATGCCCCTCCCGGCGAAGGAGGTCAAGAGTCAAATAGGTGGGTTCGAGCAGCCGGAGCGTGATCCTGATCTATTCGTCGGGGGAACGGAAACGAACGGTGTGGCCGTCGGCGTAGGTGATCGCGGAGAGCAGTCCGACCGGGCTTTTGCCGTCGATGGCCGGCACGATCGTGACCGTGATTTCATCGCCGGGCTTGAGCGCATTCGGACCTTCTTTGAGCCCGAGCCGCGAGATCGCCTGGACGCTGCCACCGACGAACGTCCACTCCACCGTCTTGCCGTCCTTGCCCTTGACGTCGATCTTCATCGTCGAGTGCGGATTGACGAGGCGGAAGGCCTTGAACGCTCCCTGGACCTTTGATTCTTTGCCCAAGGCGTACACGCCCGCGAGGGAATGATGCGCGTACGCCGACGCACTCGCCAACAGGAACGCGCACAGGACGACGAATCGTGAAAGCCGTGTAGCCATGTTGTGCATCTCCACGCGTTGGTCCGCTTCAAGGCGAACACTACGTCTCAAGTCCGCCTCAAGGCGGACACTACGTTTAATGTCGAATCTGTGTGGCCGCCGCTTCGGTTTCGAAGGTCGTCTCGCAGTTGCCACGTTCCGCGATGATGCCGCCGCCCCCACCCTGGCGCCGAATGACTCGTGTCGGGAACACCAGCGGTTCCGCTAATACCTCAGGGTCTTCGAGCGTGACGTCGTAGTTGATCGCATCGCCCACACGCGTGAACTTCTCGATCAGGTGCATCTTGTCGGAATGAAAGTAGCCGCCGCGTCCGATCCACGTCGTGTCGACGAAGCCGATGGAGTCGAGCAGGAGCGTGTCGCCGTCCCAACGCCCCACCGTGTCGCCGAAGTACGCGCTCGCATATTTGGCGTCCGGGCCGTGCTGACGGCCATCAATCGCGGCCATCCGAAATTCCGGGTATCCGCCACCTGCGTCGGGGAATTGGCCGTAGAGGAACAGGATGTCGTTCTCCGTCTGGTAGATGCGCCGCGGCGGGCCCTGACGCGGCAGACCCAGCGGCTGGCACGTCATCACCGGATCTTCCTTGTTGGTCCACATGTCGAGCTGCTGCACCTTCTCCCAGTACTCCGGCTTATACAGCAGTCGACCCTGCATGCCGGACCGCGAGGGTGAGTAGAGCTCGAAGTCCTCGGTTTGATTGGTGGCTCGCGTACAGGGCAGCTCCTGCGACGGACCGCATCGCCGGCTGCCGTAGTTGCCAATCCAGCCAATATTGAATTCCGCCCAGTTGCCGGTCAGATCAGGATGCCCGGCGATCCGAGGTGTGGGTGCGGTGGTGTTCGTTGCCGGCTCCTGTCTCGCGAACAGAAGCTTGGGCGCCGGCGTGGTGACGTTCATCGCTTTCTGCACGCTGGCCGGTACGGGTGCCACCACATACACATTGCCCGTTTCCGTTTCGCGCGTGGTCAGGTCGCGGACCACGGTGCCGTTCTTCTTCTCAACCAGCCGTCCGGCGTAGAACACCTCGATCTTGTTCAGCGGGTTGTTCCAGTCCTTGTAGTCGCTATACGTGAACTCCGTCGTCGTCGCGCCCTGCGTGACCACGACCTTTTCGGTCATGTACTTCGCATCGAGCGTGGCGGTGCCTGTGGCTCCCGGGACACCAGGAATGGGGAAGGTCAGGACCGCCTTGCCCGCGGCGTCCCACGTCAGCGATGTGTTGCCAGCCTTCATCACGCCGTCCGGGATCACCGTGCCCGGGTTGGCGCCAAAGGTCCAGGTGTCCATCGTTCCGGCGAGCGCGGACTTGGGCGCGCCCTGCGGACTGGCCCAGATGCGAATGAGCCGCTCCTGCACGGTGGCTGGCATCGCCGCAACCTTGCCCGGCGTTCCGCCGATCTCCGCACCCGGTGTGTCTTCGTTCCACGCGTACTGCCAGCTGACCACCTCGATGTTCGAGACCGTCTGCTTGTTCGGGCGCGTGCAGGTGTAATTGACCCGCTGACTGAGCGTCTGGTAGTTCGTGCTCGCACGCAACTTCGACAGCGTGCACGGCTGGCCGTCCACCTGAATCGTGCCGCCCTTGGCGTGGTATTCGAGCGTCGCGACCATGTCGCGTTCGTCGGTGCCTTTCAGCATGCCCTGGTGCCACATCCAGTTGAAGAGCACGGCCCGCAGGTCCTTGGCACCCGCTGCGGGTGTGTACGGCGCACCGCCGTTTGGATTCGCGCCACGCCCCCGACCTTGAGCGCCGTCCGCAGCCGGCGCCCCGGCCGCACCAGTGCCACGACCCTGCGCGCCCGCAGGTGGTGCCTGCGCGCTCACTGTCGATGCCAAGGTGATCGCGAGAACAAAGGCGAGCGAGCTCCGGCGGACGAGTCGAGATTGCATAGCGGTCCTCTGCTGCAGAAATACCGTGGCTTCCGCCTTCGGGCGGAAGGATTCGACGGTGATCCTCTGCTTCCGTCGGGCCCCGGTCAAGCCGTATCTTGACCAGACTTCAGTTGTCTGATGGCCGCTCGATATGGTCGATGACCAGCGTCTGCAGCGGGGCTCGACCTGATTCGAGCCTTAATCCGAGCTGTTCCTGGAGGGCAGTAAAGATGGAGGGGGCGTCGGGCCTGGCGGGATCCGGTTCGCGCGAGAACTTCAGGGTCAGGTCGAAGTAGCCATCTATCCCCGTGCGATCGAACACGACACGGCCGGCTTGTCGTCCGAGATTGCGCGCCAGCAAGTCCATCGTGACGCCGCCGGCGCGCATGTCGCCGTCGTTGATCTCCATGCCGCAGGGCGGCGCGCCATTCGCCGGGGGAGATAACACGGGTCTCGGAACTCCGGACTTGCTCGCCGCCGCGTAAGCAGCGCAGTCTCGCGTCGTTCGCTCGAGAGACGCTCCCAGTCGTCCGTCTGGCCGCCCCTTCGTCAGGAAGTAGACCGGCTGGTCACGGGGCTCGAGATGTGCGGCCAGCTTGAGTCGCTCCGTCAGCAACGATCGCAGCATCAGCCTCAAGTCGTCGCTGGTGGTGGTGGCATTGGCGGTGGCGCGGAGATCGTACCGGTCGGCACGAACCCAGTCGGGAGCGCCGACGATCTCGCCGTTGTCGGGGCGAAACGCATTCTGCAACAGCAGCGCGATGGTGCCGTTGGTCATGATGTATTGCCCGCCCGGTCGTTGTCCGATCGAGGTGCCCTCGTCGCCGCTACGGTTCGGGCGAAGCACAGCCGCTTCGAAAACCGGTTGTTGCGCGATCAGGGTTGCCGAACAGACTGCCACGGCGACCGCCAGCAGATGTCTGCGCATGGTGTCAGCTCTTACGAACGTATCCGGCTGTCGGGTGCAGCCGCTGCGTGTCTTGGCGAGTCAGGTCGGGGCCGACCTGGTAGTCGGCCCCGACCTTAGGCCTTTGGCCTTAGCCCTTAGGCCTTCTATTCATCCGGCGAGCGGAAACGAACCGTGTGCCCGTCGGCGTAGGTGATCGCGGAGAGCAGTCCGACCGGGCTTTTGCCGTCGATGGCCGGCACGATCGTCACCGTGATTTCATCGCCGGGCTTGAGCGCATTCGGACCCTCTTTGAGCCCGAGCCGCGAGATCGCCTGGACGCTGCCGCCGACGAACGTCCACTCGACGGTCTTGCCATCCTTGCCCTTGACGTCGATCTTCATCGTCGAGTGCGGATTGACGAGACGGAAGGCCTTGAACGCCCCCTGGACCTTTGATTCTTTGCCCAAGGCGTAGACGCCGGCGAGGGAATGATGCGCGTACGCTGACGCACTCGCCAGCAGGAACGCGCACAGGACGACGAATCGTGAAAGCCGTGTAGCCATGTTGTGCATCTCCACGCTATCTCTATCTTCGTGACCTTCGATCTCTTCGTGCCCTTCGTGCTCAATGTCGAATCTGTGTGGCAGCCGCTTCCGTTTCGAACGTTGTCTCGCAGTTGCCGCGTTCCCCGATAATGCCCCCGCCCGCGCCCGCCTGGCGCCGAAGTATTCGCGTCGGCATCACCAACGGTTCCACCAGTACTTCCGGGTCCTCGAGCGTCAGGTCGTAAAAGATCGCATCGCCCTCACGTCTGAACTTCTCCACGATGTGCATCTTGTCGGAGTGGAAGTAGCCGCCGCGCCCGATCCACGTTGTGTCGACGAAGCCGATGGAGTCGAGCACGAGCGTGTCGCCGTCCCAACGCCCCACCGTGTCGCCGTAGTACTTGTTCGCGTACTTGGCGTCCGGGCCGTGCTGCCGGTTATCAGTCGGGACCACACGGAATTCCGCAAGCCCCCCGCCCGCATCGGCAAACTGTCCGTAGAGGAACGTGACGTCGCTCTCCGTCTGGTAGATGCGCCGCGGCGGGCCCTGGCGCGGAAGGCCCAGCGGCTGGCAGGTCATGACCGGATCTTCCTTATTGGTCCACATGTCGAGCTGCTGCACCTTGTCCCAGTACTCCGGCTTGTAGATCGGACGACCCAGCATGCCGAAGCGTGAGGGTGAGTACAGCTCGAAGTCCTCGGTCTGATTGGTGGCTCGGTTGCACGGAAGCACCTGAGTCGGGCCGCATCGCCGTCCGCCGTTCCCCATGTAGTTGCCAATCCAGTCATTCCATGCCCAGGTGCCGGTCAGGTCTGGATGCCCGCCGAGTCGCGGCACGGTCGCCGTGGTGTTTGCGGGCGGTTCCTGCTTCGCAAAGATGATCTTGGGTGCCGGCGTGGTGACGGTCATCGCTTTCTGCACGCTTGGCGGTACGGGCGCCACGACGTATACATTGCCCGTCTCCGTCTCGCGCGTCGTCAGGTCACGGACCACCGCACCGTTCTTCTTCTCAATCAACCGGCCCGCGTAGAGCACCTGGATCTTGTTCAGCGGGTTGTTCCAGTCTCGGTAATCGCTGTAGTCGAACTCGGTGGTCGTCGCACCCTGCGTGACGACGACCTTTTCGGTCATGTACTTCGCGTCGAGCGTGGCAGTGCCGGTGGCCCCGGGGACGCCTGGAATCGGGAAGGTGACGACCGGCTTGCCCGCGGCGTCAAACGACACCGACGTGTTGCCAACCTTCGTTGCGCCGTCGGCGATCACCGTGCCCGGGTTGGCGCCGAGCGTCCAGGTGTCCATCGTCCCTGCGAGCGCCGATTTCGGCGCGCCCTGCGGACTGGCCCAGATGCGAATGAGGCGCTCCTGCACGGCCGCCGGCATCGCGGCAACCTTGCCCTTCGTTCCCGCGATCTCCGCGCCCGGCGTGTCCTCGTTCCATGCGTACTGCCAGCTGACCACCTCGATGTTCGAGTAGGTCTGCTTGTTCGGCCGCGTGCAGGTGTAATTCACGCGCTGACTGAGTGTCTGGTAGTTGGTGCTCGCACGGAACTTCGACAGCGTGCACGGCTGGCCGTCCACCTGA
>DASROF010000214.1:0-50441 GCA_035647075.1 Vicinamibacterales bacterium | reverse complement strand
CTGATGCTCCACAGCCCGCATCCGCGTACGATGCCGAAGGATCAGGACTTTCCGATCTCACTCGAGTTCCAGCTGCTCGGCGGGCTCGGGAAGGGGCCGCGAACGACGGCCAACCTCTGTACGCCCGGCACGAACGTCGTGATGAACGGGCAGCTGCACACGCAACACTGCACCAACTCCACATCGCAAACGTACGACGGCGATCAATGGGTGCGCGTTGAAGTGCTCGTCCACGGAGACGAGCTGGTCCGTCACATGATCGACGGGAAGACTGTGCTCGAATACTCAAAGCCCCAGATCGGCGGTGGTTCTGTCTCGAACTTCGATCCCGCGGTGAAGGTCGACGGCATGCCGCTGACCAGCGGCTACATCTCGATTCAAGCCGAAACCGCGCCGATCGACTTCCGCAAGATCGAACTGCTCAATCTCGAAGGGTGCATGAATCCAGCGGCGACGTCGTACAAGTCCTATTTCGTCAAATCCAACCCGGCGATGTGCCGATGAAACGAGGCCTAAGGCCTAAGGCCGAAGGCCCAAGAAGGGCGAAGGCCCCGGGAAGGGCGAAGCCCGGGGAAGGCCGAAGGCCCTGCGCTCCCGCTAGTACAATCCCGCCCTGCTTTACAGAGGAGGCGTTATGCGTCGTTTCGGATGTGTTCTGCTGCTCGCGGCGCTTGCGGGTTGCGCCAAGGTGGATGTCGAGGCGGAAAAGACCGCGTTGATGACGGCCGACAAGGAGTGGTCGCAGACGACCAAGGACCTGGACAAGTTCATGACCTACTTCGCGTCCGATGCAACCAGCTACGCGCCCGGGGCGCCGGCGGTGACGGGCACGGACGGGATCCGCAAGCTCATGGGGGCGATTGTCGGAGCGCCTGGGGTCTCGCTTTCCTGGACGGCGTCGAAAGCCGTCGTCGGCGCTGGCGGCGATATCGGCTACACCGCCGGGACCTACGAGGAATCGTCGGCAGCCGGGTCGGAAAAGGGCAAGTACGTGACGACCTGGAAGAAGGTCGATGGCGCGTGGAAGGTCGCTGACGACATCTTCAACTCCGACGCGGCGCCCGCGAGTGGCTCGGGGCCACATGTGATGCTCGCACCGGGTGAATTGAAGTGGGGTGATGCGCCACCGAGCCTGCCTCCGGGCGCGAAGATGGCCGTTGTCCAGGGCGACCCGACGCAGGCGCAGCCGTTCGTGGTGCGCGCACAGGTGCCGGCCGGTTATAAGGTGCCGCCGCACTGGCATCCAGGCGATGAGAACATCACGGTTCTCTCAGGCACTGTTGCGCTCGGCATGGGCGAACAGTTTGACGAGAGCAAGATGACCACGGTCCCGGTCGGCGGCTACGCGTCGCTGCCGGCGGAAATGCGTCACTACTTCATGGCGAAGACCGCGACGACATTCCAGGTGCACGGCATGGGACCGTTCGTCGTGAATTACGTGAACCCCGCCGACGATCCGAGCACGCAGAAGAAATAGGTGGTGACGATCGTCGGCATCGCCGGAAGTCTCCGGCGAGCCTCGTACAACCTGATGCTGCTGCGCGCGGCGGCAGACGTCATGCCGGAGGGGGTGTCGCTCGACATCGCGTCGGTCCGCGACATCCCGCTCTATGACGCCGACGTGGAGGCCGATCACGGCTTGCCCGAGCCGGTGCAGCAGCTCAAGGAACGGATCGCTGCGGCGGATGGACTGCTGATCGCAACTCCCGAATACAACAACGCGATGCCCGGCGTGCTGAAGAACGCCCTCGACTGGCTCTCGCGGCCGCCCGCGGATATCCCGCGGGTGTTTCGCAGCCTGCCCACGGGGGTGATCGGCGCCACGCCTGGCCTGGGCGGGACGATCCTGTCGCAGGCCTCGTGGCTGCCGGTCCTGCGCGTGCTCGGCGTTCTGCCATGGTTCGAAGGGCGCGTCATCGTCTCGGGTGCCGGCAAGGTCTTCGACGACAGCGGCCGCATCGTCGATGCCGGCAGCGCCGAGCGCCTGCGCATCTACGTCGAAGGGTTTGCTGCGTTCGTCGCCCAGAGAAAACGAATCCGGCCGTGACGCTCGACGACCATCGCCGCGTCTACGCCGAGACGATCGCTGCTGCCGCAGGACTGACGACGCCCGGGCTGGAGGAGGCGTTCGCGACGGTTCCACGCGAGGCGTTTCTTCCGCCAGGTCCGTGGCTCGTGGTTGGCGAGGGCCAGAAGCCGCAGCAGACATCCGACGCAGACCCCCGGCGGGTGTACGAGAACGTGTCGGTGGCGATCGATCCGGCGCGGCAATTGTTCAACGGCGCGCCCGCGTTTCTCGCTCGTCTGATCGACCTCCTGGCGCTTCGTCCCGGCGGTCGCGTGCTGCACGTTGGCGCAGGAACCGGCTATTACTCCGCCATCATGGCGCATGTGGTCGGATCGTCCGGCTCTGTCGCTGCCGTCGACGTCGACGAGCCATTGGCGGCGATGGCGCGGGCGAATCTGGCTGCGCTGCCGTCCGTACACGTTGAATGTGCCGACGGCTCTCGCGTCAACGGGCCGTTCGACGCGGTGCTGGTGAACGCCGGTGTGACGCATCCCCATGAGACGTGGCTCGACGCGCTCGCGCCCGGCGGCCGGATGATTCTGCCGCTGACCGTCAACATGCCCGGCATGGGCACGCTCGGCAAGGGCGTGATCGTGGTGATCGGCCGAAGCGAAGACGGGTCTGCTTTCACGGCAGACGTGACGTCGTTTGTCGCCATCTACTCGGCGATCGGATTGCGCGACGAGAGTATAGAGACCAGCCTTGGGCAGGCGCTACGACGCACGTCGTTTCCAAATCTCACGCGCCTCCGCCGCGACCGTCACGAGCCGTCACCCGACTGCTGGCTGCACGCCGATCGGTTCTGTTTTTCGATGGCTCAGGTCTGACCGGTCCGGCTGAAGCCGGACACTACGAGGCCTTGACACGTATTTTAGTTTGATCTAAATTACGCCCTGCCATGGACGCCGGGCTGATTTCCGCCATCGGGTCGCCGCGCCGCCGCGAGATTCTCCGGCTGCTCTGGGACCAGGAGCTGACGGCCGGCGCCATCCACCAGGCGATGCCGGACGTGACGTTCGGCGCCGTGTCGCTCCAGCTCAAGGTATTAGCGGAGGCGGGCCTCGTCGAGTCGCGGACGGACGCGCAGTTTCGCGTCTATCGCGTCCGCCGGGAAACGCTCGGACCTGTCGCCGCGATGCTGGAGGCGATGTGGACCGATGCGCTCTGGCACCTCAAGCTCAAAGCGGAACTGAAGGAAAGCCGCCGCGGCCCGCAGCCGCGCCGACGGCGTCGCTCACCGACGAAAGGACAGAAGAGATGATCGCCTCCACTGTGCGCCTCGACCGGACCATCCTGATTCATGCGCGGCCGGCCATCGTCTTCGAGTTCTTCACGAACGCCGAGGACTGGGCGTCATGGTGGGGCGCCGGCTCCCGTATCGATGCGCGGCCCGGTGGACAACTGCTGATCCGTCACCCGAACGGCGTCGAGGTGATCGGTGAGGTGATCGATGTGCGGGCACCCGAGCGCATCGTATTCACGTACGGCTACGCAAGCGGCAGTTCGATTCCGCCAAGCGGGTCGCAGGTCACGATTCGACTCGACAACCATCCAGCGGGCACTCTCCTGCAGCTCACACATGAGTTCACCGATGCCGAGGCGCGCGATCAACATGTCCAGGGCTGGAGGTTCCAGCTTTCGCTGTTCGCCAACGCAGTCGCGAACAAGGTCAACGCGTCCGCCGCGGAGACGGTCGATCGCTGGTTCGCCGCCTGGAGTGATCCGCAAGCCACTTCGCGGGAGGTGACACTCGCCACGATCACCAGCGGCGAGCCAGCGTTCTACGATCGATTCAGCTCCATCGCCGGTTCGGAGGATCTCAAGGCGCACCTCGCGGCCGTGCACAAGTTCATGCCGGGAATGCGGCTCGAGCGGCGCGGCGACGTCCGTCACTGTCAGTCGCGCGTGCTCGCGGATTGGGTGGCGCTTGGAGTCGATGGTCAGGAACGCGGCCGCGGCACGAACCTGTTTGTGCTCGATGCTGACAGCCGAATCGCGGAGGTGACGGGGTTTTGGGCATGAGGGTCCGCCTGAAGGCGGACAGTACGAAAGGTCCGGCTAAAGCCGGTCACTACGAGCAGGGCGTCGCCGTTGGGACGTTGCCTGGACATGAATCCGGCCAGACGTGAAACGCGACGCGCCCTTCGATGCGGTGCCTCTCGATGAGCTGCCGGCCCTCGCCGCGGGTCAGCCACTCAGCGAAGGTCGCAGCGGTTTCCACATCGCGCGGATAAATCACGGCATAGGTATTCAGCAGTAGATCGTCGCCTTCCGAGATCGCCACGAGATCGATCTGCCGCTGGAGCTGCCAGAACGTCGCTTCGTCCGATAGCGTATAGGCCTGCTTCTCATCAGCCTGGCGGAGCGTGTTGGCCATGCCCTGGCCGCTCGTGAGCAGACGGCCAGATGCCGGCATCACCCGCGCAAGTGTCCATAGCTTCTGCTCGCGCTCGTGTGTGCCGGAGCTGTCGCCCCGGGACACAAAGTTCACGGGCGCCGCTGCGATCCGTCGAAACGCGTCGAGCACGTTCTTCGTGTCCCTCACGTGGGCCGGGTCGTCGGGTGGACCGACGACGATGAAGCGGTTGAAGGCGAGCTTCTGGTAGCGCCAATCCGGATGCTCCGCGACGTATTTCGTTTCCGTTTCGGGCGCGTGACTGATCACGAGATCGACGATGCCGTCCTTCAGCATCTCGAGTGCGCGGCCGCTTCCCGCTGCGTGCACGTGCACGGTCGCGCCGCTGAAATGGGGAAGCAGCGCTTCGAGGAGGCCGGAGTTCTGGACGCTGGTGGTGGTGGCGACGTCGAGCGTCCGCGTGTGCTCCGCCGGCGTGGAGCATGCCGTCAGGAACCCGGTCAGCGCAATAAATTGCGCCAGTCGACTACTGGGCGTCATATCGACTGAATACGGACTGATAAATCGTTCTAAGTTGCATCGAGTCGCACACGTGCGGTAAGAACGATGTCTGCGGCGCTCGAATCATCGACCGCGCCCATCGACTCATCAGCGCAATCAATTGGACGTCTATACAGGTGGCGAGCAATTCTGGGCGAATGCTTCGGATGATCACGGTTCTCGGTCCAGTGTGGTGTTTCCTGTGGGGTCTTGCCAGCGTATCCGAAGCGCAAGTCGGCGGCGGACAGATCACTGGAGTCGTGACGGACAGCCGGGGCGCGTCCGTTCCTGGAGCGGCCATCACCGCCACGCTGATCGCGAGATCCGCCGGCCGCACGGTGATCTCCTCTTCGTCGGGTGTCTATACCGTGGCCGGCCTTTCGCCAGGTGAGTACCGGCTTGATGTGCAGCTGTCCGGCTTCCAGGCGATTCGGCGGCAGGGTATTCGCCTCGAAACCGGCGAAACCGTCCGGCTCGATTTCACGCTCGGGGTCGGCTCGCTGACAGACGCCGTAACCGTAGTTGCCGATGCGCCGGCGCTGCGCGCCAATGGGAGCCTCGGGCAGGTCATCTCGGAAGAGAAGATCGGAGGGTTGCCGCTGAACGGCCGCAGCTTCATCACCCTGGCATCGCTCGTTCCCGGCGTCGCCGTGCCGCCCGGCTCGCCGCTGCCCCGGATCAACGGCGGCCGGCCGCGCACGAACGAGTATCTGTTCGACGGCATCTCAGTGTTACAGCCGGAGCCGGGGCAGGTCGCCTACTTCCCGGTCATCGACGCCATCCAGGAATTCAAGATCGAAACGAACAGCCCGCCGGCAGAGTTCGGCCGCTTCAACGGCGGTGTGGTCAACCTGACGACGCGAAGCGGCGGCAACGAATTCCACGGAACAGTGTTCGAATTCCTGCGCGATGAAAGATTGAACGCCCGCAATTTCTTTTCGCCGTCACCCGCGGCCAAGCCGAAGTTCCGTCGCAACCAGTTTGGCCTCGTCGCCGGCGGTCCGGTACGCCGCGGGCAGACGTTCTTCTTCGTCGACTATCAGGGACAGCGTCAGAACATCGGCCGAACGGTCATTTCCAACGTACCGACGCTCCTGCAGCGCCAGGGTATCTTCACGGAGGCGATCGGCGGGAACATGCCGTCGATCTTCGATCCCGAGACGACGACCGCGAATGGCGATGGCGGGTTCACGCGAACGCCGTTCAGCGGCGGCCGCATTCCGATCGAGCGCATGGACCCGGTTGCGGTGGCGCTGCTGAATCGGTATCCGGAGCCGACTTCGGCCGGCACGACCAATAACTATCGACGAACGGCGCCGGAAATCAACGATCAGAACCAGTGGGCGGTTCGGATCGATCACCGTTTCCGGCCCACCGACTCGCTGTTCGCACGGTTGACCAACTTCCGCGACACCTTCATTCCGGTGACGCCGCTGCCGGAGGGGAGCGGTGTGACGGCTGGAACCCTGGGACCGCAGAATACGGTGTCGTGGGCGTTTGCCTCGAACTACCAGCGCGCCTTTTCGAGCACGCTGCTCAACGAGCTTCGCGTGGGCGACACCCGGCGTCACGTCACGCGATCGGCGGCGCAACTGGCCAGCGCCGCTGGAGGCGCCCTCAATATTCCGGGCATTCCGTCGACCGCGCAGTTCCCCAACACGCTGCCGACGTTTCTCATCGGCGGCTACCAGCAGCTCGGCTCGCCGATCAACACCGCGTCCAACTTCCGCACGAGTGTCAGTGAAGTCGCGGACACGCTGACCTGGGTGAAGGGACGACACACCCTGAAGGCTGGGTTCGACTGGCGGTGGGAGCGGTTGAATGTCATTCAGCCGCCGTCGCCCACAGGCTCGTTCACGTTCAATCAGCTCGGCAGCGATCAACCGGGCGTCGCCAACAGCGGAACGCCGCTGGCCAGTTTCCTCCTCGGGCAGGTGCAAAGCTTCTCGATCGACCTGCAGACGGAGCAGATTCAGGAGCGCGCGCGCTTCCAGGAGTATTTCGTTCAGGACGACTGGAAGATCAGCGATCGACTGACCTTCACGCCGGGAGTGCGCTACACGCTGAACTTCCCGTCCACCGAGATCAACGGGCAAACCGCCGTCTTCGATCTGGAGCAACAAGTGCTGACGTACCCGGGCGACGAGCCGGTGCGTCCGTTGAAGAAGAACAACTGGGGACCGCGGCTCGGGCTGGCGTATCGGGCGACCCCTCACACGCTTGTCAGCGCCGGCTACGGACTCGTCTGGATCGAAATGGCCGGGATCACCACGCCGTTCACGACCCCCACGTTCCCGTTCCTGCAGACCGTCACGCAGCGGGCGCTCGACACGATCAATCCGGCCTTCCTGTTGCGCAACGGACCGTCGGTGGCACCACTGGAGGCGACGCCGCTGGCCGGCCTCGGCCAGGGCGTCTTCTCGGTAGACTCGACCCTTGGCTCAGGCTCCGTGCAGCAGTGGAACCTCTCCGTGCAGCGTGAGCTGACGACGAACATGTCCGTGGAGGTGGCGTACGTCGGCTCGACGATCAGGCACATCGGCATTCCCGACACGAACTTGAACCAGTTGACGGTCGATCAGCTGGCATTGGGCAACGCGCTGCTGCAGAAGGTGCCAAATCCATACTTCGGCATCATTCCGCGGTCCTCGTCACTGGGCGATCCGACGATGACCGTTGCGCAATTGCTCAAACCGTTCCCGGAGTACACGACGGTCAGCCTGTACCGCAACAACGTCGGCACCACCAGCTACCGCGGTCTCACCGCGAAGATGGAGCAACGCTTCGCCCACGGCTTCAGCTACCTGGTGAGCTATACACGGTCGCGTCTCATGGACGATGCGTCATCGGTGTTCGACGCGTCGATTCTGACTGGACCGGTGACAAGTTTCCCCGTTGCCGACAGCTTCAATCGGACGCTCGAGCGCGACTATTCCACCGGCGACATCCCGCACGTGTTCGTGGCGTCCGGCGTCTGGAATGTTCCAACGTTCGGCCACGGACCGCTCGCGATGCTGGCCCGCGACTGGATGGTGTCCACCGTCATCACGCTGCAGTCGGGCATGCCGTTCGCCGTCACGCAGCAGACCAACTTCAACGCCTTTGCCGGCTTTGGGACGCAGCGGCCGAATCTGGTCGGCGATCCGAAGCTGCCGGACGGCCAGCGCACGCCTGAAAAATGGTTCAACACCGCTGCGTTTACCGTGGCGCCTCAGTTTACGGTGGGCAATGCGTCGAGAAACCCGGTGCGCGGGCCGGGCTACCGCAACGTCGATCTCGCCGTCAGCCGGCGGCTGCCACTGGGCGGACGCTCGACGCTGGAGGTGCGTGCCGAAGCCTTCAACCTGCTGAACAGTCCTCCGCTTGGCAATCCGAACGGCGTCCTCGGATCGGCGAGCTTTGGATCGATCATCACGGCCGGTGATCCGCGCGTGGTGCAGCTGTCGGTGAAATTCGGGTTCTAACGCAGAGCCAGCGCGGCGGTGCCGACTGCCGGCGGCTCAATCGCGCGCGCGCACTCGAATGCGGCGAGCACCAGCGGCGATATCGGGTCGCGGTCGACGGCGACGAGCCCGACGGTGTGCTCGACGAGCGGATCGGTCAGCGGCACGGCGCGCACATCGGCGATCGGCCCGAGCACCTCGAGAAAATATTCGGGGATGATGCTGCTGAGTCCCATCAGCCGTACGTTCGCACACAGGTTGATCACCGAGTTCGTTTCCAGGCGGGGGACCGGCGCGGCGCTGGCGGCACGGAACGCGCGATCGATGATTCGCCGGTTCTGCATGTCGGGGGTCAGCAGGCAGAGCGGCTGCAGCGCAGCTTCCGCCCAGGTCACGGAGGGTTCATCGGCCAACGGGTGATCGATTCGAACCAGCAGACAGTACCGTTCCATGTAGACGGCTTCTGCGCGCATGCCCTCGATTGGCTCGTTGTCCAGGTACGTCAGGCCGATATCGATCGAGAAGTCTTCGAGGTTGCGCAGGATCTCGATTGAGCTCTGCGACAGTACCGTCAGTTCGACACTGGGATGACGTGACTGAATCGCCTTCGTCATCACCGCCATCATCGGCAGCGCCGATGGGATGACGCCCACCGACAAGTGCCCAGTCAACCGGCCCGCCGTATTTCGCCGCGTGGCGATCTCCTGCTGCAGCGCCGCCCAGTTGTCCAGAATCGCGTGCGCCCATTTGACGACGCGCTCGCCGTCCGACGTGAGACCGTGAAAGCGGTGACCGCGCTCGACGATGGGAACGCCGAGCTCCTGTTCGAGCTGGCGGATGCGGCCGGAGAGCGTCGGCTGCGTGACGTGGCAGGCCTGTGCCGCGCGGGTGAAGTGCTTTTCGCGCGCAAGCGCGACAAGATATTGGAGTTGCCGAATATCCATGGAGAGTCAATGGTACTAACTCCCAATTCCCAACCGCCAACGACCAAGGAATCTGGGAGTGTTCGTGCCACGTAGCGCCCTCATCGTCGGCGCAGGCATTGGCGGTCTCTCTGCCGGGATCGCGCTGCGTCAGGCGGGGTGGGACGTCCGTATCTTCGAGCGATCTCCCGCGTTGCGCGAGTTGGGATTTGGCGTCGGCCTGGCGCCCAACGCAATGGCCGCCCTGGGTGAGCTGGGTGTTGCCGATGACGTGATCGCACGGTCCTTCGAGCCGACCCGTGCGGAAGCAAGGCGGCCGGACGGTACGGTTCTGAAGCGGGCCACCATCCCGCGCGGCGTCCTCGGTGGCCCCTTCGTCGTGGCGATGCGGCCAGTGCTCTATGGCGCGCTGCTCGATGCTGTCGGAACGGAGTTGGTCACTGCCGGCAGCGAGGCTGCGGGCTTTTCGATGCATCGAGACCGTGTCACGCTGCATCTCGCCGACGGTTCCAGCGTGGAAGGCGATCTCCTCGTTGGTGCCGACGGCGTTCGCTCGGTGATTCGCCGGCAGCTTCATCCGTCCGACCCGCCGCCGCGTCCCAGCCGCATCATCAGCGTGCGCGGTGCGGTCGATGGAGCGGCCGGGCATCTGGGCGGCACAGACGCGATCTATTACCTGGGTCCGGGAATCGAGTCGGCGTTCATCCGTGCCAGCGCCACCGGCATCTACTGGTTCTTTGCGGTGGCAGAGGAGCTGGTGCCGGTGGAGATACGTCGGTCAGCGGACGCAGCGTCCCCGTCAGCAGCGGCGGCCGAAATGCTGGCGTACATGGCGCCACGATTCGATGCGTCGTTCCGCGCGATCACGTCCGCGACCTCGGAGGTGCGCCATGACGGCGTGCTGGTCGATCGCGACCCGCTGCCATCCTGGGGGGACGGCCGGGTGACGCTGATTGGCGACGCCGCTCATCCGATGCTGCCGCAGACCGGGCAGGGTGCGGCACAGGCGATCGTCGACGCGGTGACGCTGGGACAGATGCTCACCGGCGAGACCGACGTCGAGGGCACGCTGCGGGCGTTCGAAGCCGAGCGCCGCGGTCTTTGGCTGGCGCTCGTGCGTCAGGGACGACGCACGGCCCGCTTCATGCGAATCCGGAATCCGCTCGTCTGTTACGTGCGCGAGCTCGCGCTGCGGGCGTTTCCCGTAAAGCCGATCATGAAGCTCTACGTGCGCGTCAATCGTCGCGCCGGGACGGATGGGCGGACCGGATGATGCTGAACAGTCGAAGAAGCCGGTTCTCCTTCGGGTCGCTGCCGGTCAACAGATAGCGATGCCAGTCGTCACGGTGTGACGTGACGTGGACCGGAGCCAGCGCGAGGAGGCCGGTCCGTCCGATTGACGATCGCAGATATCGGATCTCTTCGATGGCGGCCCGCGCATCCGGGTGTGCCGGCATCGCGACACCGGCATCACGCGCAATCAACACCGCCTTGGCCTGGATCGACAGCTCCAGCTCGACACGCAGCAGACACAACATGTCTGCGACCACCGGTCCTGAGAATCGTTGCCGGAGCTCCTGGAGGAACGTGCCGAACCTCGTATACGCGAGGGCGTCCGAGGCGAACGTGTCGTGCAGCATCAGATCGAGGTCGAGACCCGCGCCAACCCATTCGCGCGTCGCGCGCTCGCTGCGCTGAAAGACCCACAGGACGATCAGTGGCAGGGCGATCAGCAGCGTCGCGGTCATCGCGACGGGCGAGAACGGGAGCAGGTTGAACGCTGCGTGAATCGCCACGGCTGCGAGCCATGCCGGCAGAAACACCAGGACGTACTTCTCGCGGTGCCGTTCGCTGGCTGTCTGCGACAGCATGGCGAAGACGGCGGTGGCCGCGCCGTGCAACATCGCCGTGCCGAGCCCGCGCACGGCCCACAGGACGACAGCTGCGTCCGGGAGGGCGCGCAGATACTGATAGTTCTCGACGACGGCGAACCCGGTGCCGACGGCAAACCCAAGCTGCGCCGCATCCACGGCGAAACCGATGCGTCGCCGCAACAGCAGGTACGCGATAAAGGCCGCCTTTACGGATTCCTCGACGGCTGGCGCGATGAACTGGCTGTACCCCCTTGGTGAGAGCGGCAGCAGCGGCGCGAGCACGTCATAGACCGCGTCGCCAAGGAAGGCGGCGATGACACCCCAGGCGAGCGCGGACGCAATCGCGGACGGTCGGGCAAGCTTGAAGCTGTCCATCAGCACGAGAACGCCGAGGAACAGGACGACAGGAAAAAAGGCGAGCGCTGCGTTGACGACCATGTGTCAGTGGAGAATTTTCAGCGAGATCATCGCCTCTGTACGTGGATCAGTGGCGCGTTCGTATGCCACGGCTCCCCCCACCGACAACGTCAAATCCAGCATCGACAGCATATTGAGCCGGAAATCCAGTTGACCTCCGACGTGACTGACCGTTCGCCGGAGCTGGCCAGAATCCATGTTCGTCACCAGGCCTCCGGCAAAGATCGCGGGCCGCATCCATGTCAGATAGAAACCCGGGGTGCCCGCGCGCGCGAAGCGTAGCGGCGGAAGGTTCCACTCGACGGCTGTCTTCGCGAAGTTCCGTCCGCCAATCTCGTTGAGCTGCGCGCCTGGCAGTGCGTAGTACTCCCGGTAACGCTTCTCGTCGAGGTGGTCCACGTAATTGTTGCCGAAGCCGCCGAAATAGAAGTTGGAAAACGGCTCAGCGGCATCTTGCGGGGAGAATCCAGCTGCCGATCGGAACCAGATGGACGAATGCGGAATCGGAAGGGCCACTCCCTGGTCGTACGTTGCATGTGTTCTCGAAAAGAACGATGACGCCACGACGGTATTGCGTGAGGTCACCGACCACTTGAAGCCCTTCTCCTCATCGACATTGCCAAGCGACGATCGCACGTCGGTGTACGACAGTGCCCCACCAAATGAAAAGAGATCGTCCACTTTTACCGAAACGTTCTGGTATTCCGGCAGCTGATCGAGATGTCCTGACACGCGACCTTCCAGGGTCAGCGTCAGACGACGCGGCTCGTCGAAGATCAGCAGGTCGGTGTGCGCGACGCCGAAGTCGTATCCGCGGCGGCTCGTTTTGGTCGGGCCGAACAGATCGTAGAAGTCTCCGTTGTTCCAGGCCCCGTGTGCGCTCCAGTCGTAGCGGCGGTATTCCGCGCGCAGGTGCACGCGCTCGCTCACGGGGAGCTCCCCGGCAGGAGAAAACGCGGCGGTCAGCGTGGCGCCGTTGAACGAGAGCGGATCGGAAAGTCGGGCGTGCACTCCGATCGCGAAAGTGTCCTTGTATCCCTCGACGACGGGGTAGAGCGATTCGAGGCCGAGACGTTTCAACGGCGCGTATGGGCGCGTTCGAGTGATCAACGTCTCGATCGGCACCGAACCGGGCGAGCCGGCGGCCCATTGCTTCACGATCGGATGCTTCTCGACCAGTTCATGTCCGAGGAACGTGATGGCGTTGATGTCCTTGATCGGTCGGGTGTTGATGATCGAGGGCACGAAGCCGTCGCCCGTATAGCGGAACACCAGCAGCGACTCGTCATCCAGCGGCACGGGGCGGAAGAATCCGGTTTCGGCGTTGGTCAGCGCCTCGGTATCGCCGGTCGCGATCTCGTAGCGGAAGATGTTCGACACGCCGGTGTAATACGAGCTGCCGTAGAGATAGTGGCTGTCCTGGCTGAACACGAAGTTCGAGGGGACCGCGGTGCCGAAGTCGAACTGTTTCAGCGGTGTCGGGTCATTCAGGAGCAGCGACGCGGTTTTCATCACCCGCACGGTCTGTTTGCCGTCGATGGCACCAACAGACGCCGACACGAGCTCGCCGTTTGGCGAGACGTCGAGGTCGTAGGCCACCTCGCCGTACGGCCACGAGTAGACGGCATTCCAGTCCGTGTATGGCTGCGGGATACGCACGAGCGTGCAGATGCCGTTGAAGGTCCGGATTCCCCAGATCGACCCATCGGTGCGATTGAACGCCAACTCTCCGATTCGCGCATCCTTCAGCAGCGTCCGCTGTTTTTTCGTGGTGACATCAAGCGCCACGAGGTCGCGCTGCGCCGTGTTGTCAGCGGTATAGAACAGCGTGTGTGTTTCCGTGTCGTAGGCGACCGATGTCACGGTGTAGATCCGTGGCAGCTTGATGTCGTGTAGACGTTCGACGTGGCCATCATCCATGCTGATCGCGCCGACGTACGCGACTGTCCCCGGGTAGTTCAGGCCGGCGTAAATCGTGCGGCGTTCAGGGTCGACGAAGGCGCGGGAGAGGGAGCCAAGCGCCTCCCGCGAGACGTCCTTGTAAGGCGTCGTGGGGTACTGCCTGATTGTGGCGACGTTCTTCTGCTGGAAGTTGCGCTCGAAGGCGATCCAATCGGCCCACGCTTTCTCGATCGGGAGGCCGTACACCTGGCGGAAACTGGATGCGTAGTACGCCTTCGAATCGCTTGTCCGCGTGACCCATCGAATGAGCGACTGCGGCGTGTAGGTGTAGGCCAGGTAGTTCATGAAGCGCGTGCCGTACAGATACGAATTCGCTTCGACTTGAAAGTCGGTCTTCGTCAGCTCGGCGACGAGCCCCAGCGGATCGGAGAAGCGGCTCCCGTCGATCACCATCGACCGGAACACCATCTCGTCATAGGGCCCCTGGGCCCGCCCGATGCCGCCGGCCATCCAGGTATCGAGGAAGACGGCAATCCCTTCCAGGAACCATCGCGGAGACGCACGACGCGGTGTGGTCAGGAACATATAGCCGACCGACTCGGGATGTTCGGGGATCGGTGCGACCTTGCCTCTGAACAGATCCCGGAACATCTGGTCGCGCGGCGCGGGCCGGTCCATGGTCACGACATGCACCAGCTCGTGGTTCATCAGATACGACATGCGTTCGCTGGCCGTGAACGTCTCGAAAGCGAAGTTCATCGGCGCGATCCGCAGCGACACGAAGTCTCTGGGCACCGCATCGGCCGAGGCGTTTCCGGCGTCGGAGAAGTCCGTGAGCAGGACCGCGATCTTCTCTTTGGGCTTGAAGTCGAACAGCTTCTGGTGGAATGCGAACGCGTTTTCGAAGGAGCGCCCAACGTGCGGAACGATGAACGTCTGGGTGGGATTGATATAGACGAGCACCAGATGGCTCGTCTCGGTCGAGGTCAGCTGTGCCCGGCTGTCGGTAGCACTGGCCGCCAGCGCAAGCGTACTTGCGAGGCAGACAGCCAGGGCTCGGCGACAGCCGGATACCACCGATAACGCGCTACTTCGAGACGGCGTTCGTCGAGACGTTGACGGAGGCGTCGTTCCGAGCGTTGAACGAAGCCTGGCTGATCGCCTGGAGAACCGCGTTGTTCGAGAGTGCAAGGGCCGCGTCCGATCGCGCCAGGGCCTGAGCCAGCGACGAATTGGCAATGGCGTCGGCGATGTTCGCGTTGGCGATCACCCGCAGCAGCGCCGGGCTCGTATTCAGCGCGGCTTCCAGAGCGGCCTGCGACTTCGCATCGAGCTTGAGCGACGCGATCACATCGTTGCGCGCCTCGACGCGTGCCAGGCGCACGTTCGCGATCGCGTACCGGATGTCGGCGCGAGCGAGGGCTGCACGCACGCTCGCGTCGGCGAGTGCTTTCTGCAGATCCTGATTCTTCAATGCGTCCTGCGCAGCCTTGTCATTGGCCAGCTGCCGGAACAGGTCGCTCTGCAGGAAGGCCTGGAACTGCTGGTCCTCGACCTTCACGTCGCTGGCGGAAATCTGCGATTCCTGATATCGCTGCGCCGCTCCGATCGTCGCTTCTGTACCCTGCTCGACAGGCGGGTAGCCGACGACTTTCAGTGCGATCAGCGCCACGGCAGCCACGGCTGCCACACTCCAAAGTACCTTCTTCGCCATTCTGCTGCCTCTCCTGATGTAAGTGACCTGGGGTTGAGTCACCGGAGCATTCGCGAGCTCCGCAATCGTGGACATGACAGTCGGTACGAGCGAGGGAGGCGGATCGACCTGCGGCAGGTCGTTCAGTATCTCCGACAGTTCGTCGTTGTCGTCACGCCGGTCGTCATTGAAAGTGTTCATCGTGCTACGTGCCATCCGGCGAGCCGTTCGCCGAGTTGTTGCCGCGCCGTATACAGGCGCGATTTCACCGTCTTTGCCGGGATCCCGAGAGTCGCCGCGATTTCGTCATACGACAGGTCCGTGAAGTGGCGAAGCACCACGACCTCCCTGTATTCCACCGAGAGCGTCAGCAGCGCCGACTGTACGGCCTGATGGCGTTCTCTCTCCTCCACTGGGTCGGCCCGATTGGTGGCGGCCAGACCCACCGACACGGGTTCGGCGGCTCGTCGTCCCCGCAGGCTGTTCAGGCACTCATTCTTCAGAATCCGGAACAGCCAGTTGAAGAAGCGCTGCTCCGGATTGAAGCTGTCCAGATGCTCGTAGGCTTTGATGAACGCCGTCTGCGTGGCGTCCCTCGCGTCCTCGTAGTTGCCAAGCATCCGGAGCGCGACGTTGAACAACCCCTTCTGATACCGGCTGACGATCGCCTCATACGCGTTGTGTTCGCCCGCCAGGCAACGCGCGACGACCGCCGCATCATCCGTGTCAACCATCAAATACACCGCAGGACCGGGAAAGTTGGAAAGTCGGTAAGCTTATCGCGCTTGGGCTGTCTGGTCACCGGGGGCACAGGGACACGTCAATGAGCGGGGAATCGGGGGTTGTCTGGTTTCTGCGGACCTCCGGCGAGGAACTGGGGGCGGTGCGGGTGATCATCGTGGAGGGACGAGTGTCTCACGCCACGGCCGCGGAACTGGCTCATGTTCTCGCTCACCGCACCGCCAACGGTCTCCGGGCGATTGTCGTCGATCTGTCCGGCGTTGATTACATCAGCGGTGCCGGACTGCGGGTGTTCGAGAAGACCGCCGCCCTTCTCAAGCAGGTGAACGTCGACCTGCTTGTGTGCGGGCTTCAGCCGGCCGTGCAAGCCGCCTTCGACCTTGCCGGCGCGATTCCAAACCTTGCCGTGGCACCATCCAGGGATGCCGCGCTTCTTCAGTGTCAGCAACCGCCGCGTGACGATGACTAGGTTGCGACCTGGGTCAGCGCGCTCTTTCGCGCATCTGCCGCGAATTCCCGTAGCCGCTGGTTGAAGGCCACAGGCTGATCCCAGAACGACGCGTGACCGACGTCGCGCGTCCAGTGCGCCTCGGCGTGGGGCATCGCGGCGAGATGTTGTGCCGCTGCTGCCGGTTTCACGATGGTTTCTGCGTCGCTGTGTGTGATCAGCACCGGCTTGCGGACCGTCGGCAGCAGATCGTCGTTGTCGAACGCACGGGCGAACATCCCCTGTCGAACGTACGGCGGCACATGCGTGTTCCAGCCCAGGGCCAGGTAGCGCTCCTCGGGTGTCAGGTCCGACTCGAACGCAAGGTCCAGCAGCGCCTCGAGTGCACGAACACTTTCCTCGGCGTCCGTCGACAGCAGACCAGGCACATTGCCCAGGAACTCGGCTGTCAGCACCGAGAGGGCCGCTTCGCTTCCCAGTTTGCTGATGCCACCAACGAAGTGAATGCCACCGATCGCCCGTTCGCCGTAGTGGCGGAGGTAGTCGAGGATGAGGAGGGGGCCGTAGGACCAACCGGTCAGGATGGCCTGCTCGAGATCCAGCGCCTGAATGACCGCATGGACATCGTCCGCCCAGAGTCTCGAGTCGGTGTAGGCGTCGCGAGGCTTGTCGGACAGCCCGTGACCTCTGAGATCCATCGCGACGAGCCGATGGTCCTTTGCGAGATCGGAATTCAGTTGACGGCCCCAGCAGAGGCCGCACTGCGAGAAGCCGTGAATGAAGAGGATTGGTGTGCCCTGCGGGTTACCGGTTTCGAGTACGTGCAGCCGCGTGCCGCCACCGCCGACGACGTAGTGACTCGTCATGGACGCCCCCTTTGAAGCCCAGAACCTTACGCCGCTGGGAGGACGTTTTCAAGAACGTTCCGCAACTGCGGATGAGTTAAAGGATGGCGTCGAGGAAGCTCGATCCGACGTTCACGCAGTCGAAAACATGGAGGCCGAGCCGCGACGCCAGGTCGATACACACGTCCGTACCGCGGACACTGTTGCCGAAGCGATCGAGGCGCGGTGAGTAGGTGCCGATGCCCAGCTGACGGTTGACCACCGCCATCACGCCGCCCGCGACTCCACTTTTCGCCGGTACGCCCACGCGATACGCCCACTGACCCGAGTAGTCGTACATCCCGCACGTGAACATGATCGAAAGGAGGTCCTTGACGTAGGCGATCGAGAACGCGCTGCGACCGGTGATCGGATGGCAGCCCATGTTCGCGAGCGTGGCGCCCATCATCGCGAGGTCGCGAGAGGTGACCTGGATGGCACACTGCCGGAAATAGACGTCGAGCGCCGCTTCCGCCTCGTCGTGAACGACCCCGAAGTTGAGGAGCAGGTGGGCGATGGCGCGATTCCGATGTCCAGTGCGGCGCTCCGACTCGTAGACGTCCTCGTCAACCGTCAGCTGCCGGCCGGCGATCGTGCTGAAGCGCTCGAGCAGGTAGTCGAACGTGGCATCACCATACCGGGCGTGCAGCAGCGCCGTGACGGTGATGGCCCCCGTGTTGATCATCGGGTTGAACGGCCGATTGGTCAGGCCGTGAAGCTCGATCGAGTTGAACGCGTCGCCGCTCGGCTCGACCCCGACGTGCTGAAGCACTTTGCCGGCGCCGAATTCATCCAGCGCCAGGCCGTAGGTGAACGGTTTGGAGATCGACTGGATGGTAAAGAGACGGTCGCAGTCGCCGGCCTCGAAAACCTGGCCGCTGCTGGTGACCACACACAGTCCGAATTCCTCCGGATTGACCTTGCTCAACTCGGGGATGTACGTCGCGACGTGGCCGTCGCTGTTCCCGCGATGCTTGTCGTACAGATCAGAGAGAAGGGCTTGCACAGTGTGGGGAGCGGTCTCGGGCATCCAGTACCCGCTCGCAAGCCGCATTCCTGATGGGCTTGCGAGGGGCTCTCTGTTTAACTCCTGTCGTGCCAGCAGGTTAGGTGTTTCGACGATGATGTCGACACGCCGGGTGAAAGAGACAACAGTGTCGACGCATCGAAGATCGGCGACTGTTCTGTAGGAACCTGGCGATCTCCTATTTCTTCGCGCTGTACAGCAGCCCGGTGTACTGCATCTCCTCCCACGTTTGATCGCCCCAGCGCACCGCCTTCGTCGGATCCGGGTTCGATCGGTTGGCGGGTGAGTTGTCGTACCACGCCGACGAGAGGATCCGGGAACCCTTCGGGATCTCGAGCGGCTCCTTAAACATGTAGTAGGTCTGCCAATTGAAGTCGTATTTTGGGACCGAGAGCAGCGGCTTCATCGTCCCGTCAGGCAGTGCGAGCGTGTAGCTCCAGCGCTTGCCGCGCACGTGTGTGTGCGGAAAGATGCCCCACAGGACGGCGTCCTGCGCAAAGCCCACCGAGGCGTCCACGCGGTGATCGGCGGCTCCGGCTGGAATCGTGAACAGGGTGTTGATGAACTGTGACGCTTCGATTTCCGCTGTGGGCGGCTCTTTCGCGAAAATGATTCCGACCTTCGAGCGGTCGGTGCCTGCGGTGCCGTTGGAGGTGTAGTGCATCTGCAGCATCAGCGTGCCTCCGGGCGGCAGGCGCATCGCCGTGCCGGGTGGAAACACCTGCGGCGCAGTACCCGGAGCGTAGGTGGCGATCAGGCGCCGGACGTTGCCGAGGCCGCCGCGCCCACCGCCAGCCGCGCCGCCGCGACCGCCAAGGCCGGTATCCAGCACCCGTGACAAGGCGTTATCTGTCGAGGCCGGCGCCGGATAGTAGACGAGCACGTGATGGACGAGCGCCCGATTGCCTGGACGCACTTCGATCGCCTGCACCCACTTGGTTTCAGTGAAGTTCGTCGGAATTGTGAAGTACTGGTATTGGATCGTTCCCGACGCGGGAACGGCGTAGTCTTCCGCCATCTGGAACACCGCGTCGGGCGTGCCGATGCTCCAGCCGTCCGCGAACGTCGGTGCTGCCGGCAGATCCTTCGGGTCGCCTTCTGGCGCGCCCGCATCAGCCCACCGTGTCATCACCGCTTTCTCATCCGCCGTGAGACGACGTTCGTTCTCGAACGTGCCGCTCTCGGCGTCCGCATGCCACGGCGGCATGCTGCCTTCGGCGACGCGGCGGCTCATGGCGCGCGCCCACGGCCGCGCGTCGGCGTAGGTGAGGAGCGACATCGGCGCCGACTCGCCCGGGCGATGACAGCCGGCGCAGTTCTTAAACACGATCGGCGCGACGTCCTTTGCGAATGTCGGCGCCGCCGTGGACACCGCAGGGCCAGCCTGGCCTGCCATCACTGCCGCTGTGGCAGCAAGGACAAGAGCGCCGAGAGTCAGGCCAGCCCGGATGGTGTTCTGCATGCGAGAAATTCTACCGCCTCAATACGTCACCCGGACGCGGTAGTTCAGCCTGCCCGCTTCGTCGGCGGCCACCGGCACACGGAATTGTGCTGCCCATGCGTCGGTCTTCGTTGCCTCGTGCGTCGAGCGGACAATCCGCCAGGTGCCGCCAATCGGCTCGTTGATTTCCACGGTGATCGGCGTGGTCTTGTGGTTGCGCACGACCACCTCGTATTCCACCTCGTACACGTTTGAGGCGATCTTCTGGAAATCGAGCTGCTTCCGTTCAGCGATCACGTCGAAGGCGTTGCCGATCTTCAGCTTCAGCGCCTCGTCCTTCGGCGTGTGGTCAATGTGGTCCTCGCCGACAAACTGCACGCCGCCCTTTGAATCCGACTGATAGACCCGGACGGTCCCGGATGGCATCGGCAATCCCAATCCGGACTTCGTCTCGTTCTTGAATTGATAGAACACCTGGACCACGTCCTTGATCGGGGCGCCCGGGTTCTGGATGTTGCGGTAGTAGAACGACTGGCCGTTGACGACGTACTGCTTGGCGACAGGGAAGGCGCTGGCGCCGAGCATGCTGACCTGCTTCGTCTGGTTGTTGTTGACGGTGGTCTTCCGTTCCAATGTGTAGAGGTGGTAGTCGGAGAAGGCCTCCTGCGTCATCTTCTGCTCGGCAACTGAGGCGGCGCGTGCCGTCATCAGATCCGCTTCCATTCGGCCGAATGCCTGACGCACGCGATTGAGCTCGCCGGCGACGAGTTGCAGCGAGGCATTCCGGAACCCCGTGCCGCTGCCGTTTGTGATCGTGACCCAGCCGTCCAGGTCTGCCGACTTGTCGTCACGCGCTACGGTCAGGACGTAGTCGGCATTCCACGACAGCTTCGTGGCCAGGTACGACGCTTCGACGCGATGACGTGTGCCGCCCTCGTTGTTCAGCGACCAGATCAGGGTCGGGCGGGCGAACAGGTTGCCTGGCAGCTCCGGGAAGCGGATGTGACTGGACGGGTAGCCGGTCACGATCTCTCCGCCGATTTGCCAGACGGGAGCGTTGTTGTAGCTGAGAAGTCGCGCGGTCACGGCTTCTTCGCGGACGGTTCCAGCCTCCTGACGCGTGCGCACGAGCGTCACGTCACGGCCGACATACTTGCGCAGCAGCTTCTCCGGTTCGAGCAGGTCGTACTCGTAGTTCTGCTCCAGGACGCCGAGACGCGACGGCTCGGTCAGCGAGCGGAAGTGCACCGTGGCGGGATTGACCGTGGCGGCGACATCCATGAAACGCAGATCCGACACGCCACGCGAAAGCTGCAGCGTTCGGACGTCGCGCACAAGCGCCAGGTCGGAGTTGTAAACAGTCAGCGACAGTTCGGTTTGATCCTCGAGTGTTGACGCGTCTTGCGCGGGCGCCGGCGCGGGTGCCGCGGCGGGCGGACGAGTGGAATCGATCGTGTTGGCGGTCAACGCGCCGGTCAGTGCCAGTACGGGAACCGCGGCCAGGAATCGGACGGCCATATCAGTGCTCCTCCTGTTCTTAGAACGGAGGAGCAAGGATTTCTTGCAGGGCACGAAGGGCAGGAAGAGATCGAAGCCCCGAAACGGGACAGAAGTCTTTACGGCTGAACGAGATTCCAGGTCTTGCCCTGGTCGTCGGTGCTGAACTGCCGGCCATCGGAGGCGGTAACGACGGCGGTATTGGCACTGGGTGCGGTAATGCCGGTCGGGGTTATCGATGGTGGAAGGGTTACTGCGTCCCACGTCTTGCCGCCGTTTGTCGAGCGTTCGAGCCGATTGGTGGGCACGATTCGCCAACGCACGAGCGGGTCCGGGGAGATGACTTCAGCTGCCTGACGCAGTAGGCCCGATCGTGCTTCGACTTCGAGACGACGCTGCGTCGGCGCTGCCGGCGACGCCGCCTGGCCCTGCGCTGCTGGTGGCGTCGCGGGCGCCGCTGCGGAAGCCGGAGCCTGCGCAGCTTCCGCCTTCAGATCCTGATCCTGCTCCTTCGGTGCTGGTCCGAATGAGTCGACCTTCCCAGCTGGAGCTGTCTTCTCAGCGCGATTCTCCGACAAGCCCGACGCGTCACGCCCTGGCGCCACCGGCTTCTGTTCCGCCTTCTTTTCCAGCGCAGGCGCTGCCGCATCAGCGGCTGTCGCTGGTGGTTGGGCCGCGCGCTCCGATACCGATGGCGAAACCGTCGGACTGAGTTGTGCCGTGCGCTCGTCTTCGGGGATCGCCACCCAGATTGCTGCGACGGTCGCAGCGGCCGCGATTGGGATCGCCCATCGCCACTGCCACCAGGTCCGGCGGAAGCCGGACACTACGGGCGCCGGCACCATCGCCGGCGGCTCGGTGCGCGCAAAGACGGCAAGCGTCTCCTGGCACGACGAACAATCGGCCAGATGCGCCTCGACCTGCGCCGCCTGGTCTTTAGGCAGGCTGCCTTCGGACCAGGCGGCAAGGAGCTCAGCGTCCACGTGGATGTTGCTCTTCACGACGCCCCCCTACGTAGAACGTTCCTGGCTGGCATTCTTGCGCGGCCCTGGAAGAATCTCGGCGAGATCCAGCGGACCGGCGTCCGCGCTGACCGTGGCGAAGCACTCAGCGATCTCGGCTTCACTGATTCCCGTCTGCTTCAGCTGCTGCTCGACGTCTTCGCGAATGACACGGCGGGTTCGTGCAAGATGACGCGACGTGGTCGCCTCATGCTCGCGAAGCGTGCGCCCGATCTGGGCGAGCGTGAGGTTCTGGGCATAGTAGCAGGCGAGTCGGAGCCGATCGCGCGGTTCGAGTCGGGCCACCGCCGCGGCGAGTGTTCGCTCTATCAGCTGAAAGAACCGTCCACGTTCGAGCGCCACGGCCTCCGGCGCCGGAAGCGCCGCGGCGTGATCATCCGTCGGTAAAGGCTCGAGCCGTTTCGTGCTGCGCAGCCGATCGACATAGCGTTGGGAAAGCACCGCGCGCAGCCACGTGGCGAGACTGCTCCTGCCATGGAAGTAGCGGAAGAGCGAGCGACGTTTGCCGTCGCGTTCGCTCAGGCCGAACAGTTCGGCATACAGAGAATCCGCTGCCTCACGTGCGCCGCCTGTCTTGTCGATGGCATCGGCGGACCGATACAGCACGGGACGATGCTCACGGATGAAGTGCTCCCACGCCGCGTCGTGCCCGTCCGTACAGGCGGTGGCGAGGGCGAGATCGTCGAGATGAAGCGACGAGAGGTAGCGCTCGGTGCCATTCGGAGTCGTCCCTTCGGGAAACGCATGGCCGAGGCTCGACTCGAGTACCGCTGCGAACCGCTCGGGCGTGACGCCCCACCGCTCGGCGTTCGCCTTCCGGTGCAGTCGCTTAACGACTTCCGGCCCCACCATCAGGTTAGTATTGTCGCCACTCAACCGCTTCTGCTGTTGGAGGTTATGACGTGAAGCTGCTCGTGTGCTGTCTGGTGCTGGCCGGTTCGGTAAGTGTAGCCGCGCAGTGGGGCAAAGTACCGGAACCGAATGTGCCGCGCGACGGAAAGGGCGCGATTCGTTATGACGCCCCCGCGCCCCGTACGGCTGATGGGAAACCCGATCTCTCGGGCATGTGGATGCGTGCCGAGAGTGGCCCGCCGCGCGCAGGTGGTGCAGGTGGCCGACAGGGGCGCGGCGGTGGCCGCCAGGGCGGTGATGCTGCGGCTCCAGCGCCCGGAGCAGCAGCCGCGCCCGATGCGGGTGTGCCGGCGGCGGGCGGCCCTGGTCCAACTACGGGTGGAGGCCCGCCGGTCGGCGGCGCCGGACGCGGCGGCGTCTCGCTCGAACCCCAGACGACGCGTTTCCCGTATGACCCCAAAGGCCCGCCGGTGGCGACGTTCTTTGAAGCCGGCGCCAACATGGAGGGCGGCGTCCTCCCGTATACGCCGTGGGCCGCGGATGTCCGCAAACAGCGGCTGGCGCTCGGTGCGCGCGACAACCCGGACGCGATGTGTCTGCCTCTGGGATTCCTGCAGTTCCATCAGCAGCCGCAGCCACGTCGGATCTATCAGACGCCTGGCGTGATCCTGATCGAGTACGAGTCGAACTATGGGCTTCGCCACATTTATATGGACGGCCGCAAGCTGCCGCCGCAGGGCGAGCCGAACCCGTTCTGGTACGGCTACTCGGTCGGTCACTGGGAGGGCAACGACCTGGTCGTCGAGACCAATAACCTGCGCGGCGCCGAAGACGGCCCCAGCGACGGATGGCTCGACGTGAACGGCAGTCCGTACAGCAGGGACGCCAAGTTCACCGAGCGCTTCCGTCGTCTGAGCTACGGTCAGTTGCAGGTGGACATGACGCTGGACGACCCGAAGTCGTACACGAAGCCGTGGACCGTGCGCGTTGATTTCCGCATCCGTCCCGAAGAGGAAATGATCGAGTTCGTCTGCAACGAGAATCAGCAGTTCAGGCGGAAGATCAAGATCGACTAGCACGACGGCCACGAAGGGATCGACTCGCCTCGACGAGAACACACAGAGCCCGCAAACTCTGATGAGCTTCCTCGTGCGCTTCGATTTTCTTCGTGGTCTTCGTGTCTTTTGCTGTTGCTGCGCATCGTCTCTGCTGCTACTCTCAGTCATTCGTGACCCCGACCGCACGGGGCGCCTCGTCCCACGAGGCATGCGGTGCTCATCCCTCGCGGGCTCACGATAACCGCTCAACACACGTAATACCGCCTCTACTTCTTTCTTTTCCCGACACGAGTGCCTTGGGACTGGGATTGGGTTGTAGGACTTGGGGTTTGTGATGGATCTGACACTCGGTGCACGGCTCCGCGCGCAGCGTGAGCACCAGGATGTGGCGCTGGCGACGATTGCCGAAGAAACCAAAATCAGTCTGGCGCTGCTCGACGGGCTTGAGCGCGACGATGTTTCGCGCTGGCCAGGCGGACTCTTCCGCCGGGCGTACGTGCGTGCCTACGCACAAAAGATAGGCCTCGACCCAGAGCAGGTGCTTCGCGAGTTTGCGGAAGCCCATCCGGATCCCGTCGCCGAAGCGTCGGCCGTCGAAGCAGTCGCGGAGAATCTGGGGGGCAAGCGCCCGAAAACGCGGATCGGACTGATGATCGCCGGCCTCGCGGGCTTGCGGCCACAGCGCGCCGACGCCTCGCGTCGCCTCGTGACTCCTCATGCCATCGCCCGCGAAGAGGACACCGTCGGTGTGGCAGAGGTCGTTCGACTGCAGGAAGACACGGTCACAGCGGCAGAGGTCATTCGACTGTCGGACGCGCCGGCCGTCCAGCCCGAGCCCGACCCGATCGAGATCATCGAGAGCGAGCCTGCGACGCCGCGCCTGGTCATGATCGCCTCACCCGAAACGACTGCCGACACGCGGCGGGACACTCGCACGCTTGAACGCAATGTGGCGTCGACGGCGCGCCTGTGCACGCGGATCGCCAGTGCCCGCGACGAGAGCGATCTCAGCGGCGCCCTCGAAGACACTGTCGAGATCTTCGCTGCGCAGGGAGCGATTCTCTGGGCTCTGGATCCGGATCGTGATGCATTGTTCCCGGTTCTCGCGCACGGCTACCCGGACGAGTTGTTGTCGAGGCTTCCAGAGGTCCGCAGATGCGCCGACAACGCGATTGCCGCCGCGCTTCGCTGCGGTCAGAAACAGGTCGTTCGCGGGATTGAAGGCGCCACAGGGGCATTCGTCGTTCCTCTGCTGACCCCTGACGGCTGCGCAGGCGTCCTGGCTCTGGAATTTGCTGATGGAGCTGAGCAACACGAGTTCGTGCAGGCGCTGGCGGCAATCGTTGCGGCGCAGCTGTCGACGCTCTTTAACGCCACACCACAGGCGATCGAAGAGGAGTGGGCTCGGCCGGATCAGAACCTCGTCGCGTCCTAAGGAACGCTCCATGCAGTTCCTCCGATCAGGAGGAAACCTGCCGTGGACTCACCAGTCATATGGGTGCTGATCGCTCTTGTCCTGATCGGCGCCGTTGTATGGATCACCACGAGCCGCATGCGCAGCCAGCGGCTGCGTCAGAAATTCGGCTCTGAGTACGACCGCACCATTCGTGAAGAAGGCAACGTCCGCAAGGCCGAGGCCGAGCTCGTCGCTCGCGCCAAACGCGTTTCCACGCTGCAGATTCATCCGCTGAGCGCCGCCGATGCTCAGCGGTTTGATGATTCCTGGCGCGCGGTGCAGGCGCGCTTCGTGGACGATCCGCAAGGGGCCGTGACCGAAGCGGATCGCCTCGTCGGGGAAGTCATGGCCGCACGTGGCTACCCCGTGGGCGAGTTCGAGCAGCGCGTGGCCGATGTCTCTGTCGATCACCCGGACGTGGTGATGAACTACCGCGCCGCGCGTGAAATCGCCCAGCTGCATGCCGCTGGCAAGGCCAATACCGAGGACTTGCGTCAGGCGATGGTCCACTATCGTGCGTTGTTCCGCGATCTGCTCGAGACGCCGCGAGCAGAGACTCGCGAAGACATTCGCCGTGAGTCGGAACCTGCGACGTCGAGGAGGGAGCGATGAACAACGAGCGTCGCGAATTACACACCGACGACTTCGTCCGTCCCGCCGAGGCTGACGACCGCGCCGCTGTGCTCGAGCAGGAAGCCGAGCACGCCACCCGCACCATGCTGTTCAAGGAGGACGAGACCGCGCAGTTCAGGTCGCGGTGGACCGACGTCCAGGGTGCGTTCGTGGACTCCCCGCGCTCCGCCGTGGAGCGTGCCGATTCGCTCGTCGCCGAGACGATGAAACGTCTGGCACAGATGTTTTCGGACGAGCGCGCGAAGCTTGAGGCGCAGTGGGGTCGGGGAGATAACGTGACGACGGAGGATCTGCGGGTGGCGCTGCAGCGCTATCGCGCGTTCTTCGATCGGTTGCTGAATATTTGAACCGCGAAGGCCGCGAAGGCCGCGAAGGCCGCGACGGCCGCGAGAAGCGCGAAGAACGCGAAGAAGACGTGACGACGTTCTCTTCGCGCGCTTCGCGCGCTTCCTCGTTTAACTCAGTCGATACCCTATGCGGGCGGGCTCGGCGTACGGCACCGGCGCCACGGTGGCGCGGATCTCGAGCTGCGTGTGGCGCTCGACGGTCGGTTTTGACGAGCCGCCACCTTCTTCGCCCCACACGAATGTGACTTCCGTTCCCGGCTCGCAGTGATCCGTGTTGAGCATGGCCAGCGTCAGGATCTTCCCTTCATTCGAGCTGTAGCCGCACCAGGTGGAGACGCCAATCACCTTGCCGTCCTTCACCACCTTGTCGTACGGCAGCGTCGAGTAGACGGCGGAGGGGAACTCGAAGTACTTCGTTCGCGGATGCGGTCCAAACAACGTGGACATGCCCTTCAGCACGTCATCGCTGTTCAGGGCCAGCGTGACCTTCTTGCGGCGCGGATTCGCGGCGATCTTCTCGAGCGCTTCGCGGCCGATGAAGTCGTGATCGAACTTCACCACCGGTCCGTAGCCGAGGTCGTATGGCGTGAGGTAATAGTCCTCGATGTTGTTCGAGTAGAAGCTGCCGCCAAGTGACGCGATTCCTTCGAACGAGGTCGCCGGGAGCCACTGCCGGAAGGCTTTCATCTTCTCGCCGCTGTAGACAGCGGGCATCGGCGACGGAATCCACCCGGACTCGAGCGTGTTGCTCGAATAGGTACGTGATCCGGAGAGCTTGAGACCGAACTCCTGACCCGCTTCGACGATCGCTGCCTTGACCGCCTCGCCCTCGTCCCACGGTCCAAAGAGCTCAAATCCAGGCTGGCCCACCATGCCGTGGCGGAGTGCGCGCACCCGCTTCCCGGCAATGGTGAACTCGGCCATGTTGAAGAACTTGACGTCGGGAACGGCCTTGCCCGTCACCTTCTCCATCACCTTCAATGCGTTTGGCCCCTGCACCTGGTAGCGATAGACCTTGCGGACGCCTGCGTTCGGACCCGTGCGCGCCACCGTGCGCTCGTCGCGTTCGAGCTTCACGTCGTACTTGCCGGTCTCGGCGTGGTACTGCACCCAGTTGTGCACCGGGGGGCGGCCGACGAGGTTGAACCGGTTCTGTTCGAGGTGGAAGAGGACGACGTCGCCGATGACATAGCCGTCATAGTTGACCGGCACGTACTGCTTGGCCTTGTTCGGCCCGAAATTCTTGAAGGTGTTGACGCCGAGGTGCTCCAGGAGCCTTGGCGCGTCCGGCCCCTCGACGTACATATCAGTCATGTGGAACGACTGATTGAACAGGATGCAGGTCTCTCTCCACGCACGCTGTTCATCTCTCCAATTCGAGTATTCCGGCGGCACCACGGGGTAGACGTACGGCCCGGTCTGCGACTCGCGCAGCATTTTCAGCGGACCGCCGGCAGCCTGCAGCCGGTCCTCGAGGCTCTTCTGACTCATTCGCTTCTCCTGACGACAACCAAAACCCTAATCATATCCTGCAGTTCACGGTTCCAGGTTCTCAGTGCTCGGTTCGTGTTCTGCGTTCGGTTCCGGTTCGTGGTTCCGGGTTCGTGGTTCGGAGTTCGAGGTTCGTGGTAGCCTCCTTTTGCGCGGAGGAGTCATGTCATTTCGACGGATCACCGGCTCACTGGTCATTGCATTTTCTGTGTTGGCGGGGGGCGCGAGACCGGCGCTGGCGCACCACTCGTTCTCGATGTTCGATCAGGCCGCTCCCATCACGATTGCCGGAGTGGTCACGAGCGTTGAGTGGACGAATCCGCACGTCTACATCGAGTTGGATCTGACAGAGCCGGTGAAGGGCGCGAAGCACTGGAGCATCGAGCTTGGCAGTCCGAGCATCCTTCAGCGCGGTGGGTGGAAGTTCAACACCGTGAAGAAGGGCGACAAGGTCAGCGCCCTGGTCAGCCCGCTGAAGAACGGCGACCCGGGCAGCCTGCTCACGCGAATCACGCTGCCAGACGGGCGCGTCCTTGGAAACGGCGGGCCGGCCGGTGTTGGCCCCGGAACGACTGCCCCGAACGCCGGAGCCGGCGCTTCATCCACTTTGGGCCGTTAGACCGTGGCTGCCACTCGTGTTGCTATCGTCCTCGGAGTGCTGGCCATCGCTGGAGTGATGGCCGAGGCGCAATCGCCCGCTGCGCGCAATATCAGCGGTGCCTGGGTGCCGATGGGTGGCGGCCGCGGCGCGGACCCGAAGATTGCTCCGCCGCCGGCGACGCCGATTGTGTTGAAGCCCGAGTATGCGAAAGCGTATGAGGCCCGACGCACGGCGGAAGCCGAGGCCGTCAAGCGCGGAGAGCCGGTGGCGACTCCGGCCATCCTCTGCCTTCCGTATGGCATGCCGCGCATGATGACGGTGGCGTCCTATCCGCTCGAAATCCTGCAGACGGCCGGCCAGGTCACCATCATCACCGAAGCCTTCAGTGAGGTGCGGCGGGTGTATGTCGACCAGCCGCAGTTGCCGATCGACGAGGTTCCGCCCGGTTTCTACGGACATTCAGTTGGACGCTGGGATGGCGATACGTTCGTGATCGACACCGTTGGCATCAAGCCATCGGTTTTGAGCTACAACATGCTTCCGCACAGCGACAGGATGCGGATCACTGAACGCATGCGTCTCGTGACTCCCGACGTACTGCACGATCAGATCACCATCGAGGATCCGGTCGTCCTCGAAAAGCCGTTCACCTACACGCTCGGCTTCCGCCGCTTGCCGGACTACAAGATGGTCGAGTTCGTGTGCGAGAACAACCGGGAGTACATCGACGAGCAGGGACGCGTCCGGATGAGAGTCGGAGGGTCACAGAAATGATGCGACGAGTAGCAGTGGCAATCGCAGCCGCGTTCACGACCGCAGCCGGAGCTGTTGTTGTGGCTCAGGCGCCGCAGCCGCCCGCTCCAGCGGCGACCGCCGCTCTGGCGCGCGCCAATCTGGCGAAGCCGAGAGCGAAGGCGCCGTTCGACCTGACCGGAGTCTGGCTGCACGGAGGCGGGGCGGACAATTCGTTCCGCTTCTCGCCGCCAACCGGCTTCAAGCTGACTCCTGCCGCGCAGGTGCACTACGACGCGGCGCGCAAGGCGCAGGCGGAGAACAAAGTCTATCGGGACGACATCGGCCAGTGCTGGCCGGCCGGATTGCCGCTCATCATGACGCGCGTCTGGCCGATTACGATGATGCAGTACCCGACGGTGATCTACATGGTCAGCGAGTTCATGAACAGCCTGCGTGTCATCTATCTGGACGGCCGCCCGCACTCAGACCCGGACGTGGTCGTGCCCAGCTGGAACGGAGAGTCGATCGGACAGTGGGAGGGTGACACCCTGGTCGTGGACACGCGGTTTTTCGTCGGCCACCACCATTGGGTGGATTCCGGCATTCCCGCCAGCGACGCGATGCACGTGGTCGAGCGCATCAAGCTGCTGAACGACGGCACCACCTTGCAGATTGATTACGAGCTGACCGATCCAAAGAGCTGGGAAGGCACCTGGAAATACACCAAGCGTTGGCGCCGGGTCGAAGACCGCGACATCGCCGAGGTGTCGTGCCTGCCGGACCTGAACGAGCACATGCCGACGACGAAATCGGGCGCGAACGTGCGGTAAATGAGGGTGTCTGGGGTGCCTGGGGTGCCGAGAGTGCCTGGGGTGCCGAGAGTGCCGAGAGGAAGATGAAGCAATGAGCAGACGAGCATTCCGGTTTGCATGCGTGATGATGATGGTCGCGACCGCTGCGTGGGCGCACCACTCAGGCGCGGGCGTTGACCGCACGAAGACCGTGACTATCACCGGCGTCGTCAAGGAGTTCCGCTGGACGAATCCGCACTCCTGGATTGACCTCGAGGTGCCCGATGCGAAGGGTGCGCCGGTCGTCTGGTCGGTCGAGATGAATCCGCCGCCGTATCTCGTGCGCTCCGGCTGGAAGGCGAGCACGCTCAAAACTGGCGACAAGGTGAGCGTGACGCTGAACCCGATCCGCACCGGTGAACCCGGCGGAATCTTCGTCTCGGTCACGCTGGCTGATGGGCGAGTGCTCGATGGCCGGGGCGCGGGACCGGCGCCACCGAGACCAGCGCAACCGTAGCGTCCGCCTTCAGGCGGACCGGAGCGTCCGGCTCAAGCCGGCCCGAAGCGTCCGGCAAGCCGGACACTACAGAAGATTCGCCTGCGTGTCGTCTTCCGCCTGCGCCGTCGACGGCGGCTGCAGCGGTGCCGCGCGGCGGCCGCGCGGGAACTCGATGCCGAGCGTCTTGATCTTGTAGTTCATCACGCGCGGGCTGATGGAGAGCAGCTCCGCCGCATCCTTCTGCACCCAGTTCGACATCTTCAGCGCTTCGATCAGTGTCAGGCGCTCGACTTCTTCGAGCGCCACGCCCGTCGGCGGGATCTTCACGATCGACGCGCCTTCACGCGGCGATCCGGTCGTCGTCGTATCACCGAGTCGCAGATCGTCAACCGCGATGTGTGTCCCGTCCGCCAGCAGCATCGCGCGCTCGATCGCGTTTTCGAGCTCGCGGATGTTGCCCGGCCAGTGATACCGCATCAGCAGCTTCAGCGCGTCTGGCTCCGGCCCCTGGATCTTCTTCTTCAACTCGCCCGCGAACCGGCGGATGAAGAAGCCCGCCAGTGCCCCGATGTCTTCCTTGCGCTCGCGCAGCGGCGGCATCTCAATGGTGACGACGTTGAGGCGGTAGTACAGGTCTTCGCGGAACTGGCCGGCGGCCACCATCGCCGAGAGATCGCGGTTGGTCGCGGCAATCAGCCGGACATCGACCTTGATCGTTCTTGTCCCGCCCAGGCGCTCGAATTCGTGCTCCTGCAGGACGCGAAGGATCTTGGCCTGCGTATTCGGGCTCATGTCGCCGATTTCATCGAGGAACAGCGTCCCGCCGTCAGCCTGTTCGAAGCGGCCGATGCGCTGCTTGTCCGCGCCGGTGAAGGCGCCCTTCTCGTGGCCGAAGAGTTCTGATTCGAGCAGGTTCTCCTGCAGGGCGGCGCAGTTCACCTTGATGAAGTTTCGCGCCGCGCGATGCGAGTTGTGGTGAATCGCGCCCGCGATCAACTCCTTGCCCGTGCCCGTTTCGCCGCGCACCAGCACGGTCGTGTTGCTCTTCGCCACCTTGCGGACGACGCTGAGGACTTTCTCGAGGGCGCCGGATGACCCGATGATGCGGTCGAAGTCGTAGATGTCGCCCTGTGCGTGGCGGAGATAGTCGATCTGATGCTGCATCTGCCGCATCTCGATCGCCTTCTGGATCTTGACCTCCATCTCTTCGATTTCGAACGGCTTCTGCACGTAGTCGAACGCGCCCGCCTTCATCGCTTCGACGGCGGTCTGAATCGTGCCGAAGGCGGTCATCAGGATGACGGCGCAGGTCGGGTGCAGCTGCTTCGCCGTTTTCAGCACCTCCAGCCCTGTGCTGCCACCCATCTTCAGGTCGCTGACGATGACGTCGTAGTAGCTGTCGTGGAGCTTTTCGATCGCGGTATTACCGTTGGCGGCTTCTTCGACGTCGTGGCCGGCTTCGGCAATGCCCTGCGCCAGGCCGCGGCGCAGCGAATCGTGGTCATCGGCAATCAGAATACGGCTCATACAATCCTCAGTTGGTCAGTCCCTCGTCTGTGCTGACTGGCAGCGTCAGACGAATCGTCGTGCCCTGCCCCGGCGCGGTCCGCAGATCGAGCCGGCCGTCGTGGGCATCGACGATCTTGCGGACGATCGCGAGCCCGAGTCCGGAGCCCTGCGCTTTGGTGGTGAAGAACGGATCGAACACCTTGTCCGAGATGTCCGGTGGCATTCCCGGACCGTTATCCGTCACTTCGACGAGCACGGCATCACGTCCGTCACCGGTGCCGTCTGGCAGCCGTGTGCGCTCGCCCGTGATCACGATCCGTCCCGTTCCGGTCATCGCCTCATAGGCGTTGATCAGCAGGTTCGTAAAGAGCTGCATCAACTGGTGCTGATCGCCGTGGATGAGCGGCAGCCCGGCGGCGAGCTGGACATCGACGTTGACGGCCCCGCGGCGCGCCTTGGTATCGGCAAGGTGGATGGCACCCTGTACCGCCTCGGGGATGCCCGTGCGCTCCACCTGGAGGCGGATCGGACGGACGAAGTCGAGCACTTCCTGGACGATGGCGTTGGCCATCTTCGCTTCGTTGATGATGTCCGCGAGCAGCGCCTGTGCGTCGGGCGACGAGGGAATCTTCCGCTTCAGCACGCCGGCCATCACCTCGATACCGGCCAGCGGATTCTTGACCTCGTGGGCAATCACCGCGGCCATCTCGCCCACCGCGGCCAGACGATCACGCAGTCGCTCGCGCTCCTCGAGACGCTCGACGCGCGTCAGGTCTTTGAAGAACATCGCCGCGCCGGTCGGCTCGCCTTCGTCGTTGCGGACCAGCGCCAGCGTGTAGCCAATCACCTGGTTGTGCGGCTTGAGCCGCATCTCGGCGCGGTTGGGGAGGTGATGCAGTTCAAACGCGGCGGTCAGCGTCCGCAGCACTTCAGGATGCGACTTCAGGACAGTTGCTGCGGGCTGACCGATGTCTGTCGGCTGCGCCGTGACCCCGAACACCCGGTACGCCTCGTCGTTGATCACTGCGAGGCGCCCGTCGCGGGTGATGGCGAGGACGCCGTTGCGCATACCGGTGACGATCTGCCTGAAGAAGGCGTCGTCGACTCCCACGGCCGTCGCAGGCAGACCGGTACTCGACGAACGTCCATCAGGAGACGTCACTTCAAACCCGGAGAACAGGGGAGTGCGGGCTTTGGTCACGAACGACAACGTCGGCCATTGGGCAAGCGACGTGCCCGGTCCGAACGTTCAGATTTGCGGCCAAATCAGCCGATTTTCGTCGCGTGCCGTGGTCCACGTTGGATCACGCGATTACGGTTATGTAAGTCTATCTCGTTTTCGGTAGGTGTCGAGGCCCGGGCTTACGATTCAGGCTTCCCCGGATCCGGCGCCCGTCTCGGTGGCGTGCTCCTGTAGAGCCTCCCACTGGCCCATCAGGTCGCCGACCTCCCACATCAACGCCTGATGCTGATCAACCAGCTGTTTGGAGGCGTCCCGATCGTCGTAGAAGCCCGGGGTCGACATCGCCGCCTCGAGCTCCTTGACCCTGGCTTCGCGGTCGGCAATCCGGGCCTCGAGTTCAGCAATCCGCTTCTGGAGTGTTTCGAGCGAACGCTGCTTCTTCTTGCGCTCCGAGTCCAGCCGTTTGCGATCCTCACGGCTCGGTGCCTGGTCCTTGATGCCTGGTGCCTGATCCGTTGGTCCCTTGTCCGTCCCTGGTCCCTGATCCTTCGTCCGCGGTGCGTCCTTCGTGCCCTTCGCGTGCTTCGTGGGTTCCTTCGCCCTGGGACTTGGAAGTTGGGCGTTGGGCGTTGGCCGCTCTTTCTGGCTCTTACTCCACAGAAACTCTGCGTAGGTCCCCGGATACACCTCTGCTCCGCCGTGGCCGATCTCGATGATCTTCGTCGCGAGCTTTTCGACGAAGTAGCGGTCGTGCGACACGATGATGAGCGTGCCACCGTAGTCCTCGAGCGCGTCGAGGAGTACGTCCTTCGAATCCAGATCGAGGTGGTTGGTCGGCTCGTCGAGCAGCAGTGTGTTCGAGGGGCGCAGCAGCATTCGCGCGACGGCGAGCCGGGTGCGTTCGCCGCCTGACAGGACGGCTGCTTTCTTGTACACATCATCGCCGGTGAAGAGGAAGCCGCCGAGGATGTTGCGAATCGCGGGGACCATGTCGTTGGGCGAGCCGGCCGCCAGCGTCTCGTACACCGTCAGCGCCGGGTCCAGACGCACGGCCTCGTCCTGGGCGAAGTATTCCATCACCACCTGGTGACCGAGTGTGCGCCTGCCGGAGTCCGGCGCCTCTTCACCCGACAGCATCCGCATCAGGGTCGACTTGCCGGCACCGTTGGGTCCAACCAGCGCGATGCGATCTCCGCGCTCGATGTGGAGGTTGACGTCCGTGAACACCGTGACCGCTTGCCCGCCGGAGCCGGGCGGAGGCGGGTAGGTCTTTCGTGCGTGCTCGACCTCGAATACCATGCGGCCGCTCTTCGCGCACCGGGGAAACGTGAAGTGGATCCGTTTCCGCTCGGGCGGCACTTCGATGGGCACGACCTTCTCGAGCAGCTTGATGCGGCTCTGCACCTGCGCGGCCTTGGTTGCCTGGTAGCGGAAGCGGTCGATGAACATCTTCACGCGCGCCACTTCCTCATCCTGCTCGCGCTTGGCCTGACGCAGGCGTTCGAGCATCGCGTCCCGCTGTTCGACGTACTTGCTGTAGTTCCCGACGTAGTCGGTCAGCTTCCGGAGGTTCAGGTCGGTGATGCGTGTCACCACCGTGTCGAGGAAATAGCGATCGTGTGAGACGAGGATGACGGCGTACGGATAGACGCTCAGATACTCCTCGAGCCAGTTGCGCGCGTCGAGGTCAAGGTGGTTCGTCGGCTCGTCGAGCAGCAGGAGATTGGGCCGGCCGAGCAGCAGTTTGGCGAGCGCGATGCGCATCTGCCAACCGCCGGAGAACGTCTCGCAGGGTCGGTCGGCGTCGGCGGCATCGAAGCCAAGGCCGCGCAGGACCGTCGCAATGCGCAGGTCCATGTTGTAGCCGTCCGAGAGACGGAATCGATCCTGCAGCTCGGCGTAGCGCGACAGCATCGACTCGTGCTCGGTATCCGGCACCGAGGCGTCACCGAGCCGATGCTCGATGTCGTGCATTTCGGCTTTGATATCGAGGAGTGGCTGAAACGCGCTGCTGGCTTCAGCAAAGACCGTGCGGCCCGAGTGGCTGAGCCCGTCCTGCGGCAGGTAGCCGATTGTCAGACCGGAGGGTCGTACGATCGCGCCAGAATCCGGCTCGTCGAGGCCCGCGAGCATCTTGAGCAGCGTCGTCTTGCCCGCGCCGTTTGGTCCGCACAGCCCGACTCGATCGCCGTCGCCGATCTGCCACGTCACGTGCTCGAGCAGCGTGCGGTCGCCGAACGATTTTGTGAGGTCGGAAAGCTGGATCACGCGTTCTCAGTATCAACTCCCAGGCGGGAGTTACGCCAGAATCAGGCGGCGGGAACGCCGAGAGCCTTCGCGGCGGCAGCGAGCACTTGCGGAATGCCGACAGGCTTCGTGAGGTAGCCGGCGACCCCCAGGTTCACAGCCTCGATGGCCGAGGACTCCGACGAATAGCCGGTGATGATGATGATGGGCAGTTGCGGGTTGATCTGCTTGACCTCACGGATCAGCGTGAGCCCGTCCATACCCGGCATCCGCAGGTCCGCGATCACGAGTTTGTAACCGTCGTTGCGAATGCTCTCGAGCGCGGACATGCCGTCCGACGTCGTATCGACGTCGTAGTGCGCCATGGCAAGAGTGCGCGAGAGCAAATCGCGAATACCTTCTTCATCATCCACGACGAGGACCTTCTGACGTCCTTCGCCCGTGTGCGCTTCTCCAGCGCGCGACGTGCGCTGATTATCGAGCCAGGCATCGAGGTCCGCTCTGCGGAAGCGCCACTGGCGACCCACCCGAACCGCGGGAATTTTCCCGGCCTTGATCAACCGGTAGACCGTACGGAGGTTGACGTGCAGATACTCGAGGACCTCTTCGGTCGTCAGAAACACGTCGTCTGTCGTGCGATTCAAGGTCACGTGAGCGATCGCGGCGTATTGTACACAATTGTTCAGTTGTTCCAACCGTAAACCAGCCTGCTCGAACGACTTAAGGCAGTAACATGAATGCGACGGCCATCGATGCCCGATGGCCGTCTTATCTACAGCGGCCGCGATTGGTTTCAGACGTCACGCGTTCCGACGAGGAGCTGGTCACCCGCTCGCGCGGCGGGGATGTCGACAGCTTCAACCAGCTCATCCTGCGATGGGAACGGCCGATCTATGCCCTTGCGTACCGGGTCATCGGCCGCGAAGAAGACGCGCGGGACGTCTGCCAGGAGACGTTTCTCCGTGCGTACAGGTCGCTCGGAGGTTTCAAGGGCCAGGCGAAGTTTTCGTCGTGGCTGTACCGGATCGCGCTGAACCTGTGTCGCGACTGGATTCGCCGGCAGCGTCGCGCTCCCGTCTCGCAGTTTCCTGAGGATATCGACGTCCTGGAAGCCGCGGCCGCAACGGAGCCGACCGAGTCGATTGAAGATCTGGTCGCCCGGCGCGAGCTGAGCGCCGTGGTCGAAGAGGCGATGGCGAAGCTCCCCGAGGAGCAGCGGACTGCCATCATCCTCAAGGAGTACCACGGCATGACCTTCCAGGAGATTGCCGACCTGCAGGGATGTCCGCTCAGCACGGTGAAGACCAGGCTGTATCAGGGGTTGTCGGTATTGCGCCGGCAGCTCGAACGTCAGGGACAGATGGTGCCCCAGATGGTGAAACGAACATGAACGACAGAACTCCTTGCGCTACCCCAGAAGCGCTTGTCACCTACTTGTACGAGGAATGCGAACCCGCGGAACGGCAGTCGATTGCTGCGCACGTAGAGATGTGCCCGTTGTGCGCCGACGAAGTGCGGACGTTGAGCGATACGCGCGCCCATCTGACGTCCTGGTCGCCGCCGGCGCTGTCGCTCGGGTTTCAGATAACGCGGACTGAAGGCGATCAGCCCGCGAAAGTCCTGGACTTCGCTGAGCCAGCCAGCCGGAGCTCGAAGAGCGGAAGCTGGTGGCGCCAGCCGCTGCCCGCGTGGGCGCAGGCAGCTGCGGCTGTCGTCATCTTTGCCGCCGGGATGAGCGTGAACGCCTTCCGTTCCGTCGAGCAGCCAACCCGTGTCGTGCAGGCTCCGGCCACGCAGAACGTGGCCGTGGCCGCCGACAGGCACACTGACGATCTCAGCGTGACGCGTGAAGAATTCGCACGCCTCGAAAGCCGCCTTCGTGCGATGGAACGAGCCGACGTATCACGCGCCTCGTACGTGCCAGGCACGGACGGTCAGGTTGACGCCAACGAGCTCGGTGCTCAAGTGAGGACCCTCCAGAGTCGGGTCGCCGACAGCGAACGCCAGAATCTCGACACGTTCGCGAAATTGGCCCGCGCACTCGAGGCGAACCGGCGCGACATCGATGCCAGTCGTGAGGCCACGCAAAAGATCACGTTGATGGACGAAGAGCTGCAGGACCATCGTCAGGTATTGCGCAGCGCACTGGTTCCGGGACTTGCGGTCCGCACGGCGCTGACAGGTAGCGGTCGCTGAGACGTTCGAGATGAAGCCGACGAATTCTGTGATGGAAGAGAGAGAGACGATGGCTACCCTCAAGAGATTCATGGTCGCCGGTGTGATGGTGCTTGGAGCCGCGGGCACGGCGGCGGCGCAGGTCACCCAGGCCGAAGCCGAGCAGATCCACCAGCGTCAGCAGGTTGCGACGATGGAGACCGTGCTGCAACAGGCGGTCGTCCACGGAGCGGACCTCGTCTACGCACAGTTCCGATCGGTCTTCCAGGATCGTCCACGGCTCGGTTCACAACCGCGGGTCAGCGGATACCTGCTGCCTGGGTACGGCATGGTGTTCAACGTTGACGTCCCGATGATTCAGCTGCCGCTCCTGTGGGACGTGCTGGTCCGCGACGCGGAGTATCGCAATGGGTTGGCGCAGCTGCAACGGATGCGACAACAGTGGACCACCATGCCTCCAGGGCGTGAGCGCGATCAGCTGATGGAACAGATCAACAGGGGTGAGCAGCAGCTCGGTCTGGGTAACGTACGCGACGGCGCGCGTATCGGGCCGAATGGTGTGCCGTTGGTCCAGGCCGGCATCTCCGGTGCCGGCGGCACCGTGGATCAAAAGGTATCCGATGATCCCGAGACCGTCTATTCGCGCGAGGTAAAAGAGGCGCTGATCGATGCCATGCTGACGAACAGTCAGGGTCTGCGCGTCGGACCGGACGAGTGGCTGACAGTCACGGCCATGGCGCGTGAAACGAATAGCTCCGCCCCCGGCCAGTCGGTCGATTCCAGCAGGGGAATCATCCGCGTCAAGGGAAGTGTGCTCTCCGCGTACCGCGCTGGGACCATCACTAAGGAAGAGGCCCGTAAGCAGGTCGAGATCCTGGAACAGTAGACAGCCCGGCGGTGTCTTATGGGGCGACTATGTACAATCGCCTCATGAGCCCACATCGCACTTGCGCCGAGCGACATCAAGGGGTGGCTCTGTTACTTGCCATGTCCTTCGCTGTCGTCCTGACGGCATGCGACCAGCGCGAAGTCGAGAAGGTCGTCAAGGTCACCGATGTGAAGACCGGCTGGCACGACGCCGGCATCATCAACGGTGAGAACAAGATCGTTCCCAGCGTCAGCTTCCGTCTCGAGAACGTCACCAGCGAGTCGATCGACGGCGTGCAGATCAACGCTGTGTTTCGACAGGTGACCGAAGGTCTTGCATGGGGGGATCGCCTCATCCGCGGAGTTGGCTCTGACGGCCTCGCCGGGGGCGCGACGACTCCGATGCACGTTGTGCGCGGCCCGCGCGGATTTACGAGCCCGCTGCCGCGTGCCGAGATGTTCAAGCACAAGCAGTGGGTCGACGTGAAGGTCGATCTGTTCGCTCGCCACGGCTCCCGCACGTGGCAGAAGCTCGGCGAGTTCCCGATCGAAAGAAAACTGTTGATTGAGTAAGCACGAAGGCCACGAAGGGAATCGAAGGCCACGAGAAAGGTTGTCTCGTGCGCTTCGATCTCTTCGTGCACTTCGTGATACAACCCCCCGGTGCCAACAACCACCGCGACCACGACTGACCATCATCAGGTTCTCGAGCGCCGGCTCGGCCCTTTCGACGCGGCCGCCATCATCGTCGCCAATGTCATCGGCGGCGGCATCCTGTTTCGTTCCCCCGCTGTAGCCGCTGCTGTTCCCGACGCTCCATGGTTTCTGCTGGCGTGGGCCGGCGGCGGCGTGCTCGCGTTCATGGGCGCCATGGCCTATGCCGAGCTCGCGGCGCTGCGGCCAAAGGCCGGCGGCGAGTACGTCTACCTGCGCGAGGCATTTGGCCCGCTGGCGGGCTTTCTCACCGGCTGGACCTCGTTTGTTGCCGGTTTCACCGGTGCGATGGCGGCCAGTGCTGTGTTCCTGATCATCACGCTGAATAGATTCATCCCGGGCGTTGCCAACGACACACCACTGCTCGCGATTCCGATTCCCGGAACGGCGAATGCGGTGACGTTTTCGATCCACACGCTGGCGGCGAGCGCCGTGATCATCATCGCCGCGCTGATTCACATCCGCGGCGTCGCTCACGGCCGTATGGCCAGCAACCTTCTGACGACGTTCAAGATCGTGTCGCTCGTGGTGTTCATCGGGTTCGGGTTGACCGCCGGAACCGGAACACCGGCGAACGTCACGCAGGCCGTCGGTCCGGTCACCATGACGGGATTCTTGTTCGCGATGATCCCGGTGATGTTCACCTATTCAGGATGGAACGCCGCGTCGTACATGGCGGAGGAGATCCGCGATCCCGGACGCAACGTGCCACGCGCACTGCTGATGGGGACGGCCATCGTCATCGCGGTCTACCTCCTGATCAACGTTCTCTACCTCTACGTCATTCCGATTGGCGAACTGGCCACGCTTGGTGGCAAGAGCGTGCTGGACGTGGTTGGGGATCGATTGCTGGGCGCGCGTGCCGGTGACATCATGGCGATCGTCGCGATCATCAGCCTCGCCGCCGGCGTCAACGCCTGGACGTTCGCGGGACCGCGGGTGTATTTCGCAATGGCGCGGGACAACGCGTTCTTCAAGAGCGCGGGGCGGGTGCATCCGAAGTACAAGACCCCCGCCGCTTCGATCATCGCGCAAGCGGCGCTGGCCATTCTGCTGGTGCTGACCGGCAGCCTCGATTCGATTGCCAACTACGTCGGTTTTGCGATCACGCTGTTTGCCGGAACGGCGGTTGCCGCCGTGTTTGTTTTGCGCGCCCGCGAGCCGCACGCGCCGCGGCCGTTCAAGGCCTTCGGCTATCCGTGGACGCCGGCGATCTTCGTGCTGGTGAGTCTGGCGATCGTGGTCAACGCGTTCTACTCAGACCCGCGTGTCAGCCTGACCGGAACGGTGATCATCCTGGCGGGAATACCGCTCTACTACTTCTTCAAGAGCCGGAAATAACCACGAAGGCACGAAGGGAATCGAAGCGCACGAAGAGGAACAACTGGCTCTGTCTTCGTGGCCTTCGATCTCTTCGTGCCTTCATGCCTTCGTGGCTACGGGCGATACACCCTCAAATCGGCCCGGTAATCGATTTTCCGTCCGGCGATGATTCGCACGTTGAAGACCAGCGTCTCGTAGCCTGCCGCGACGATTTCAATCGTATGCGGCCCTTCCTCGATACGCAGCCCCTGGAAGTACCCGTCGAAGTCATCCACGCGGCCCGCGTAGTAGCCATCGATGTAGACCTCGGCGAACCGCGGCCGCACCTGCAGGCGAAGTTCGCCTGTCGGATAGCCGGAGTGGTACTGGTAGACGCCGCCTCCGTACGACGGATAGGAATACGCCGGGTACGGATCGGCGTAGTAGTAGCTGTTGTCGTACCAGGCGTACGGGTCGTAGTAGAAGTACCCGAGCCCATACGTTCCGAACCCGTATGGATAGTTATGGCGCGGGTAGTAGTAATAGTTGTTGTAAACGCGCGTCGAAGGACGGCCGCCGTAGACGACCGATCGCCCGTCGGACGATCCCGGCCGCTGCGGCGGATTGGCGGAACCGCGCGGCACGGCAACACCAGCTGCCTGCTGCTGGTCTTCCGGACGTGGATACCGCTGACGCGGCTGCGCGACGCGCTGTCCGCCGTCCGGCGCCGCTGACCGGTTAATCGCACTTCCTCCGCCGGTGATGACCGTCTGCGGCAGTGGCTGAACCGTCTGCGGCAATGTCTGAACTGTCTGCGGCAGTGTTTGCACCGGCGGCGCGGCAGTCGCAGGTTGATCAGTCTGGTTGCGGGGAACCGCTCCGCGCGAAAGTCCGAAGGCCGGACGCGGCTGCGGCTCGTTGCGCGGCTGTGTGGCTTCCTGCCGTTCTTGACGCGGAATGCCCCAGCGCTGGAGTTGACTGCCGCCGGACGGAGGTGCGGGCGCGGACGTGGGTGGTGGAGCAGGCTCGGCACGCTCGGCTGTGCGAGGCGCCCCCCACCGTTGAATCTGACTTCCGCCGCTGGGTTGGCTCGGTCGCGGCGCTTCCGAACGCGGCGACGCCTCCTGACGCGGCGGAGGTGGCGGCGCGGACCGTGATTCGGCACGTGGGGCGGGCGCCGGAGCCGGGGCCGGTGCAGCCTGACCGCCGGAACTCTGCCCACTCGAATTGCCGCCCGATGAACGGTCGGGCCACCGCTGCCCCCTCTGGCCCGCTGATGCCAGCGACGCTGAAAGCGTGAGGACCGCTGCGATGGTGAAAAGTCGGCGAGTCATACTACTCATCTGAGCAACAGTGTTGCCACTGAACTCCCTGATTTTTCCTCGAAAAAGTCACAAATTGCAGCAATCTGGACACGGGATTGTCCCCCAGGGCGCGGACCAGGCGGCACCGCGCGAGGACAATCTATACTGGCCTGTGATTCACGCCACCACGATCCTCGCCGTGCGCCACCAGGACCGCACGGTCCTTGCGGGTGACGGCCAGGTGACCCTGGGCAATACGGTCGTGAAACATGGCGCCCGCAAAATCCGTCGCCTTTACAACGAAAGCATTCTCGCGGGGTTTGCCGGATCGGCGGCCGATTCCTTCGCGCTCTTCTCGCGCTTCGAGTCGAAGCTCGAACAATACCGCGGCAATCTCGAACGCTCGGCCGTCGAACTCGCGCGCGACTGGCGGACCGACCGGCTGCTGCGTCGGCTCGAGGCGATGATGATCGTGGCAGACCGGAAATCGACCTTTCTGCTGTCGGGGACCGGCGACCTCATCGAACCGGATGATGGGATCGTGGCGGTGGGATCGGGAGGTCCGTTTGCCATGGCCGCAGCGCGGGCCCTGGCGAAACACAGCGCGTTGTCGGCGCGGCAGATCGCGGAAGAAGCCATGACGATCGCCGGCGACATCTGCATCTACACAAACACCAGCCTGACCATCGAAGAGCTCTGATTTCCCGTGGCTATTTTTCTCCCCGAACGCTCCGCTTCCGCTGCTACCTCGCTTACCCCGCGTGAAATCGTCGCGGAGCTCGATAAACACGTCATCGGCCAGGCGAAGGCCAAGCGCGCGGTCGCGATCGCCCTCCGCAATCGCATCCGTCGTCAGCGCCTGCCGGCGGAGATCGCCGAAGAAGTGACGCCGAAGAACATCCTGATGATCGGGCCGACCGGCGTCGGCAAAACCGAGATCGCCCGTCGCCTGGCCAAGCTGGCGCAATCGCCGTTCATCAAGGTCGAAGCGTCGAAATTCACGGAGGTCGGCTACGTCGGGCGCGACGTCGAATCGATGGTCCGCGACCTGGTGGAGCTGTCCGTGGACATGGTCCGCGCCGAGCGCAGCGAGGACGTCAAGGACAAGGCGCGGGAGGCCGCCGAAGAACGGCTGCTGGATCTGTTGCTTCCCCCGACACGCGCGGCCGCTGCGAACGAATCGTTCGACTCGCCGAACGTCGTGCGCATCCCGACCGGTTCCACCGAACAGTCCACACGCGAGCAGGCGAACCGCACGCGCGAGCGGATGCGCGACCAGTTGCGCGCCGGCCGGCTCGACGATCGCGTGGTGGAGCTGGATGTCCAGAACGTGGCCATGCCGTCGTTCGAGATCATTGCCGGCACCTCGGTTGAGGAGATCGGCGTCAATCTCAAGGACATGATGGGCAACATGTTCGGCAACCGATCGAAGACGCGGCGGCTGAAAGTGCCCGACGCGTTGCAGCAGTTGATCGCCGAGGAGTCGTCGAAGCTCGTCGACATGGAGTCCGTCCAACGGACGGCGGTCCAGCGAGTCGAACAGGCCGGCATCATCTTCATCGACGAAATCGACAAGATCGCCAGCCGCGACGGGCTTGCCGGAGGCGGGCATGGCGGCCCGGACGTCAGCCGCGAGGGCGTTCAGCGCGACATCCTGCCGATCGTCGAGGGCACCACGGTCAACACGAAGCACGGCATGGTGAAGACCGATCACATCCTGTTTATCGCCGCCGGCGCCTTTCATGTCTCCAAGCCGTCGGACCTCATTCCGGAACTGCAGGGCCGCTTCCCGATTCGCGTCGAGCTCGAGCCACTGACGCGCGAAGATTTCGTCCGCATCCTGACCGAGCCGCGGAATGCGCTGGTCAAACAGTATGTGGCGCTGCTCGGCGTCGACGGCGTCGAGCTGACGTTCACACCGAAGGCGGTCGAGCGGATTGCCGACTTCGCAGCGCGGGTGAACGACGCCACGGAGAACATCGGGGCGCGCCGGCTCCATACCGTGATGGAACGGCTGCTCGATCAGATTTCATTCGAAGGTCCGGACCTGAAGCCGAACGTCGTGACGATTGACGAAGGCTACGTCGACCGGATGCTGGCCGATATCGCGAAGAACGAAGATCTTTCGCGCTACATCCTCTAGAATTCCGGACGGATGCCGGACTTCATCGCTCACTACCGGATCGGATCCAAGCTTGGTCAGGGTGCCATGGGCGAGGTCTACCGCGCCACTGACACCAAGCTCGGTCGCGACGTCGCCATCAAGTTGATTGCCCCTGCACTGGCGGACGACCAGTCTCGGCTCGCGAGCTTCACGCGCGAAGCGCAGGTGCTCGCTTCCCTCAATCATCCGAACATCGCGGCGATCTACGGCGTCGAGGACCATGCACTGGTCATGGAACTGGTCGAAGGGCCGACGCTGGCTGATCGGATCAAGCAAGGACCTGTTCCGCTCGACGAGGCGCTCCGCATCGCACGGCAGATAGCCGAGGGGCTCGCCGCCGCTCACGATCGCGGCATCGTCCACCGTGACCTGAAGCCGGCCAACATCAAGATCACTCCAGACGGCACGGTGAAGCTGCTCGACTTCGGCCTGGCCAGAGCGGCGGCAGCGGCCACCGTTGCTGCAGACGACGCGGCAACGGTTGCGTACAGCATGGTTGGCGGCGATGTCATCGCCGGGACGCCCGCATACATGGCGCCGGAGCAGGCGCGCGGTCTGGCGCTCGACCGCCGTGCGGACATCTGGGCGTTTGGTGTCGTGCTGTACGAGATGCTGACGGGGACCGCCCCCTTTCGCGGCCAGACGACGACCGACATCATGGCTGCCGTCGTCCGTGAGGATCCGGATCTCGCGCGGGTGCCGGCGACGGTTCGGCCGGTGCTGCGGCGGTGCCTCGAGAAGGATCCGAAGCGCCGGCTTCGTGACGTCGGCGACGCAACCCTGCTGCTCGAAACGGCGAGCGATGTCCCTGCGGTCGAGGCGCGGGCTGCCGGCCCACGTGCGTGGCTGCCGTGGGCGGCCGCGGCGCTCGCAGCCGTGGCGTTCGCCGGACTGCTCACGATCCATCTGCGCGAAACCCCGCCTGTGGCCAACCCGGTCCGCTTCAAGATCACCATGCCGGCGGAACTGACGTTTACTCAGACCTCGCCGTTTGAGATTTCCCCGAACGGCCGCATGCTGGTGTTTCCGGCGGTCAGCTCCGATGGCATGACCCGTCTCTGGCTGCAGGACTTTGGCGCGGTCGAGCCCCATGCGCTCGCGAACGCGGAGGTTCCCGCGAATCCGCAGGTGCTGCAGTGGACGCCTGACAGCACCGCCATTCTCTATTCGCAAGATCAGAAGCTGAAACGCATTGATGTCGCCGGCGGGCCGCCAGCGATCGTCGCCGACCTGCCGCCGAACACGCTGGGGTTCGCGATGAATGATGCCGGCGTCATGGTGTACGGGACGCTGCAGGGTCTCGTCCGCGTTGACGCCGCCGGCGCCACGCCCAGACCGCTGGCGGCGGCGAAGCCCGAGCGGCTGTTACTTGCGCTGCAATTCCTCCCCGACGGCAAGCACGTTCTGTATACGCACAGCGGTGCACCTGGAACGCGCGCCGTGTATGTCGCCTCGATCGATGCAGCGCCGGAGAGTCAGCCGACCGAGCCGATTCTGAAGACCGACTTCGGGGCGGAGTTCGTTCCGCAGGCCGCCGGCTCTGGTCAACTTGTCTTCGTTCGGGAAACGACGGTCGTCGCGCAAACGTTTGATCCGGATTCGCTGAAACTCTCCGGCGAGGCACATCCGCTGGCGGAGAACGTGTTCGTGGTCAACACGGCGAACTTTGCCGTCGCCTTCTATTCGGTCTCCGAACAAGGCACGCTTGTCTACCGAACCGGCACGATCGCCGATCGTCTGTCGCGACAGCTCGCCTGGTTCAGCAGAGATGGCAAGTCGCAGGGTGAGCTCGCCGAGCTTGGTCGCTACAACCAGGTCAAGCTGTCGCCGGACGGGAAACGGGTGGTCACCAGCCGGACCGAATTGCAGACCGGGAACTTCGCCGACATCTGGGTCACTGACCTCGCTGCAGAGACCAGTACGAAGTTCACCTTTGGCGGCGGTGCCAATGCGCAGCCTGTCTGGTCGCCGGATGGCAAGTTCATCGCCTGGGTGCGCGCCCGCGAGAAGGACGTTCAGATCTTTCGCAAGTCCGCTGACGGCGCCGGTTCGGAAGAGGAGTTGATCACCTATCCGGAGCGGAAGAACGTCAACATGTCCGACTGGACGTCTGATGGCGCGTTCCTGATCTATGCGTACGGCGGAGATGTGTTCGCGCTTCCGGTGACCGGGAACGACAGAAAGCCGATCGCTATCGCGGCGACGCCCACGGCGACGGAGTTTGGCGCCTCCGTCTCGCCGAACAGGCGCTGGATTGCGTACATCTCGAACGAAACGAAGCAGCAGGAGGTGTACGTCCAGCCGTTCACGCCCGGTACCCCCGGCACGCCGGCCGGCGGCAAGTGGCTCGTGTCGAACAACGGCACCGCCGGACTCATTCGCTGGCGTGCGGACAGCGGCGAACTCGTGTTCCTGAGCCCGGACGGCGAGCTCATGTCTGTCGACGTGACCTCGACGCCGGTGTTCAAGGCGAGCGCGCCGAAAGCGCTCTTCCAGATGCCGCGGCCGTTCCTCGTGCAGGCGGGCAATCCGGGTGCGCTTGCCGACACGTCACGGGATCTGCAGCGGCTGATCCTGGCGGTGCCCTCCGAGTCGAGCCGGCGGCAGGAGCTGTCAGTCGTCCTCAACTGGCCGAACGAGAAGCGGCCGTGATTGGCACCCCGTCACGGGGTGCCCTACGAACCGTCGCGCAGCAAGGTCCTTAACTCTTCCTCGACACGCCGGCCCGTCTCCACTGCCGCCTTTGTGTCGAACGAGAGACCACTTGGCGAGGCGTGACTCCGGTAGCCAATCCGCGCGTACTCGCGCCCCAGAGACGCCTCGTCCACGATGGCCGGCGTCTCGGCGATCTCTGCCGCATGCTGCAGTTCGTGCGCGAGTATCGCAATGGCCACGGCACGGCGCCTCGGTCTGATCCTGACAAGCACGTAACGAAAGCCGCCAGCCGTCGACATGAAATTCAAACGGCCAGGCCCGCGGACGTTGGGATCGGTCTCGCACGCGATGTAGACGACGACATCGGATGCAGAGATGCGCTCGGCGAGCGCGCGGACGGTTGCAGATGTCGCCAGGGCGTCGTCGATCAGTGCGCGCAGCTCGCGGTCGGCAGCGCGGATGCGCGGCAACGACGCCGCGCTATCGCCGGCGCGAGCGTCGATCGCGAATCCAGTCGTCAGCGTCAGCAGCAGGGTCACGATGCGAGCAAGCGGTGAGTGGGTCATGCCCTGCCGGCAAGGGCAAGCGACGCGCCAGCCGCGGTCTGGATGGAGCGTGCGGAAACGCTCGCATTTCCACGTCGATCCGGTAGAATGACCCTGTCGCCGCCATCGCGAAAAACAACAAACGGGTGGCGTGACATAGCCGTTACTACAGAATCGTATGAACAGGAGGGCTGAATCCCCTCCGGCCGCAGGCTCCAAGACGCGCAGGCGGGTTAGAGACGTCGCTCCCGGGCTCGAGTGACGACAGTTTTCGAATGAACCCGGCTTCACCGCCCAGAAATGTAGGAGGCCTGACATGCCTGCCGCCCGTTCCGGACCCGACTCCACCACTGCCGCACGCGACGCACGCCGACTGTCCACGCTCCTCGAGGTCAGTCAGGCGCTCTCGGGCACGCTGAACCTGAAGGCGGCAATGCAGCGTGTGCTGCAGACGCTGATTCGGCATCACAGTGTCGTTCGCGGCATGGTCACCCTGCTGCGGGAGGGCGAGCTGCACGTGGAAGCCGTGGAAGGGTTCGAGGATCGCGCCCGCTCGATCCGAATCAAAGTCGGCGAAGGCATCACCGGCAAGGTGGTCGAGAGCGGCAAGCCGATCGTGGTGCCCCGCGTCAGCAAGGAGCCGACCTTCCTGAATATCGCCCCGCGCCGGCTCGACCACCAGAAGCAGGAGCTGACGTTCATCTGTGTGCCGATCATGCTGAACCGTCAGGCCGTCGGCGCCCTGGCCGTGGACCTGCGCTTCAAGCCCGAGCGCGACTACGACAGCTCGGTGAAGTTCTTCGGCATCGCCAGCTCGATGATCGGTCAGGCGCTCAACGTCCAGCGCATGGTGGAAGAGGAGCGGCGCCGGCTGCTCGACGAGAACACCCACCTCCGTCAGGAGCTGCGCGAGCGCTACGACTTTTCCAACATCATCGGGACGAGCGGACCGACGCGGCAGATGTATGAGCAGGTGGCTCAGGTCGCGCAGACGAACACGACCGTGCTGATTCGCGGCGAATCAGGAACGGGCAAGGAGCTGATCGCGCACGCGATTCACTACAACTCGCTGCGTGCAAAGAAGCCGTTCGTAAAGGTCAGCTGCGCGGCGTTGCCCGACACGCTCATCGAGTCCGAGCTCTTCGGCTACGAAAAGGGCGCATTCACGGGCGCCAATACCCGCAAGAAGGGCCGCTTCGAGATGGCCGAAAGCGGCACGCTGTTCCTCGACGAGATCGGCGACATCAACACCAGCACGCAGGTGAAGTTGCTGCGCGTGCTGCAGGAGCGCGAGTTCGAGCGGCTCGGCGGGACCGAGACGGTCAAGGTCAATGTCCGCCTGATCGCCGCGACGAACAAGGACATGGAGAAGGCGCTTCAGGACGGGACGTTCCGCGAGGACCTGTATTACCGCCTGAATGTGTTCACGATCTTCGTTCCGCCGCTGCGCGAGCGCAAAGCTGACCTGCTCCTGCTGGCCGATCACTTCCTCGAGAAGTTCTCCCGCGAGCATGGCAAGGTGATCAAACGGATTTCGACACCGGCCATCGACATGTTGACGGCATATCACTGGCCCGGCAACGTGCGCGAGCTCGAGAACGCGCTCGAGCGTGCCGTCCTGGTGTGCGACAGCGCCGTCATCCATGGACATCACCTGCCCCCCTCGCTGCAGACGGCGGATTCGTCCGGTACCGTCACGCGTGTCTCCCTGAAGGATGCCGTGGCCGCCTACGAACGCGATCTGATCCAGGACGCGCTGAAGACCACGAGAGGGAACCGGGCCAAGGCGGCGCGGCTCCTCGATACGACCGAGCGGATTCTCAACTACAAGGTGCGCGGCTACGCCATCGACGCCCGCCGCTTCAAGTCGCCGGAGGCCGGAAGACGCTCGGGGTCCGCCGCAGAGATCACGCGCGATCACATGACGGCGTCCTAGACGATGCGGAGGCTCCTGGTCGCCATCCTGCTGATGGCGACGACGGCGTGCGGGAAGAAAGGTCCGCCTCTCCTGCCGTTCATGCGTCAGCCGAAGGCTGCCGAAATCACCGGCGCGCGCCGCGTCGGCAACGACGTTTACCTGACGATCGCGGTCCCGACGGCGAACGTTGACGACTCAATGCCGGCGTCGCTGGCGACGATTGAAGTCTGGGCTGTCACAGCTGCCGCGCCGCCGTCGCAATCGCAGTTTACGAGCCTTGCGACGCGCGTCATGGAGATCCCCGTGGCGCGCTATCCGGATCCCTCGGACAGGAGCGGCACGATCGTGCCGGATCCCAGGAGCGGCGCCCTCCAGGGCATTCCAGTCACGATCCGCGAGTTGCTGACACCGGAAGCGAAGATCGCGCGCGAATTCCCTCCCTCCGCTAAAGCAACGGAGAGTAAGCCCGCGCCGAGGGGGACCGCCGCCGTCGCGACGCCGCAGGCTGCTGCCGCGGAGCCCGAAGTGCTTCGTCGCTTCTACATGACGATCCCGAGGAGTGACCGGCGTCGGAACGGGGCACCAAGTGCGATTGTCGAGGTGCCGATGACAATGATCCCCGACAAGGTGCCGGAGATCCGTGTGGCCATGCGCGGCCACGACATCCGCCTCGAGTGGGAGCCGGCGGGTGGACTCCTCGGCTGGCTCCTCGATCGCGTCCTGCCATTGGAACCTCCGCCAGTCGAGGAGCGGCAGGCGGCGTCAGCAGCCGGCTCACGAGCACCGGCGGCGCCATCGGGACCGACGCTCTACTACATCTATCGGGATCTGGCGCCTGACCCGCTGGAGCTGCCATCGAAACGCGCGGTTCCATCGCCGTGGGCCTCGTCACCTGCGACACCGATCAACGCGCAGCCGCAGCCGGGGCTGAGCCTTACGGAGGACGTGCCGTTTGACGATCGTGAGCGGTGCTACCAGGTGCGGGGCGTGCGTGGCACCGGAGCTCAGCGCATCGAAGGCGAGCCATCCGCTCGCGCGTGCATCGTGCCAATCGATATCGAACCGCCGGCCGCGCCCACTGGCTTGATGGCGTCGGTTGAAGAAGGAAGGATCGATTTG
>DASROF010000213.1:0-62024 GCA_035647075.1 Vicinamibacterales bacterium | reverse complement strand
AGCACTCACCGTCCACCGTGATGGCGTTGAACGTCTCGTCGACGACGCGCCGGAGCGCGCGGCCGAGGACGTCCGGCGCGACATCGGCGTCGGTGGCGAGGAAGCCGAGCATCGTGGCCATGCGCGGCTCGATCATGCCCGAGCCCTTGCACATGCCGCCGACCGTGATCGTGCCTGCGGCACCGGTGGCCGTAGCCGCGGCTTCCTTGGGAAACGGATCGGTGGTCATGATCGCGCGGGCGACGTCAGCGCCCTTGCCGCGCGACAACTGCGAGACCGCGGTTCTGATCCCGGGCGTGACCTTGCCCATATTGAGATTCACACCGATCACGCCCGTCGATGCGACGAGGATGTCCTCGGGAGAGCATCCGAGTGCGCTCGCGACCTCACGCGCCATCGTCTCGGCATCGGCGTATCCCTGGGTGCCGGTGCAGGCATTGGCGCAGCCGCTGTTGATCACGATGGCGCGGGCCATTCCAGCCGTCTGCTCCAGGTTGCGCTTTGAGATCAGAACCGGCGCCGCCTGAGCCAGATTCAGGGTGAACAGGCCGGCCGCAGCAACCGGTTGCGCCGCCGAAACGACCGTCAGGTCGAGAACGCCCGCTTTGGCTTTAATGCCGCAGTGCAACGCTGCGGACGTGAAGCCGAGTGGCGCCGTGATGCCGCCCTCGATGCGCGTCGACTCGTACTGTCCGGCTTGAGCCGGACCTTCAGCGCCAGCGCGGATTGTCGAAGCGTTAGCCATGTAACGAAGCCCGTTTGTCGTGTCCGCCTTCAGGCGGACCAAGCCGAAGCATCACCGCGTACTGCCCGCACGTCCGGAACAGCGCACACGATCCACAGTCAGTGCTGACCTTTTCGGGCAGCCACGCGTGCGGCACGAGCGAGAAGCCGAGCCGGACGAAGTACGACGGAGCATGCGTAAACGCGCAGAGTCTTTCGAATCCCGCCGCTCGCGCACGGGCGATCAGCGCCTCGATCACGCGTCGGCCGACGCCATTCGACCGCATCGGGGCGCTCACGATCAGCGAGCGGATTTCTGCGACCGTGCGGCTGAGCGGCGCGAGGTCGGCGCAGCCGACGATCTCTCCGCCTGGGTGGTGTCCGGCTTTCGCCGGACCCTCCACGACGACGATGAAGCGCGACGCGTGAACCGCGATCTCGCCAGGTTGACGCGGCAGCAGGTGCCCCTCGTTCAGATGACCGGTGATGAGCCGGTGGATCGCCGGGGCATCGTCTGCCGTCGCCGGACGAAGCACGAGGCCCGGCTCGTACGAGAGCCGAGGCTGGACCTCGGTCGCCGGTCCGACTCGGCTGAAGCCGGACACGACGTCAACTTGAACAGCAACCGCGCCCCTCATACGGGCACCGCCGTGGGGATGGCCGCAAAGACCTCGTCCAGCACTTCGACGGCACGATCGATGTCGGAGGCCTCGATGTTCAGCGGTGGCAGCAGGCGGATGACCTTCTCGTCTGTTCTGTTGACGAGCAGACCCCGCTGGCGTGCTTCATCAACCACCGGTAATGCGTCGACGTTCAGCTGCAGGCCACGCATGACACCGGCGCCGCGAACCTCGACGATCACTGGATGCTTTAACGCGAGGGTCCGGAGCTGACGCTCGAAATGGGCGCCGACGGTGCGGACATGCTCGATGAGACCGTGATCCATCAGCTGTTCGAGCACGAACGCCGCCGCGCGCGTCGCCATCAGATTGCCGCCGTAGGTGCTGCCGTGGTCGCCGGCAGAGATCGTCTGCGCCACCCGATCGGACACCAGCGCGGCGCCGATGGGGATACCGGAGCCCAGCGCCTTGCCGACGGAGATCAGGTCGGGCTGCCACCCGAGCGCCTGCGAATGGAACGGATAACCCGTGCGTCCGAGGCCACTCTGCACTTCATCGGCAATCAGCAAGGTGCCGGTGCGTTTGCACACATCGCTGATCGCCTGCGCAAAATCCGCAGGCAGCGGCCGGATGCCGCCCTCGCCGCGAATCGGTTCGGCAATGATCGCGGCGGTGTGCTCGTTGACCGCGGCGGCCAGCAGGTCGGGTCTCGTGTCGGGCACGAACGTCACCGGTTCGATCAGCGGCAAGAACGGCCCGCGGTAATGCTCATCGTGCGTGACCGACAACGCGCCCATCGTGCGTCCGGCAAAGCCGCCTTCGATCGCGACGTACCCGATGCGTCCCTTCACGCCCTGGGTGTGCCAGTAGCGCCGCGCGAACTTCAGGCACGCCTCGTTCGCTTCCGCGCCGCTGTTGCAGAAGAACGCGCGCGCCAGGCCCGACAACGCGGTGAGACGCGAAGCCGCTTCCGCCTGATACGGGTGGTAATAGAGGTTCGACGTGTGCAGCAGCGTCGAGGCCTGCTCTGCGATGGCCGCGGCGAGACCCGGATGCGCGTGGCCGAGCGACGCGACGCCAATGCCCGATACGAAGTCCAGGTACTCGCGTCCATCGACATCGTAGAGACGCGGACCGCTGCCGCGGACGAACGCCACCGGCTGGCGTCGATACGTTTGCAGCACGTGGCGGGATTCCCGCCTCTGAATGTCGTCCAGCGTCTGTTTCATTTCACCACCTGTGTGCAATCCCTGGCCGGCGTTCCGGAGAGATCACTGTCGAGTGCGACCGCATCGAGCCGAGCCGCGCGGCCGTTGGCAATCACGACATCGCGAACACCGCCGGCAAGCGCCGCACGGCACGCCTGCAACTTGGCCACCATCCCCTTGTTTGCCGTTTCCGCCTTGATCAAACGCGCGGCCTCGCGACCGGTCATTCGCGGAATGGTCTGGCCGCTGTCGTCGAGCACGCCCGACGTGCCGCCCGCAATCACCAGCCGCCGTGCGCCCACCGCTCGAGCCAGATGCGACGCCAGCGTGTCGGCGTTGACATTCATCAACCGGCCGTCACGCGTGGCACCGACGCACGCGATCACCGGCACATACCCGCCCTGCAGTAAAGCAGACAGCAGCTGTGGCCGCCCGTTGGCGACCGGCGCGCCGACGAGGCCAAGATCGACGATCTCGCCCGACACGGTTTTGATGGGCGCCGACCGTTTGACCGTCGCCACGCCCGCATCAGCGCCGGTCAACCCAACGGGCTTCGCGCCGGCTCGGCGTATCGCGGCGACGAGCCGCGTGTTGATCGCGCCCGCCAGCACGGACACCACGACTTCCAGCGTGGCCGCATCTGTCACGCGAAGGCCGTCGACCTGCTGCTTCGGGATCCCGGCCACCGCAAGAGCCGCGTCGATCTCCTTGCCGCCACCATGGACGACGACAAGCGGTGTTCGCGCGGACAGCGCGGCAATCGCCTTGGCCACGCGCGCGACATCCTGCGGCTGCTCGAGAAGCTCGCCCCCGAGCTTGAGGACGACCGGTCCGCGTGCGCGCGCCCGCACCATTACAGAAGGCCTGTGCGCTCGTCGATCCCGAGCATGATGTTCAGGTTCTGGACCGCTGAACCTGCCGCACCCTTCACGAGGTTGTCGAGCACCACCACCAGCACGGCGCGCGAGCCCGCTTCATCGACCTTCCAGCCGATGTCGCAGAAGTTCGTGTGCGCGACGTGCTTGATTTCCGGCAGTGACGTCCCCGTCAATCGAACGAACGGCGCGTCGCCGTAAGCGGCGTCGAGCGCCTGTTCCACCGCGGCGGCGGTCGTTCCCGGTTTGAGCGAGACGTAAATCGTCTCGAGGATCCCGCGATCCAGCGGCACGAGATGCGGCACGAACGTGACGGGCCCCGAGAGTTCCTGCTCCATCTCCGCCGTATGGCGATGGGAGAAGATGCCGTACGCTGCGACGCTGCCGTGATTCTCCGAAAAGTGGGTGCGATCGCTCGGCGTCTTGCCGGCGCCCGAGACGCCAGACTTCGCGTCGATAACTGCATTCCCGACGAGCAGGCCGGCGTCGGCCAGCGGCGCCAGCGCCATCAGCGCCGCGGTCGGATAGCAGCCGGGGTTGGAAAGCAGCCGCGCCGAACGAATCGCATCGCGGTTCCGTTCCGAGAAGCCGTAGACCGTTCCGTCGGGCAGGGCAGTGGTCGCCGGATACCAGCGCGCGCGCGCGGCGGCATCACGAATCCGGAACGCGCCGGACAGATCGATCACCCGGCGGCCGCGCTCAAGGAGCTTCGGCGCCAGCTCGGCGGACGCCGCCTCGGGCAGCGCCAGAAAGATGATGTCGGCGTCGGCAATCAAGCGCTCGACATCGAGCGGCACCACTTCGCCGTCCCAGATGCGGGCGAGCGCCGGCAGCGCCCGCGCCGGACTCCCGGCGCCCGACGACATCGCGGCAGTGAGCGTGACCGCCGGATGGCGTGCAAGGATACGCACCAGCTCCTGACCGGCGTAGCCGGTCGCGCCGGCGATGGCCACGCGCGTCCTGGTGGACGGCGACGTGCCGGCTGGCGAACTGAGCGGCGCTTCTACTGGCATCCTCGACTCTGGCTGGGGAAAAGAATATTTATACAGTCCACTGCATAATCAGTCAAGCAACTATTGTATGCTGTTTGTTGGTCAACCGCACCGACGCGCATCGCGCGAAGGCCGGCGGACCCGACAGCCATGAAAGCGCGACGCCAGTCGACCATCATCGACCTCATTCACCGCTCACCGGTGCGCAGCCAGGAGCAGTTGCGGCGCAGCATGCGCGCCGCCGGCTTCGACGTCACGCAGGCGACGCTCTCGCGCGACATCCGCGACCTGGGGCTGGTGAAAGGCGGCGCCGACGGTGCGTACCAGGCACCGCCGGTGCAACAGCGCACGTCGCAGAACGGCCAGTCGCTGCTGCATCGCGCCGCCGGCGAATACCTCACGCGCGTCGATCGGGTACAGCAGATGGTCGTGCTGCGCACGGGGCCTGGACAGGCGCAACTGCTCGGCGTGGCCATCGATGGCGCCCATCTTCCCGAAGTGGTCGGCACCATCGCCGGCGACGACACGATTCTGGTGATCGCGCGCGACCCGCGGCGAGCCCGCGCGTTCGTCAAACGGTTCGAGCGACTGTAGGCACACGGTGGACGCCAAACGTATCGTGCTTGCGTTCAACGGAGATCCCGCCTCGTGTGTGGCGGTGAAGTGGCTTGCCGATACGCACGCTGCCGAAGTCGTCACGCTGACTGTTGATGTGGGCCAGCACGACGACCCGGAAGAAACTCACAGTCGCGCGCTGGCGTGCGGCGCGCACCGGGCGCATGTGCTCGATCGGTGCGAGGACTTTGCGCGCCGGGCCATCGTTCCCGTTGCCGGAGGTCCTGGGCCGCGAGAGCGCGAGCTGCGACGCCTGCCCGATCCGGTGATTGCCGCGGCACTGGTCGAAGTTGCCGCGATCGAACACACTGACTGGGTCGCACATGCCTCGATGGATCCGGGGCTCGAGAAGTCGGTCCGTGCGGTTGACTCGACACTTCGAGTATTTGCTCCGGCACGGGCATGGCGCATCAAGGGCATCACGGTTGCGGAATATGTGAAGATGCATCGTCTGCCCGCTGGCGCTGTTCACCCGGACCGAAACCTGTTCATGCGACATTCGCTGCCTGCTCCCGGTTTCGACAATCCGGCGACGGTCACGATCGGCTTCGAGGCGGGAACTCCCGTGTCGGTGAACGGTGTCGCGATGGAATTGCCTGAGCTGATCGAAAGTCTGTCGTTGATTGGTGGTCAATACTCGCTCGCCAGGTCCTACGACGGCTCACCGGCACTCACGCTGCTGCACAGCGCGTATCGTTCGTGCGAAGGGCGTGGCTCGGTGACCCTGCAGCTCAATCCAGGCTCGCTCGTAGTGGCCGGCTGCAGCGGGACCACCCCCGAGCCGGTGAACCACGCATGACGCTCTGGTCCGGCCGTTTCGATACGGCGCCCGATCCCGCGGCCTTCGACTTCGGCATCTCATTCGGCTTCGATCGACTCCTCTTCGAAGACGACGTCACCGGCAGCATCGCGTGGGCAGAAGCACTCGAAGCCGGCGGCATGCTGAGCCGTGAGGATGCGAAGGCAATTGTCGGAGGGCTGAAGGAAATCCTCGAGGAGGGCAGACGCAATCCGGAATCTGTCGTCGGGCCGGACGAGGATGTTCATAGCTTCGTCGAACGGCGGCTCATCGAACGCATCGGCGACGCCGGCCGTCGTCTGCACACAGGTCGCTCCCGTAATGAGCAGGTCTCGCTCGACCTGCGGCTGTATCTGCGCCGACGTATTCCGGTGCTTCAGAAAGGCCTCGTGACGCTGATCGCAGCGTGCGCCGATCAAGCGCAGCAGGCCGCGAACGCGTTGATGCCTTCGTATACGCACTTCCGTCGCGCGCAGCCGGTGCTCGTCGCGCACTTCTTTCTGTCGCACGCGTCCGCACTGCGCCGCGATTTCGTTCGACTCGCATTCGCCGCCGTCGAGGCAGATGCGCTTCCTCTTGGTTCAGGAGCCATCGCTGGGACGAGCTACCCGGTGGACACGGCACGTCTCGCGAAAGCGCTCGGCTTCTCGAAGGTCGTTCCCAACAGCATCGACGCGTCGTCCGACCGCGACTTCGTTGCGACGTTTCTCTACGCCGTGTCGCTGACGATGGTCCATCTCAGCCGTCTCGCGGAAGACCTCATCATCTTCACCGGCGAGGAGCACGGTTTCTTCGAACTCGCGGATGCGTCAGCGACCGGCAGCAGCATGATGCCGCAGAAGAAGAATCCGGATCCGCTCGAGCTGGTGCGCGGCAAGACCGGACGTGCGGTGGGCCGGCTCACCGGTTGGCTCGTCACGATGAAAGGCTTGCCGACCGGCTACAACAAGGATCTGCAGGAAGACAAAGAGGCGGTGTTCGACGCCGAGTCAACACTGTCCGTGTCGCTCCGCGCCGTCCATGCGGTCGTCTCGCGGCTGACGGTCAATGCCGAACGTTCAGGTCGTGCAGCCTCCGGCTTGCTCCTCGCCACAGACGTGGCAGATTACCTGACCACCCGCGGCATGCCGTTTCGGCGAGCCCACGAGGTCGTTGGCGCGATGGTCCGGAAGCTTGTCGCGGAAGGGCGTGATTTCAGCGATTTGACGATGGTCGAATGGCGCGAGGCGAGCGAGATGTTTGGCGACGATGCGCCGCTGGCGGCAACGGCGCTGGCGTCGGTCCAGGCCCGGCGAACGCCCCAATCGACCAATCCCGACGCGGTGACGGCGGCACTGGCCGAGTGCCGCAGCTGGATAAGCTCGGTTTTGTAACCGTTTCCTGGGACTGGGTTTTTGGGATTTGGGATTTGCTTTTTCCCTGCTAGACTTTGCCGACACCCTGCATCCGCCTTCGCGCTCCGCGCTACGGCGGGACAGGTTCCACCTCCGCGCTCCGCGCTACGGTGGACGAATCCGCTGCCGCGCTTTGTGCTTCGGCGGATAAGCGCCGCCAGGGCTTCGGCGGACGGTTTTTTCTCGTTTTTCTTGCATCCCGCCTGACGGAATCGGTTCCGGGGAATTTATGACTCAGCGCCGGCCTCGGCTCGGTGACATTCTGGACGACTACTGTCCGCGTGAGCGCCGCATCACCAACCATGCGGTGGTCGCGATGGTTGAAGACGCTGTCAAGCAAACGCGGTGCACGACGTGCGACACCGAGCACGAATTCAAGCACGCGAAGGTGCCGACGAGCCGCAAGCGCAAGTCGGAAACGCCGCCCGCACATCTCGTCGAAGCCGGCAGCCGGCCTCCCTCGGACGTGGAAGAAACACACGAGGACGCTCCTGAATCCGACCTTCCGGTGATGGCAGACGACGCCGTCGAATCAGAATCAGAAGAGCACGTCGAGCTCGAGGCCGCACCCGACGCGGCGGCGGAAGCTGTTTCCGAGCCCGAGACGGCTGAGGATGAAGGCGCGAGCGAAAGCGATAACTGGCCCGTGCATCGACCGCTGATTCGCGCGCAACTGCCGCGGCCTGAAGGGCACGTTCCCGAGCGCAAGCCGACCGACTTCACGATCCGCCCCGGCGGCAAGTTCGATGCGAATCGCAACGGCCAGCGCCACCGTGGTGGGCATCGTCCCGCGCGGCATGCGCAGGGTGGCCAGCCATCCGGTCAGGGATCGCGATTCGGCGGCCAGCGTGGGCCGGGCGGTCCCGGCGGCGGCGGTCCCTTCGGACAGCGTCAGGGCAATCGCTCAGGGCAGGGCGGCGGCCGTCCGGGTCAAGGTCAGGGCCAGGGTCAGGGACCCGGCCGCGGTCCTCGTCCCGGCGGTGGGCGAAAGCGCGGCCGGTAGCTGGTCCTCGTCCTCACTCCCGCCATCATCGCGAACGACTCCTATGGCTGATTTCACGGGAAAGATCGGGCTCGTCGTTGGTGTTGCCAACAAGCGGTCCATCGCCTGGGCGATCGCGCAAGTCACCGCACTTCGTGGCGCACGCCTGGTTCTCACCTATCAGGGACGATTCGAAGAGCACGTCAACGATTTGTCGCAGGGGCTCGATCCCGCGCCGCTCGTGCTCCCGTGTGACGTCACGTCCGACTCCGACATCGAAGCCGTGTTTGCGCGCATCGACCGTGACTTTGGCGGACTCGACTTCGTCGTGCACGGCGCGGCGTTCGCCAAGCGAGAGGATCTGACCGCACCGTTTTCGCAGACGTCGCGCGACGGGTTTGCGATGGCGATGGACATCTCCGCGTACTCGCTGATCGCGCTGACGCGCGGCGCGTTGCCGCTGATGGAAAAGCGCGGCGGCGGCAGCATCCTGACGCTCAGCTATCTCGGCAGCGAGCGCGTGTTTCCGAACTACAACGTGATGGGCGTCGCGAAAGCCGCGCTCGAAGCGAACGTGCGCTATCTCGCCGCGGATGTCGGCCAGAAGAACGTGCGCGTGAACGCCGTGTCGGCGGGACCGATCAAGACGCTGGCGGCCGCCGGCATCTCCGGCTTCTCAAACATCCTCAACATCTACAAGGACCGCGCTCCACTTCGACGGAATGTGGATACCAGCGAAGTCGCCGAAGCCGCCGCGTTCCTATTGAGCGATGCTGGCAGGGGCGTCACCGGCGAAGTCCTGATGGTCGACGCCGGCTTCCACGTCACCGGCATGTAGTGTCCGGCTTCAGCTGGACGCTCATAGGTCGTCGTATCCGGCTTCAGCCGGACCCTCTCTGCAGTGTCCGTCTGCTGACTTCGTAGAACCGTCGTCGCACGGACCAGCCCTGAAGCAGGCCGTTGTTCGCGTTCCGGTATCCAAGGGCGTTCAGTTCTTCGGCGACCGCTGGGAACACATCCCTCAGCGGCATACCCGCGTCGATCGCCTTGCAGACGCGGAAATAGATCTCCTGACTGAGAGTCAGCGCATAGACCAGCTCGGCATGGCTGCATCCCCGGAGACCTCTCTGCGGCGGTGCGATCAGTTCGCCGATCGATTGCCGTGGATTCTCGAACGCGGCGCCAAGGACTTCCTTCAGCCACACGCAGAGCGCCGGTTCGATCAGATCCGGGCGATGGCTCGACGCGCGTTCCGATTGCGCGATGGCGCGGTGCATGAGCTCCCGGGCTGCTGCGAGGCTGCCTCTCTGGGCGAGCTCTTTCAGGCGCTCGACCTGCCAGTTCTCCCAGGTCCCGGACGGATCCCCCTGAGATGAGACCGGCGGATTGTCTGCAGGTTCCATAGGAGAAATCCGCACACCGTATTCGACGCGTACCACCCGGACGTGGTTGGCTGTGAATCTCGTGCGACCATGCAGCGCAAGAATGAACCAGAGGATCAAGCGGTACCTCGCGACGTTGCCGGAGCGGCTCGTCAGGTCCGTGGTCGGCATCGGCGCGGGCGTTGTCCGCGAGGTGGGCGACGTCGCCCTGCCACGCTCGGTCAGGCAATCGCGCCTGTACCAGAACCTGGTCGATACGACGCTGCGGTTTCTTATCGAGCAGGTAGGCGAGGTCGAAGGCGCGTACGCAGCCGATGCGAAGCTGGACGACGACTTCTTCGTACGACGGACAGTCGGGAACGCCGTGGAGGCGCTCGGTGTGGTGGCATTCCGCGCGTCGCCGGTCTGGGTGCTGGCTGCCCTTGCCGACGTGTGCGGACTGGGGCGCCATCTCATTCCTGAGATTGCGGCATCGCTGAAAGAGCAGGGGCTGCTGGACGACAGCGCGGATTTTTCGAGTGTCGATCAACTACTCGACGGCCTCGAGCGCACGTCCGGGCGGGTTGCGGAGTCGATCAACACGCCGCCGCTCGACGTCCCCGCGCTGCGCGAAGAGTGGCGTGCCATCCGAGAAGAAGCGCGGAGCCTGACGCCGGATCGGCTTCCGACCGGTGAGAGCCTCATTGGCGTGTGGACTCAGCTCAAGGCCGAATCGGCGCGCCAGGGAAAGTCGATTTTCGAAACATCCTCGATGCTGGCAGTGTCCGCGGTGCGTTCCGCACCGCAGGGCGCCCGCTGGCTCGGTGCGTCCGCTGTGGTCGGGGCCACCCGAACCGGCCAGGTGCTCGCGGCCTCACTGATCGAGCAGTATCGCGACACGCTGCGTGAGATCCAGAAGGTCGGGTACGCGGACTACGCCGCGCGTCAACTCCGCCCCTACGTCCGTGCCGCTGCCTCCCAGTTTGCTCCGGGCAAGTCGACGCTGACCGACCGTTTGCTCGATCGCTATACGAAGAAATTCAGATGCGGATGCGACGCAGGTCGAGGACTCCCACGCCTTCTGTTACCGTCGCTCGAGCGCCGCGCGGAGGTCGTTCAGTTCGTCGGCCGTCAGAATGTGCTCCAGTCGCCGAAGCAAGACTGATTGATCTGGTGGGCCTGCGACGGTCTGCTGGCCGGGCGGCGTTTGCGCGACTTCTACCCGCGCAGCAGCGAGACGCCCACGTGGCAGCTTCAGGTCACCAAGCAATTCTGGAACAGAGTTGCCGAGCGGTTCGCGCGTCCGAATCGTCAGGCGACGCGCCTGGGGAGGAAGACCGATACCAGAGCCGAGCACCGGCGACGCGGACGCGAGCGCGCGCCCTTCCCGGGCGTCGAGCGTTCCATCTCGGTTGGCATCACCCCGAGGCACGATTTCTCGCATCCGCTCGATCAGCTCGCTGTCGCTCAACATGCCGTCTCCATTGCCGTCGAATCGCATCAACCGTTCGAGCATGGTTGTGGCGCTCAGGTCACTGCGCCGGAGTGGACTGCCGGCGACGGCGGGAGGCGTGGACGCCGGTGTGGCGTGATCCATCGGTTCGAGCCGCGGCTCGAATGGATCCGAGAATCTGGCATCGGTGAGGAAGCGATGGTCCGTGAGTGTCTTCAAGAACGCGACGAGCGCCAGCTTTTCCGAATCGGTGAAATGCAGCGGCGCCATGCGGAAATCAAGGTTCGGATGGATCCGGAAGTTCCGGCTGTAGTGGTCGATCACCGCATCGAGCGTGGCCAGGCTGCCGTCGTGCATGTACGGCCCGGCCACCTCCACATTGCGCAGCGTCGGCGACTTGAATCGTCCGAGATCGAGTGCGTTCAGCGTGATGTCACCGACGCCGCCGTCTCCGGCGATGGGGTCCGACTCCACACCGTTGTTGGCGGGAGACAGGAGCGAAAACTGCCAGTCATCATCAGCGGGCAGATGGCACGTCGCACAGTGGCGTACGAAGAGCGCTTTCCCGCGATTTTCCTGACGCGTGAACGTCGCGAAGTCCTGATGCGCAGATCCCGCCTGCGCAAGGCCCTCGTCGTAACGGGATCGGTACGACGTCAGCGAGCGCAGGAACTGTGCGAGCGCCCTGCTGATTCTCGCTTCGGTGACCTGGGGATCGCCGAAGGCGCTGCGGAACAGCTCCGGATAATAGGCAACCGCCGCGAGCTTGCCCGGCAGCAGTCGCACGTTCTGGCCCATCTCGATTTCGCTGCTCACTGGTAGCAGAACCATCTGCTCGAGATTGCCGCTCCGTTCATCCCAGAAGAACCGCGCCGGCGCGTGGAAGCGCAGGTTCGTCAGGTTCATCGCGTGGCGGTCGGTCAACCGTCCGTCGAAGCCGCTGCTGACGCGGTGTGGATCGGCAAAGGCGTGCTGCTGCAAATGGCAGGATGCGCAGGCCCTCGTGTTGTTTCCGGAGAGCTGGGTGTCGTAGAAGAGCACGCGGCCGAGTGCGGCGCCGGCGTCCGTGAGCTGGTTGTCCGCTGGTGTGTTGTCACCCGGCCATGTCTGAAAAGAGCGGGGCATCTTCTCGTCGACATAGCGGTACGACGTCGCGGGCAGGCGCAGACGACGAGGCGCGATCGGGCTCTGCGCCGAGGTGATCACGCCGAGCGCGACAAGTGCACAGGCGAACTTAATCGCGAAGCTCATGGAGGCTGAACTGTAACTCACCGGTCCCAGGACGCTTCGCGGTACGGGACCGGATGGCCAACGTAATTCGGTCCGGCTAAAGCCGACACTACGAGCCAGGTCAAAGACCAAACGAGATGAATTGTTCGTCTAATCGCAGTTGATGCTCGGTGACAATTCAGTCAGACTCGCCGATGATTCAACCGTGCCCGCGGACCGTGTCCCCGCGTCGCTGATCCCGATAGTCCGGCGGTTTTCTCGGCGTCTGCGGATTGGCCTGTTCCTCGATGCCTTTCCTCAGTGGGCGGCCGGAGCACTGCTCGCCGCCGGCTGCGCGGCTCTCGTTTGCCGGCTCTTCGTGCCGGCCGCCGACCCCTATCTCTTTTGGCTGCTCGCCGCGCCCGCGCTCGCGATCCTGCCCGCGGCGGTCCTATCAATTCGCCGCGCATACAGGCCGGAAGAAGTTTTGGCGCTTGTCGACGCGCTGACCGGAGGCGATGGCGCCGTGCTCACCCTCGCCGAACGCCACGACCAGGCATGGAGTCATGCGTCCCAGATCAGTCGCGCGGCGCACGCGGCCCTGCCGCGGTTCCGTCCGTGGCGGCGGTTCACCATCGTCGTGCCAGCTCTGGCGTTTCTCGTCATCGCGGTGCTCCTGCCGCAACGGACACCGACCGCTGGTCCCTTGCCGATCGCTGACGATGTGGTGTCCGGACTCTCCGCGACGCTCAAGGAACTGCAATCACACGATCTCGTAACGCCAGAGGAGGAGAAACAGCTCCAGCAGGAGATCGAGCGTGTCAGGAAAGCGGCCCAGGAGCGGATGGATGCGTCGGCGTGGGAAGCGGCGGATGCGGTGAAAGAGAAGATGGCCGCGAATGCAGCGGCGAAGCGTGATGCGGCGTCGTGGGCGCAGGAAGCGCTTGCGCGTTACTCCGCAGCGGGAGGGTCTGCCGGCAACCCTGATGCCGCATCGGCAAAGGCCGAATTATCGAAAGCGCTCGAGGCGCTCGCGCGCAGCGGGGCGCTCGCCGGCGCGCCACTGGACATTCAGAAGATGCTCGCCGCCGGCAAGCTGCCGGGCGACGCTGCCTCTCTGGGAAAGCTTGCCGCCGCGCTTGGCCAGTATCTTGGCGACGCCCAGGGCCGTCTGGGCGACGTGCAAGGCTTCGGCGGCCGGGCCTCCCGTTTCGATCCATCCGAGTTTGCCGCGGCCGGCGAGGGCGATGGCGCTGGGGCAGGAAACACTCCGGGACGCGGCGGGATCACGCGCGGACGCGCGGACGCGAAGCTGACGTATGGACAGGAGTCGCTGCCGGCCGAACGCTTCAAGGCGCAGGCGCTCCCGCCCGGCTACGTCCGCAGCCCCGACGACTGGGCTCCCGTCGTCAACATGCCCGGCGCGCCCATCGTCGCGCCCGAGGCAAGCGGCCGTGCGGCTGCGCGAGCGTACGCAGAAGATGCAGGACAGGCGGCGTGGCGCCGAACGCTGGCACCGCGCCATCAGAGCGCGGTCAAGAAGTACTTCAAGCCCTGAGCACACTCATGATCACGGATACCAGACCCTTGCTCGATCCGGATGCCGTCGGGACCGCACAGACATCAATTGCGCGGGTCGTCGACGCGCTGCGCCGCGTCATCCTCGGCAAAGAGGACACGATCGACGAGGTCGTCGCGGCGCTTCTCGGACGCGGCCACGTCCTGCTCGAAGGCCTGCCCGGCCTCGGCAAGACCGAGCTCGTGAAGGCGCTCTCGCGGCTGTTGTCGATCGACTTCCGGCGCATCCAGTTCACGCCGGACCTGCTGCCGACGGACATTACGGGCAGCCACATTCTTCAGGACGTTGATGGCCGCAAGGAGTTTGCGTTCCACGCTGGCCCGGTCTTCACTAACCTGCTGCTTGCTGACGAGATCAACCGTGCATCGCCCAAGACGCAGGCGGCGCTGCTCGAGGCGATGCAGGAGCGCCGCGTCACAATCTTCGGAGAGACGCGCCCGTTGCCGTTGCCGTTCTTCGTGCTCGCCACGCAGAATCCGATTGAGCTCGAAGGCACCTACCCGCTGCCCGAAGCGCAGCTCGATCGATTCATGTTCAAGGTGGATGTCGCGGGGGTCGATCGCGCCGTCCTCGAGGAGATTCTCACGACTCGCGTTCACGGCGAGCCGCCGGTGCTGACCCCGGTCCTCGACGCTGCCGGCCTCCAGCGGCTGTTCGACGCGGTGGATGCGGTGCATATGCCGCGCGCGGTTGCGAACTACACGTCGCGCCTCGTGGCCGCCACGCATCCCGAATCGAGCGACGCGCCGCCGCAGGTACGCCAGTTCGTCAAGTACGGCAGCTCGCCGCGCGGCGCGATTGCCATCGGCGCTGCCGCCCGCGGGCTCGCGCTCATGCGAGGCAAGCCAAACGTCGGATTCGACGAGATCCGTCGCGTCGCGCCCGCGGCGCTGTCGCATCGACTGGTGCTCGACTACTCCGCACGGCTCGAAGGATGGACCGGCCGTCGGCTGCTCGCGGCGCTGATTGAAGCCGTCCCGGCCGTCGAGCGCGGTCTGCCGCAGACGCTCGAGGCGCGGAGGTGAGCGATTCGTGGTGTCCGGCTTTAGCCGGACCATATCGCATGCGTTTCATCGCCTGCGCGACGGCGCTCGTGCTGGTTGCCGCCGCAGTGCGCGCCGATGCGGCGGGCGAGTACAAAACCATCGAACAAAATTCGCTGCGGATCACGGTGGACGCTGAATGGGTTCCGTCGGCGGCGCCGGGCTACCTGCCGCTTCGATGGGACATCACCAATCTCGGCGGGGACCGCACGATCGAAATCGTCGGTACTGGTTCGCGTGGTTCCAGATCGCGCGGCTACCGTTCCAGCCGTACCAGCGTCAGGCAGCGCCTCCAGCTTCGCGCGCGCGATCGGGTGCGCTTCACGATGCCGGTCCCGGTCGGCGGCGACACCGACAACGTGTCGTTCGTCATCCGCGAGGACGACCGCACGATACAGACCGGTTTCATCTCCGCATTTCGCACGAGCGGAGTGTCGGCCCTGATCGTGGCCGCACCAAACGGGACCTATGCCGGCGTCGCGCCCGGCTGGCTCCGCCCTGCCACGGGGCCAACTCGGTTGATCGGTTTTGCGGCGGGTGGGGTGGTCGCCGGCGGGCCGCCCGCCACATCGGCACCAGCGGGCCCTCCCCTGGACCTGATCCTCGAGCCGGCACGACTTCCGACATCGTGGCTCGGCTACACGTCCGTCGACGCCGTCGTCGTTGGCGCACGTGAGTGGGAGGCCATGGATGCGGCGCAGCGACAGGCGCTCCTCACGTGGAACGCGTGCGGAGGCATCCTGGCCCTGGTCGACGCCGGCCTCGACACGTTATTCCCTGACCCCCAGCATCGTCCGATTGTTACGGGCAATGTCGCAGATCACTTCTTCGGCAAAGTGCATCTGCTGACCATGGACACGATCCAGAGCGCCGGCTTCGACAACACGCTGATCAAGATCGACACCGCGCCGCTGAAATCGTCGTGGCAGCTGCCGCTCGAGCCGATCTCTTCGACGACGAGCACCCGCGGGTTCCGGCTGCCGATTCCTGGCGTCAACGCGGTCCCCGCCCGGACCTACATCACGATCCTCACGCTGTTTGCCGTGCTGATCGGTCCGGTCAATCACATTGTCTTGAGACGACGAAGGCAGCAGACGCTCATCGTTCTGACCACGCCGTTGATCGCACTGTTGTTCATCGCCGTACTGGCCGGTTACGTCGTGGTGGTCGAAGGGTTCGGCGTCCGCGGACGGGTCGTCAGCTTCACGATGCTCGATCAGGCGTCCGGCCAGGCGGCCACGCGCGCGGCGGTATCGCTCTACGCCGCCGGCGGAGCGCCCTCGGGCGGCCTCCGCTTCGCACGCGACATCGCGGTGTTCCCCACGCCGCTGGACTCTGCGCCGCTGACCGGGGGAACACTCGACTTGTCCGAGCTTCAGCAGTACTCCGATGGATTCCTGCAGGCACGGACCCCAACCAACTTCGAAACGCTCGGTTATCGCGCGGCGCGCGAACGCATGGTGTTCAGCCGCGAGGGCGACCAGATTCGTGTCTCGAACGGTCTCGGAGCCACCGTCACGAAGCTGCGGTTCCGCGATGGAGCGCGTTTCTATTCGCTCGGCGAACCACTGCGCGTGGGTGCCTCGGCGATGCTTCGTCAGACCGCGACGTCCGGGCGGGAGCTGCTCGGATCCGGCGACGCGGCGCTGTCCCGTTTCGACAGCCTGGTGACGAACCCTCCTGACGGAGCCTATCTCGCTGTCCTCGAACGCTCTCCCTTCTATGACGGCGGTGTCCGCGATATGGACGAGCGTTCCAGCTTCCATCTCGTCCTCGGGCGCCTTGGTCCGCCTGAAGGCGGACACTACGCTGTCGGCGCGCAGCCATGAGCGAAGCGGTCCTCCAGGTCGAAGGCCTCGTCCGTCACTTCAACGACGTCCACGCTGTGGATGACGTGACGTTCAGCGTCGGTCGCGGCCAGGTGCTCGGCTTCATCGGGCCGAACGGTGCCGGCAAGACGACGACGATGAGAATCCTGGCGACGCTCGACGTGCCACAAGGCGGCGACGCGCGCATCGCCGGCTACTCGGTGGTGGAACAGCCCGACAAGGTCCGGCGCGTGACCGGATTCATGCCGGACTATGCCGGCGTCTACGCCAACACGACGGTGTTCGAGTACCTCGACTTCTTCGCGCGCGCCGGCGGATTGCATGGCGCCGCGAGACGACAAGCCGTGGACACGATCGTGGAGTTCATGGTGCTCGGCGATCTCCGCGAGCGTCAGGTGGAAGGGTTGTCGAAAGGGATGAAGCAGCGGGTTGCGCTCGGGCGCGCGCTCATTCACGGCCCGCAGCTGCTCATTCTCGACGAGCCTGCCGCCAACCTCGACCCCCGCGCGCGCATCGAGTTCCGCACGCTCATCCGCGAGCTTGCCGCCGACGGCAAGACGATCCTTCTCAGCTCGCACATCCTCACCGAGCTCACCGAAATGTGCGACACGGTTACCGTGATCGAGAAGGGGAAGATCCTGGCGAGCGGAACGGTCCGCGACATCGTGGACGGACTGCGTCAACGACGGATGCTCTCGGTGCGGCTCGCCACGCCGGACCCGCGGCTCGAGCGCTTTCTTCTGGAGCAGCCCGGCGTGGTCGGCGTGCACGAGGCCGGGGACGTAGCGTCCGGCGTGAGCCCCGCGGGAGACGTCGTGTCCGGCATGAGCCGGACCCTTCGGTTCGAATTGGACGGTGACGATCAGGCACAGGTCCAGTTGATGGCCCGGCTCATCGCCGCCGGTTTTCCGATCCTCGAGTTCAGCGCGCACAGCGCCGGACTTGAAGACGTGTTTATCGAGATCACCAAAGGTCGCGTCCAGTAGGGGAGTTCTGTGGAGTACGGTGACACGATCAGCATCGAGGAGCCGGCCGGCTCTCGCAGTGTCCGGCTTCAGCCGGACCCCGCACCGGAGGCTACGTCCCGCGTCGCCACGCTGCTCCGGCGGTTCGACGATCTCAGCGATCGTCTGAGCCCGATCGTGGTGAAGGAAGTCCGCCAGATCGTGTGCGGACGCGAGTTCAACTACTCCTTCATGGTCAGCCTCGTCATCGGGCTGCTGGTGGCCTTCTTCGGCGCAGCGAACGCCTCCAGTGGCAGCGGGACGACCGGGCAGGGCGTGTTTACCGCCCTGACCGCGTGTCTGGCGCTCCTCGGCATCGGCATCGTCCCGTTCGGCGCGTTCAGCGCGCTTCGCAGCGAACGGCTCGAGCAGACGATGGATCTGATCACCGTGACGACGCTCACCGCACGCAAGGTGATCGTCGGCAAGCTGCTCGCGCAGGCGGTCAAGCTCGCCACGCTGTTCGCCGGGATGGCGCCGTTCGTCGCCACGAGCTTTCTGCTTGGCGGCATCGACTTCGTCACCATCGTCGTGTCGCTGGCGATGGTGTTTCTCGTCTCGTTGTGGGTCTGCGCGGCGGCACTGCTGGTGTCGTCGCTCGCGAAGACGCGCGGCATGTCCGGTGCGCTGCTCGCCGGCGGTGTGTTGGTGCTCCTCCTGTTGTTTGGCGGCGGCACCATCATTAACAGACTGATGTTCGGGCTCGCGCGTGGCGGTGTCGTCAGCATCGGGATACCGTTCCGCGCGGATGGATGGTGGGCCCTTGCGATCGGCGTAACGCTCGGCGCGCTGAGCCTCGTGAATCTGATGCTGCTCGCGGAGAACAGGCTCTCCTCGCCGGTCGAGAACAAGTCCACGGCACTGCGAATCGGCTTCTTCGTGCAGTTCCTCGCGATCATCGGCGGGTTCACCGCGGTCGCGCATTTTTCATCGCTCCCGGGCGCGGTGGAGCCAATGGCCGTGTTCGGCCTGCTGCACCTGTCGATCGTCGCCGCGTTCACGGTGACCGAGGATTTCCCCGTCTCGCGACGGGTGCTGCGCCACATCCAGACGGCGTCGCGATGGAGTCCGCTGTGGACGATCCTCTGGCCCGGCGGAGGACGCGGTGCAGCTTACGTGCTTTTTCAGATGGTGCTGCTGATCGTGGCGGTCCGACTGGTGAGCACGCGGGAAGTGGGGTGGGTGGTCGCAGCGTGCGGCTATATCTGCTTATTCACCGGCGCTCCGGCGGTGCTGCTGCGGCTGGTGCGGCCGCGCATCTCTGCCTTCTACATCCGCGTTGCGATCCTGGTGCTCCTGTCCGCGTCACTCGTGCTGCCGGACGTCCTCTATTACATCGTCGCGCAGGAGAATGGGTTCAATCTCCTGTACTCGACGCGCCACCTGATCAACCCGCTCCGCACGATTGCCAACTGGTCCATCGTGGAGGCGCGCGGGCTGTATCTCATGCCTGCGCTCGTGGGCGTGATGGGAGTGCTGCTCTACGCACGGCTGATGGTCATGAACCGCCGCACGTCGCGCACAGCGCCTCTCTCATGACGCCCTTTCGCAAGGCGCTCGTAGGGCACCCCTTTATGGGGTGCCGAATCTTTATGGGATGCCTGACTCCATATGCAGCCGGGCATTGATTGGGCGGCCGTGCAGGCGGCCGCTGCGTGGCGGCTGGTCGTACCGCGGACGCCGATGCGCGGTCGCGTCGGCGAGCGCCTCGGCGCCGGCACCGGCAGCTCGCTCGAGTTCCAGGATCATCGGCCCTATGTTCCTGGCGACGACCTCAGGCACGTGGACTGGAAAGCGTTCGCTCGTTCGGAGGTGCTCTCTATCCGGTTGTATCGCGAAGAGATTGCACCGCGAATCGACCTCGTGATCGATCGCAGCCGCTCGATGGTCGCGACCGAGTTGAAGCAGCGGGCGTACGGTGAGCTGGTTGCGCTACTCGCATCGGCGTCAACGTCGATGAGCGCGGACACGCGCCTCGTCACGAGCGCGGCTGCCCCGCCGATTCCGTTGCACCGCCCGGACGAAGTGCAGCGGTTTCTCGATTGCGACGCAACGAGTGGCGCGATGGAAGAGCTCGGCCTTCAACTCAGACGGCAGTCGATGCGCGTCGCCGTCAGCGACTTTCTGTTCCCGCACGATCCGGACACCATCGTCGGCCGGCTCGCTCGCGACGGCGCGTCGCTGGCGATCATTCAGCTCACCACCCGCGACGAAGCGGAGCCCGACGTCGAAGGCGGCCGGCGGCTGGTCGATGTCGAGGGCCGCGGCGAACTCGACGTCACTATCGACGCACGGACCGTCGCCGAGTATCGCGCGCGGTTCAATCGTCTCCGGCAGGGACTGTCGCGCGCGGCCCGGCGCACGGGGGCAACCTTCGTCCATCTGATGGCCGGTGCGACTCCGCGGCAGGTCGCCCGCGTGCTGGCCGACGCGGGAATCCTGGAGCCGCGATGACCTTCGCTGCGCCGCTTGGACTGCTGGCACTGCTGGCGATTCCGGCGATCGTCGCGATTCACCTGCTGCGGCGAAGATTCCCCGTGCGTCCCATCGCGGGCCTCTTTCTGTGGCAGGCCGCGCACGATGTTCCCGACGGCGGCCGCCGGATCGACAAGCTGCCGTGGACGACCAGCCTGCTGCTGGAATGCCTCGCGGCGCTTGCCCTTGCGCTCATCGTCTCAGGAGCCACGCTGGCTCCGTCCGCATCGAGCGAGCACCTCGTCGTGCTCCTCGACGATTCAGTCTCGATGACGGCGATCGACAGTAGGGGAGAGAGCCCGCGCGCTCGCGTTGTCGCCCGCGTGCGCGATGAGATCAATCGCATCGGCCCGCGCGGCCGCATCACGCTCGTCCGCAGCGGCGAGCGGCCGGCGTTGATTGCAGGCCCCGCTGCGTTCGGTGCGGAAGCCGAATCCGCACTCGCTGCGTGGATGCCGCTGGCCCGCCAGCATTCGCTCGCTGCAGGACTGCGGCTCTCGCGAGAGCTGGCAGGCGATTCCGGATCGCTGCTGATTCTCAGCGACCGCCAGTCCGACGGCACGACCGAGCGGATCGTCCCCGGCGAGATATGGGCCGCTGCCGGCATCCCGCTCGCAAACATCGGCATTGTTGACGCCCACCGCTCTGTGAACGCCGACACGAAGCAGGGCGCACTCTCGCTGACCGTGCGCAACTATTCCGACGCGCCCGCGAAGCGCGTGCTTCGCGTGACAGTCGTAGGGCGCCCTTTCAAGGGCGCCAACGGCGCCAGTGATACCGAGATCCTCGTGCGAAACGTGGATGTGCCCGCCGGCACGTCGTCGATTTCTATTCCGCTCCCTGCCGCCACGCCGCCCGTTCGCGCGTCGCTCTCGGACGATGCACTGGTGTCGGACAACGCGGTGGTGATGGTCGAGCCGCAGCCGCAGATCGTGGCCGTTGACGATCGTCTGAAGGACGGACGAGGCAAGGCGGCGCTGGAGAAGGCGATTGGCGCGCTCGCCGGCGTCATTCCAGGCAGCCCCGGACATCTCGCGTTCCTCGACAGCTCCGACGTAGCGTCGGGCTCTAGCCGGACCAATGGAGCCAACCTAGCGTCCGGCTTCAGCGGGACCAACGGACCTCCCGCTCCCGAGGTGTGGCAGGCACGCTTTGGCCGGCCGGCGCCACTTCTCGCCGGCGACGGAACGCCAGAAGATTTCATCGGGCCCTTCGTGCTCGAGAAGCGCCATCCGCTGCTGCAGGGCGTCACCCTCGGCGGCGTAGTCTGGACCGGCGTGTTCCCGCTGTCGCCCGGTGCCGTGCATCCGCTGGCGTCGGGGGGCGATCGCGCGCTAATCGGGACGCTTGCGCCCACGGCCACTGCGGCTGACCCGACGTTTCTCTTTAACCTCGATCTCGAGCGGACGAATCTGATCCGCTCGCCGGACTGGCCGATCCTCATCTCAAATCTCGTCGAGATGCGTCGTCGCGAGCTTCCGGGCCCCGAGCGCTGGAACTATCGGGTCGGCGAGTGGGTGCGCATCCGGTTCGACAGTCAGCCGGCCAGACCGCTCCATCTGCGGATGGGGACGTTCGAGCGCGACCTTCCGGGCACGCGGCTCGTGGAGTTCGTCGCGCCGGCGCCAGGCGGGCTCGCGCAGATCCTCGAAGGCGATCAGCTTCGATACGAGATCGGGATCAACCCGCTGGACGAATCCGAAGGCGATCTGCGCCGCGCGCGCACCGAGAGCATCGGCAAGTTCGATGACGCCCGCCGCGAGCGGGCGATCGAGAGCGGCGCCGCATTCGATCCGATCTTCTGGTTGCTGCTGGCCGTCTGCACCGCCGCGATGTTCTGCAACTGGTGGCTGCTGTCGCCCCGCCGAGTGCCTGCCCGCCGGAGCCATAGCGAAGGCGGGCGAGCATGACCCGCATCCTCTCGTTCCTCTTCCCCGAGCTGCTGCTCCTGATCGTTCCGCTGGTCTTCCTCTATATCTGGCGCGCCCGCGCTCGAGGTCTCGGGGGCGCCGTGCGGATCGCCGCGCTGGTGCTCGTCACGCTCCTTGCAGCCGTACCGATCGCGTCGATCGGCGGCAAGGGCGTGGACGTTGTGGTCGTTGTCGACGTATCGCGATCGATGCCGTCTGAAGGCCGTAACCGCGCGCTCGAGATCATCCGGCTGCTCGAGGAGCGTCGTGATGCCGGCGACCGCGTCGGCGTCGTGATCTTCGGCCGTGACGCGCGCGTCGAGCGACTCCTCGAAGAGCACAGCCGGTTCGGGACGTTCGCGCAGCAGGTGGACGATGAGGGGAGCGACCTCGGTTCCGCGATTGGCCTCGCTGCGAGTCTGATTCCGCGCGAGCGCCCCGGACGGCTGGTTGTCTTTTCAGACGGCGAGGCTACAGGCGAGTCCACCGCCGCCGCGGCGTATGAGGCAGCCGGTCGAGGGCTGCCGATCGACTTCCGCGCGTTCGTGCGCGGGGGCGGGGCGGATGTTGCCGTCGAGTCGCTCGACGTGCCTGGCGTGGTGGACCGGCGGGAGCCATTCCAGTTCACCGCGTCCATCCGCGCCGACCGGACGGCGGACGCCGAAATCGTCCTGTTCCGGGACGACATCGAGATCTCACGCGGCACACACAGCCTCGCAGCGGGGAGCACGCCGTTCACCTTCCGCGACGTGCTCGAGCGTCCCGGGCTGGCGCGCTATCGGGTCGAGGTCGCCACCAATCAGGACCCCGTTCCGCAGAACAACATCGGCAACGGCGCCGTCCGCGTCGAAGCACCGGCGTCGATCCTGCTCGTGAACACCACCGGCGCGGGCGACAATCTGAGCCGCGCGCTCGCGGCCGGCAGCATCCCCGTCACGATCGTGTCGGCCGCCAACGTGCCGCGGTCCATAGCCGACATGCAGGCGTATCGCGCCGTCATCCTCGAGAACGTGCCGACACAGCCTCTCGGGCCGCCCGCGCTCGGTGCGATCGCGCGGTTTGCGACGGATCTCGGCGGCGGGCTGCTCGTCACGGGTGGTCCGGCGTCGTTCGGCGTCGGCGGTTACTTCAAGTCTGAGCTCGATAGCCACCTGCCCGTGTCGATGGAGATCCGCAACGAGCATCGAAAGCTGTCACTCGCCATGGCCGTGGCGCTGGACCGATCGGGCAGCATGGCGATGCCTGCTGGTGACGGCCGCACGAAGATGGACCTCGCGAACGCCGGGACGTGCGCCGCGCTCGAGACGCTCGGACCCTTTGACGAAGTCGGCGTCATCGCGATCGACAGCGCTCCACACGTCGTGCAGCCGCTCACGGCGGCGGACAACAAGGGCATCTGCGACCAGGTGCGCCGGATCGAGTCCGGGGGCGGTGGCATCTTCGTGTATACCGCGCTGCTCTCGGCCGCGGAAATGGTGCAGGAGTCGAAAAAGGGGACGCGCCACATCGTGCTTTTCGCCGATGCCGCAGACGCTGAGGAGCCGGGCGACTACGTGCGGCTGCTGGAGAAACTGCGGAGCATCGGTATCACCGTCAGCGTGATCGGCATGGGCACCGAGTCCGACCCCGATGCCGCGTTCCTGAAAGACGTGGCTCAGCGCGGCGGCGGGCGCATCATCTTCACGTCGAACGTCGAGGAACTGCCGCGGCTGTTCGCGCAGGAGGCGATTACCGTCGCCCGTTCGAGCTTCGTGACCGAGCCGACGCCCGTGCGAACGCTTGCCGACAGCATCCTGCTCGGCGAGCGGCCCGCGTCCGCGTTCCCGCCCGTTGACGGCTACAACCTCACGTATCTGCGTCCCGGCGCCACGCTTGGCGCCGTCACGACCGACGAGTATGGCGCGCCGGTGCTGGCGTTCTGGCACCGCGGGCTCGGGCGCGTCGCCGCGCTCACCGCAGAAGTGGACGGGAAGTATTCCGGACGGTTGAACGCCTGGTCCGATTTCGCGCCGTTCAGCATCGGGCTCGCGCGATGGCTGCTCGGAGGCGATCCGCCGACCGGCGTTCAGGCCACGATCGAGCGGCAGGGCTCGCAGGGCATCGTCCGCGTCGAGCTCGACCCCGATCGTCCGCGCGACGGATCAGCCGCCACGCGCGCGCCAATCGCTGTGATCGTGCCGCCCGGGAGCGGCAACGCCGAATCCGAGCGGCTCCCGCTGTCGTGGGTGGGCGAGCACACGCTCGAAGCGCGCTTCGCGCTTCGGACCAGCGGCGTCTATGTCGGCGCGGTTGAAACCACGCCAGGGCAGGTGCTGCCGCTGCCGCCGCTCAGCCTGCCGTACTCACCCGAGTTCGAGCCGCGAGCCGATCCCGAGGAAGGACGCGCCACGTTGCGCGAGGTCGCCCGCATCACCGGCGGCACCGAGCGCACTGCGTGGGACGACGTGTTCAGCACGCGCGGACTGCGCAATCGTCAGGTCCGCGATCTCGTGATTCCGCTCGCGCTGATTCTGCTGTTCCTGCACCTCACGGAAATCGCCGGCCGGCGGCTGCTGCTGTTCGCCGCCGCGCCTGAGTGGCTGCGCTCGCACGTGCCGTCGTTCGCGAGCGTTGGTGCGCTCTGGTCGCGCCTGCGAATGCCCCGGCGTGTCCACCGGCGACCGCAACCCGAGGTTGCTGCTGTTGCACCAGCGGCGATGACGGAGACGGTGCCCGATCCCGCGGCTGTCTCCAGCGCGATGGCCCGCGCCAAGTCGAAGGCGAAGAGTCGCGTCGAGCGGTGACGTATCTGATGGCGCCCGATCAAATTGAGAGTGATTCTTAGATCACGTATCTAAATTTGATCGCCGCGATCTTCGTGTTAGCGTCCACGCAAGGTGTCCCGAACAAGGTATCTCTCTGCGCTCAGTGCGCTCGTGATAGTCCTGTGCGTGGGCGGAGTCCTGCGGGCGGCGCCACAGGGGCGCGCGCAGAATGGCGAGCCGCTGCCGACGCTGAAGCTCGACACGGGTGAAGAAATCTTTCAGGCTGCGTGCATCGGCTGCCACGGGCCGGATGCGAAAGGGCAGCCGCTCGCCGTGCTCGGCTTCGAGCCGCCGGCCACGTTTCCCGACTTTACCGACTGCAACGGCAGCACGCGCGAGCGGCGCGTCGACTGGCGCGCCGTAATTCACGAGGGCGGCAAGGCCGCGCGTGGCTTCTCCGAGATCATGCCGTCGTTCGCCGAGGCGCTGACGTCCGAGCAGATCGACAAAGTCACGGCCTATCTGCGCACCCGATGCCCCGAGCCGGAGTGGCCGCTTGGCGAGATGAATTTTCCGCGCGCGCTGTTTACCGAAAAAGCCTTTCCGGAAGACGAGTGGGTGTTCACGAGCTCCAGCAGCCTGAGCGGTCACAAGTCGATGGGGAACCAAATCATCTACGAGAAGCGATTCGGCGTCCGCAACCAGATCGAGATTGGCGTGCCCTTCGGCTTTGCCCGCACGCGGACCGACTGGGCCGGCGGCGTCGGCGATCTCATCGGCGGCTACAAGCGCGTGCTCATGAGTCGATCCGATACGGGTTCGATCTTCAGCGTGCAGGGCGAAGTGGCGATTCCCACCGGCAATTACGACCGGGATCTCGGCTCCGGCACGGCGATCTTTGAAACGTTCGGCAGCTTCGGTCAGCTGCTGCCGCGCCAGAGCTTCATCCAGGCACAGTTCGGCGCCGAGCTGCCGACCGACACGGAGAAGGCCCCGCGGGCTGTCTATCTGCACACCGCGTTCGGCAAGAGCATCGCGCAAAACGACGGCTTTGGACGCCTGTGGACGCCGATCGTGGAGATGATCGCGGACCGCGAGCTCGAATCAGGGCAGCGCACCAACTGGGACGTGGTCCCGCAATTCCAGGTGACGTTGAGCACCCGGCAACATGTCCGCGTCAACGTCGGCATCCGGCAGCCGATCAACAACCGCGACGATCGCTCGACGCAGCTTGTCTTCTACGCCTTGTGGGACTTTTTCGACGGAGGATTGCGTGAAGGCTGGTAACCGGACGCTGTGCTCCGCGATTGTCGTCTTCATCTGCGTCTGTTCGTCGAGGGAGTTCGCCCAGGAACGCATCGACCACGACCTGTTTCAGACCTCCGATCGCTGCTTCGCCTGTCACAACACGCTCTCGACGTCAGGCGGCGAGAACATCTCCATCGGGACCTCGTGGCGGCCGACGATGATGGCGAACTCGGCACGGGATCCGTACTGGCAGGCGAGCGTGCGGCGGGAGACGATCGATCACAAGGAGTCGGTCAAGGTCATCGAGGACGAGTGCTCGCGCTGCCACATGCCGATGATGAACGTCGAGTCGCGCGCCAAAGGCCTCGACCCGGAAATCTTCGCTCACTTGAACGGCGAGTCCGACGATCGGCTGGATCTCCTCGCGCAGGACGGCGTGTCCTGTTCACTGTGCCATCAGATCCGGCCGGACAAGCTGGGCACGAGCGACAGCTTCGTCGGGCGCTTCGTCATCGACACGGTCAAGAAGACTCCGGAGCGTGAGGAGTTCGGTCCGTTCAAGATTGAGAACGGCGAAAACCGCATCATGCGCACCTCGTCGGGCGGGTATCGGCCGACCGAGGGAGAGCACGTTCGCAAGTCCGAGCTGTGCGCGACCTGCCACACGCTCATCACGACCGCGCTCGGTCCGAAGGGCGAAAAGATCGGCGAGCTGCCCGAGCAGATGCCGTATCAGGAGTGGCTGGCCAGCGAGTTCAAGGACAAACAGAGCTGTCAGAGCTGCCACATGCCGGTGGTGCAGGAGCCTGTGCGTGTGACGAGCGCGCTCGGGCAGTACCGCGAAGGCGTGTCGCGCCATGTGTTTGTCGGCGGCAACTTCTTCGTGCAGCGGATGCTGAACCGATATCGGGGCGAATTGGGCGTCTGGGCGTTGCCGCAGGAGCTCGAGCAGGCAGCCGCGCGGACCATCGATCACCTGCAGACGAACGTGGCGCGTCTCTCTGTCGACCGCGTCGCGGCGAACGGCGGCCGTCTTGAAGCGGAATTGTCCGTGCAGAACCTCGGCGGCCACAAGTTTCCGACCGCGTATCCGTCCCGCCGTGCCTGGCTGCACGTCACGGTTCGCGATCGCGACAAGCGGGTGGTGTTCGAATCCGGGGCGCTGAATCCCAACGGATCGATTGTGGGCAACGACAACGATGAGGATCCCCTGCGCTTCGAGCCGCATTACACCGAGGTGACGCAGCCCGCGCAGGTGCAGATCTACGAGGACATCATGGTCGGGGCGAACAACGTGCCGACCACAGGCCTGCTGACGGCCGTGCGCTTCATCAAGGACAACCGCCTGCTCCCGGCCGGCTTCAATAAGCGGAGCGTGACGCAGGACATCGCGCCGCAAGGCGGAGCCATGGACGATCAGGACTTCACCGGTGGCAGGGACACCGTGCGCTACACGGTGAACGTCGGCACTGCCCAGGGCCCTTTCACGATCGACGCCGAGTTCTGGTTCCAGCCGATTTCATTCCGCTGGGCCAACAACCTGAAGTCGTACGACGCCTTCGAGCCGAAGCGTTTCACCCGCTATTACGACTCGATGGCGGGCGGATCGGCCGTGCTGCTGACGAAAACGACCGCGTCCACTCGGTAGCCCTTCGCCCTTCGAGCTCACCCTCTTCCTGCGATCCGCACCCTTACGAATTCTTCGAGAAGCTCACCTGCACCCACCGCAAGCCGCTCCACACGAGGAGCATCTCGTCGCCGCCTTTCATCTTTCGGGTGGCACTCAGCTCGGTTCTGTGAGTCGATACGTTGTCGACCATCGTAAAGCCAAGTGCCAGTGAACATTCGATCAGCAGCAGGTGGCCGTTCTCTTTGCCCCTCGTCAGAATCACGCGAGGATTGGTCCCATCCCCGGAGACGGAGAGATAACTGTTATCGCCAACCGTGATCGTGCGATTCGTCTTGGTGACTTTCACGCTCTTTCTTGGTCCGATTGACAGCATCAGGAGCCTCCAATCAAATGGCCGTCACCTCGTGTCATAACGCGCGGCACGCTCCACGCCTCGGTGCGAATAGCGTCCGCCGGCACCCCCAGCCCGGCGAGCGTCGAGACGGACTCGTTCACCATCGCTCGCGGCCCGCAGACGAAGCACAGGGTATTGGCGGGGTCGTGCACGACGCTCTGGAAGTGCGCCCGGCCGATGCGCCCACGTTTCCCAGCCCACTCCGCGCCGTCGTCCCGCGTCACCGTCTGGTGCACCTCCAATCGGCCGCTGGATTCGTGAGCCCGCAGCTCCTCGATAAACGCGAACTCGTCGCCGTTCCTGGCGCTATAGAGCAGCGAGAGACGATACGCGGCTTCGCGCCGTAGGACGTGGTCGATCATCGCGCGCAGCGGCGCGATCCCGGTCCCGCCGGCCACGAACAGCAGCCGCTGCGCTGGCGTTTCTTCAGGAAACAGGAACGTGCCCAACGGCCCCTCGAGATCGATGGCGCTGCCCGGCGCGATGGCGGCCAGATGCGGCCCGAGCGTCCCGTCAGCCTCCAGCGCGATCAGCAGGTCGAGGGAATGCGTTTCGGCGGCCATCTCCGGTGAGCTGGAGATCGAGTACGGACGCCGTTCGGTGCCAGGCGCGCCGATCAAGACAGCCTGCCCGGGTCTGAACTCAAACGACTGATTCCGGAGATCGAGCGTGACCAGACGCGAGCGGGGCGTCGCGGCCGTCACGCTCAACAGCGGCAGGGTAAGCGTTGGCACTGAAGGGAGTTTACAACTTCAGTTCGCGCACCAAGGACCAAGGACCAGGGACGGACTAAGAACGAAGCACCAAGGACCAAGGACTAAACAGGCGTTATGTCGTACGCGGTACCAGACAGCGCTCGCAACACGGGCTCGTGGTGGCGAGGAGTCTCGGCGCGGCGGCGGCTTTTGTCGCCATACATCCGCCGGTCTGCGGCGGCCAGGAGCAATTCATACGTCTCGCCGTCGTGCGGGTAAACGGCGGCGCCGGCGCTGATCGACAGTGGCAGGCGCAGGTCTGGCACGGGCTCGAACACGACCCGCTCGATGGCCTCCTGCAGCTCGCGACGTTTGTTCTCTGCCTCTTCGATGTTGCAGCCGGGCAGCACGATCACGAATTCATCGCCGGCATAGCGCGCGCACACGTCATACGGCCGGATGGTGGCGCGCAGCACGTTGGCCACCTCCCGCAGCGCACGGTCGCCAACATGATGGCCGTGGGTGTCGTTGATCTCCTTGAACGCGTTGAGGTCGAGCACGATCAGCGCGAGATCGGCGCCAAGACGCTGCGTCCGCGCGAGCTCGCGCGTGAGGTGCCGGAACATGAAACGCGTGTTGGGCAGTCCGGTCAGCGAATCGGTCAGCGACGCCTCGTGCGTCTGATCAAAAACAATAGCGTTGCGAATCACGGCCGATGCCTGCTCGCAGACGCGCTCCAGCAGCCGGCGGTGATCGTCGGCGTAAAACGCCTCGGTGGTGTGATAGACGGCCAGCGTGCCGAATATCGTGTTGCCTGAGACGAGCGGGCAGACGAGCACCGACTCGAGGGTGGTGGTGTGGACGGATCCGGCGGCATGCAGGTCCGAACTCGGCCGTCCATTCACGAGCGCACGACGATTGCGGACCACCCACCCGGTGACCCCCTCACCGCTTTTCAACACGAGCGGCTGCAGCAGCTCGGCGTCGGTCCCGGAGGCAAACCGGCACTGCACGGTGTCGTCCTCCTCGGTATAGAGGAAGAGCGAACACGCGGCAAACGGCACGACCCGACTGAGCTTCGACGCGATGTGCCCCATCGTCTCGCTGACGCCGAGCGTGGTGCCCATCGTCTGCGCCAGCTCATACAACGCGTAAATCTCGCGGTGCGCGACGGCAATGTCCTCGAACACCGAGGGCCTGACGCCAGCCGCCGCACGCGGGCTGCCGCTGATCGGCGCGCCTTCGCTGGCGGACATGGGGAGGATCCGCGGACGGTACCGGCCAGCCTGAAGGTTGGCCTCGACCTGTCCACGAACCTCTGGAAGGATTTGCAGAAATGCCTCCACGGCGGCCGGATCCAGTGCCTTGCCGGACTCCTGCTTGATCAGCTCGGCGGCGGCGTCCATCGGCAGCGGCTTGTGATACGGCCGGTCGGACGTGAGCGCGTCGAAGTAATCGACCAGGCAGAGGACGCGCGCACCGAGCGGAATGTCCTCGCCTTTGAGGCCGTCGGGATAACCGCGGCCATCCCATCGCTCGTGGTGCGCGAGGACGAGCGGCGCCACGGGATAGGGGAACGGCACGGCGCTGAGGATGTCCGCGCCGATCTGCGGATGCATCCGGACCTTCTCGAACTCGTCGGGCGTCAGCGGCCCGGGCTTCGCGAGAATGTGCTCGGGCACACCGAGCTTGCCGATGTCGTGCAGCAGCGCCGCAGTGCGCACGGCCTCGATGTCGACGTCCGACATGTGCAGCGTCCGCGCCAGCGCGGTGGCGTACAGCTCAACGCGCGCGACGTGGTTGTAGGTGGTCTGATCCTTGGCGTCGATCGCGAGCGCGAGCGCTTCGATGGTGGCGAGATGGAGTTCGCTCATCTGCTGCGCGCGCTTGCGCTCCTGCGCGAGCTGGTCTGCGAGAGTACGGTTAGCCCGATAGGCGCGGCGGAACCCGAGGGTCGCGACCAGCATCACGCTGGCTAGGAGCCAGAATGATGGCTGGGTCAGCATGGCGGGTTCCTAGCGCGAAACGATCGGCAGCCAGATGATGGTGATTCGAGTTCTCATGACGTCCTCGTTCCTTGATTGGCCCGACTGAAAGCCTGGCCCTGCGTACGGTTGCTGCTCGCCAGTCCGGCTGAAGCCGGACACTATGTCGACCACACGATGTTGGTGCTCCACACGATGTTCGTGGACCACACGATGTTGTTGTCGGGATCGGAGGAGCGGGTGCTCCAGACGATGTTGGTGCTCCACACGATGTTGCCGTCGCCGCGCGTGCTCCAGACGATGTTCTGGTCGTCCCCGCCGGATCGCGCGGTGCTCCACACGATGTTCTCGTCACCGCTGCGGCCCGTGCTCCAGACGATGTTCCCGTCGTCCCAGGTGCGCGTGCTCCAGACGATGTTGCCGTCGACCGACTTGGTGCTCCAGACGATGTTCTCGTCGCCGCGGGCGGTGCCCCAGACGAACGAGCCGCTGCGATCGCCCCAGCGGACGTTCCGGCAGTTGCGGCCGCCGCAGTCGGTGTCCCACACGACGTTCGTGACGAACGCGGTGCTCCAGACGATGTTGCCGTCGGACGAGCGCGTGCTCCAGACGATGTTGCCGTCGCCGAAGCTGGTGCTCCAGACGATGTTCTCGTCGCGGCCGGTGCTCCACACGATGTTGCCGTCACTATCGCGGCCGGTGCTCCAGACAATGTTGCCGTCGGCGACGTAGCGGCCGGTGCTCCACACGATGTTGCCGTCGCTGTCGCGGCCGGTGCTCCAGACGATGTTCTGATCCGCGCCGCCGGTGCTCCACACGATGTTGCCGTCGCTGGAATTCTTCGCGGTGCTCCAGACGATGTTGCCGTCGCCGCGCGTGCTCCAGACGATGTTGGTGCCCCAGATGATCGACGTCCCGGATGGCGTCGTCAGCGACCCCCACGGCACGTTGAGCGCCCACGCGTTGCCGCTCGACTGCGGAATGCCACCGGTGATGAGGTAGTTACCCCACAGGATGTGACGCGACCACGGGATGATCTCGCCGGCGATTTCGTCGGACAGCGTGTCCACGGTGTTGCTCGCCGACGCGAAGTTCTTCGCGAGCCGCACGGCGCCCATCGCGTTCAGCAGGCCCGCGCCCTGTTCGAGCTGGTTGGCGGCAAGCTCCTGCGCGGTGTACTGCAGGATGCCCTTCACGGCGTTCGGCGTGAGCGAGGGGTTCGCCTCGAGCATCAATGCCACCGTGCCCGTCACAACCGGCGCGGCCATGCTCGTGCCGCTCATGCTCAGGTACGGCTTAAACGGCGTCTTCACCGTGCCGTCGAGCAGATAGTTGGGAAGCAGGCCATACAGCGTGCTGTGGCCATCGGCCAGCGACTCGATGCCGACGCCCGGCGCGATCAGGTCAGGCTTGGCGACGAAATCGATCCACGTCGGACCGTGCGAGCTGAACTCGGCAACCGTGTCGTCGCTGCGCTTCGCGGTGCCGTGATGGTTGCTGGCGCCCACCGTCAGCACCCACGGCGCGTTGCCGGGCGCCGTGATGCCGCCGAACTGCTCCTGGCCGCTTTCGTTCTGGCCCAGGTTGCCAGCCGACGCGACGACAACGATGCCAGCCTGGACGGCGCGCTGCGCGGCGAGCGTGAGCGGGTCCGTGAAATAGGACTCGCTCGGCGCCGCGGCGACCGAGAGGTTGATGACGCGAATGTTGTAGGCGGACTTGACGGAGACCGCGTAGTCGAGCGCCGCGATCACGTCGCTGATGTAGCCCTGGCCCTGACCGTCGAGCACGCGCAAGCCGATCAGGCTCGCGCCAGGCGCGATGCCCGTGCGCTTGCCGTCCGAGTCGAACCCGGAGCCGGCGATGATGCCCGCCACGTGCGTGCCGTGACCGAAGTCGTCCGATGTGCTGTTGCCGTTTGCCGTGCCCGTGAAGTCCTTGAAGTGCACGACCGCCGATGCTGCGTTGTTGCTGTGGCTGTCGTAGAGGTCGTCGTGAAATGCCGTGATGCCGGAATCGATGACCGCCACGCCGACGCCGCGGCCGGATACACCGTAATTCGCTCGCGCCAGCGTTGAGCCGATGGCGGTGCCCGTGCGCTCGAGCGTTGCGAACGCCGGCCGATCCAGCCACATCTTCACGACGCGGGTGTCGGCGGCCAGTGTCAGCAGGCTGGTGTTGGCAATTTCTGCAACCTGGCCGTGCGCGCCGAGCGTCCGTCCGGCGGTGCCGTTGCCGAACGCTTTCACGTCGGGTTCGGAGACGAACTCGACGATGACGCGCGAGGTGCCGGAGATGCGGCTCGAGCGGTCGCGAACCTGCGCGTCCATCTTGTCTTTCGGGTCCGCCATGGCAAGCGATGGAATGCTTGCGACGACGACCGCGATGGCGAGGACGCGAACGGCCTTCGCGAGAGCGGCGGCGGTCAGAGTGGCAAATTGTGCAAGTCGGTTTGTCATGAGTCCGACCTGGACAATGGCAAGAGGTCTGCCGCGGTTTTTGATCACCGCGTGGATATATCTAAACGTTTGCGCGTGAAGCAGTTAGCTGGTGAAACGACGAGGAGGTCAGACTTTGACGGTGATCAACGTGTGCAGATCCTGCGCACGCGCGAGTTTGCGAGGTACGCGTAAATTGCTAACTGCTAAGGAGAAGCGTCGAAACGTTGCAAAAAAGAACAACGTTGGACACGCGATCGATGTGCGCACTTCTGCGGTGATCTGCCGCGAACCTGTCGCCTCTCCGGCAGACTTTGCGATGCGTGTTCTCAGTGAGCAGGGAAGAGAATCTGAGGCGGGTCCGAAATTCTGCGTGGCGGTTGAACGCGCACGAGACAGAGCGCGCGCGGCTGCTCAGCACGTTGAGCTATTTCGTGACAGCGTTGAACGCGTTCTGTGGTTAGGGAGCCTGACCGCGGATTGTGATCTGACCTTGAGGATTGGGCAACACGCGGCGGCAAAGAGCGAGTGGCGTGCCGATCAGCGGACCGCTGGTGCTGCGCGCCGGAAGTCGGTTTCTGCTCGCTCCCCTGTCCCCACCGCGGCGAGTAGGAGCTGACTCGATGCCTGTACTGCCGCGCGATAGAAGCGCGTCAAGCTCAGTGTGCCGGTGAGACAAATCCCTACGAAGGTCAGGCCGACTCGAATGTACTGACCGCGCGAGAAGGCTGAGGCGGCCAGCCAGCTCACGGAGCTGGCGTCCAGCGACCGTACTCGCCATCGCAGCGGCCTTCGGCGTCGTGAGCGGCTTTGCGGAAGACGGTGTCAGACGCCCGCTGCCGCCGCTTGCTGGCTTCTATCGAGCGGATCGGTTTCTTGAAGACTTGGATTCGGGCCGGAGTTGATACTCGAGGATCTTGCGATACAGCGTGCCGCGGCTGATATCGAGCAGCCGGGCGGCTTCCTTCTTGTTCCAATCACACGACTCGAGCACGCGCGCGACGTGTTCACGCTCGTTTTCCGCGAGCGTCTGCAGGCCGCGCGGTTCGGCCTGCGGTGCCGCAATCGGCGAATGCGAGTGCAGAAACTCGATGTCGGTGTCGCGGATGACACGGCCGGGCGCGGACAGCGCTGCCCGCGACACGGTGCTCTCCAGCTCGCGGATGTTTCCCGGCCACGGGTACGCCACCAGGCGCGTCAGCGCCTCCGGAGAGAACGTCTTGGAGTCGAGCGGCATCCCGTTCGACGCGCAGTAGCGCGCCGCGAACTTGTTGGCGAGCACGGGAATATCGATCGGCCGCTCGCGCAGCGAGGGTAGTCGAATGGAAAACGCGTTGACACGGTAATAGAGGTCCTCGCGGAACCGTGCGTCGCGGACGAACTGCTCGAGCGGGCGGTTGGTCGCGGAAATCAGTCGAAAATCGACGTGGATCGACTTCTGACCGCCGAGCCGCTCGAAGCGCCGATCTTCGAGCACGCGCAGCAGTTTCGCCTGGGCCACGAGCGAGAGATCGCCGATTTCGTCGAGGAACAGCGTGCCGTCGTTCGCCAGCTCCACGCGCCCGGGCTTCCGATCGTGCGCGCCGGTAAACGCGCCCTTTTCATAGCCGAAGATTTCAGACTCGAACAGCGTGTCGGGAAGGGCCGCGCAATTGACGGCCTGGAAGTTTTCACGTCCGCGGCGGCTTAACTCGTGGATCATCCGCGCCACGACTTCCTTGCCGGAGCCGGTGGGGCCGAGGATCAGCACCGAAATGTCGGATTTGGCCGCCGTGCGAATCCACTCGAACACGACGAGCATCTTCTCGTCGCGTCCAATCATCTCGCGGAAGCGCTGCACCGACGGCGACTGATCCTCCATGCTGACCGACGCGCGCCGCTCGAGGAAGGTGTCGAGCAGTTCCCGGCGGTGATCGTCGAGGATCTCCGTCCCCGCATACCGTGCGGGCTCGCCGGGGAAGCGCGTGACCAGCCCGAAGTCAACGAGCTCGATCAGGCAGTTCTCGACGTCCAGCCGCAAGCGGCCAAACGTTGCCATCAGGGTCTCGATGTCGAATGACTCCGCCGGGCGCGCGCTCAGAAATCTGAGAATGCCCGCCCGCAGCGGAGACTGCACGAGCGTACGGAAACGTCCCTCGGTTTCGGCCATGCGTTCAAAACGAATCGGGGGAGCCGATCGGGTGACTACGCTCATCTCGTCGTCGACGATTGGGGGAGGAAAAACACCACGCTCGACTGTTATCGGATCGATCGAAGGCCGCCCACAGCCGCCGAAAGCGTCAGCACTCGACGGCAAAAACAGGCAGGATGCTAAGCTAGCCAGCACATGCCGTACCGTGCACCCGGAGCAACGGAAAAGAAATCCAATTACCTTTCAGGCAAGCCGATCCGCTACTACCGGCCGCGCGGCAGCGCAGATCTGCGTCAACTGATCGATGACGGGTTTCAGGCATTCAACGCAGCCCGGCTTGGCGAGGCCTGTCGCATCTTCACGGACAAGATGTTGTTGCCGGAAAACGACACGACGATCGGATTGACGATCGCCGGCGCGATGACACCGGCAGGCCTGGGCGGATGCGTCGTGGAGCTGATGGAGCGTGGACTGGTCGATTTCGTAATCAGCACCGGTGCCAACCTCTACCATGACCTGCACTATGCGCTGAATTTCACGCTGCATCGCGGCTCGCCGTTTGTGAACGACGTCGAGCTATATGAAGAAGGCGTCATCCGCATCTACGACGTCCTGTTTCCGTCGAGCGTGCTGCTCGAGACCGACGCGTATATACGTGACTTCCTGAACCGGTCAGGGATGAATGGTCCGGTCTCCACCGCTGAATTCCACTACGCGCTTGGTCTCGATCTGATGGAAAAGCACCCGGGCTGCCAGGAACACTCGGTGGTTGCGGCCGCCGCCGCCACAGGCGTCCCTATATATACGTCGTCACCCGGGGACAGCTCGATTGGGATGAACATCGCTTTCCACGAGCTGATGAACGACAGCCGCCTGATGATTGACCCTAATAAAGATGTCAACGAGGTGTGCGCGTTCATCCTGGCGGGGAAGAAGAACGGCTGCGTGATTCTTGGAGGGGGATCGCCCAAGAATTTCTACCTGCAGGGGCAGCCGACGCTCTGGGAGGTCTACGGCATCCCGAAGGGCGGCAACGAGTTTTTCATTCAGATCACGACTGATTCTGTAGTCTGGGGCGGCTTGTCGGGCGCGACGCCGGCCGAGGCCGTAAGCTGGGGAAAGGTCAATCCCGGCGTGCTGCCGGATACCGCTGTCGCGTATGTGGACTCGACGATCGGATTTCCACTGTTCTGCGAGTACGTCGTCGGTGCACCGACAGGTCGTCGCGAACGGAAGAACCTTGTGCACAGGCGCGACGAACTCGTCGCTGTGCTGAAAAGGGAAGCGTCTGCCGCACGCCGCGAGCATCCGCAGCCTGCAGAGACGGTGGATACGATGCCGGATTTGGAAAGGCATCGCTAGTTGGCTAGTTAGCTAGTTGGCTAGTTGGTAGTGGGTTCTGAGTTGTAAGTTGGCAGTTGTGAGTTGGTACTTATGGGCACGCTGGCTTCGGAACTCGGACCGCACGTCGAGCGCATACAGGCAGAGCCGCGCATCTACGTTGACGCGAACATGCCGGCCCCGCTCGTCGCCTTCATGCGTCAGACGCTCCACTGGGATGTGATGTTCGTCATCGAGCACGACGAACTGCGCCGCGCGCGTGACTGCGAGCATTATCGCCTGGCGCGGCAGCTTCGACGGACACTGATCACGCTCGACCGCGATTACCTCGACGACAAGAAGTTTCCGCCAGACGAGAGTGGCGGCGTCATCGTGCTCATGGCGCCGGAGGAACGCGGATACCTGAATATCCTCAAGCGGCTCGATCAGGTGTTTCGCGCTCCCGAACAACCCGAACGACCGGAACCCCTTCCTCTCGAAGGCCGCAAGCTTCATGTGCACGTTGACTGGAGCGGGTCGCTCGACGCCGTGTAGAGCACGCTCAGTTGAATCACACGATGATCGTTCTCAGCGGCGGCGACATTGTCCTGCCCGACCGGGTTGAGCACGGTGGGTCCGTGATCCTGGCCGACGGGCGGATCGCGGCGATCGAAGCCGGCCCGGTTGCGCCTGAGGGCGCGACGATCATCGACGCTTCGGGCTCCGTCATCGTCCCCGGCTTCATCGACGTTCACGTGCACGGCGTGGAGGGACAGGACACGCTCGATGGTGGCAACGTGGTCGCGGAGATTGCGCGTAAGCTGCCGCGATACGGCGTCACGTCGTTCTGTCCGACCAGCGTTGCATGCGGACCGGATGCGCTGCAGGAATTCCTGGACGATGTGCAGCGCTGCAGCGCTCCCTCCGCCACGACCGAGGGTGCCACAACCACGGGCGCGGCGCGCGTCCTGCCCGCACATCTCGAAAGCAATTTCATCAACCCGGAATTTCGCGGCGCGCAGCCGATCAAGTGCCTTCGAGCGGCGAACGAGGGCAAGGGAGCCGTGGCGTGGCCGTTCACCGGCGCGCAAATCCTCGAGATTATCGAAAACTCCCGATCCAGCGTCGGCATCGTGACCCTCGCGCCGGAAGTCCCCGGCGGCATCGACCTGGTTCGAAGGCTCGTGTCGGCGGGGCACGTCGTCTCGCTCGGCCACTCCGGGGCTGATTTCGATACGGCGATCGAAGCGATCGAAGCCGGTGCGACGCACGCCACGCATCTCTTCAACCGGATGACGCCGATTGCTCATCGCGCACCAGGGCTTGCGGGGGCTGTCCTCGCTCGTCACGAAGTGACCGCCGAGTTGATCTGCGATGGCTACCACGTGCATCCGGCGATGTGTGCGATGGCGATTGCGGCAAAGGGACCGTCGCGCATGATCGCCATCTCCGACGGCACGTCGGGATCCGGTCTGCCAAGTGGTTCGATGGCGCGACTGGGCGGTCAGGCGATTCACGTCCGCGAGCAGGCGGCGTTTCTCGACGACGGGACGCTCGCGGGGAGCACGTTGACGATGAATCGCGGATTCCGGAATCTCGTGACGACGCTGAGGCAGTCGCTGATTGACGCGGCGCTGATGTGCTCCACCACGCCGGCGAATCAGCTCGGACTGGGCGATCGAGGACGTATCTCGGAAGGATCGCTGGCGGATCTCACTGTGCTCGATCGCGACTTCGAGGTTGTGCGGACGTTCGTGGGCGGCGTGCAGGCCTGGCCGGCCGAACCGTCGTAGTGTCCGCCCTCAGTCCTCCTGTGCGCTGAGCGCAACGTCGACGTTCCCTGTCCGCTGTTACGCGAGTAGACGCCCTCCGCCCCGGAGAGGGGAATTGGAAGCAGGGCAGAGGGCGTCCGGGGCAATCCTGTTGGCTAGTGCTTTTCCTTGCCAGCCCCTACTAGCTCACCGGTCTTCTCAGCGGTCGTCTTCTCTCCGCTCTTTCCGGTCGCCAGCTCATAGGCCCGCCGGTAGTCGCGCGCGATGGCGCGCACGGCGCGGCCGATATCGTCGTAGACGTGATCCTCAAGATTGGCGAACGAGATGCGCACGGACCAGTCCGGCGCGGCGAAGCCGCTCCCGTTCAGCAGAACGATGCCGTGGTCCTCGGCGAGGCGGAACACGATGTCGAGCGGATGCACGTTCGCCTTCATCCACGTGACAACGTCCTCGCCCAGATATTTGCGCGCCCAGAATTCAAAGTCGATCAGGCCGTAGTAGTAGTCGTACAGTTTGTTCTCGCCGACCTCGATTCCCAGCCCCTCGATCGTCGCCTCGAATCGCTTCTTGACGATGCCGATGCACGCCTTCTGATAGACCTTCTTGGTGTCCATCAGCTCGTACAGCGAGAACAGCGACATCATCACCTGCTGCGGCATCGACAGGCCGGCGGTGTGATTCAGCGCAACGTCGCGGCTGTCCGCCACGATGCGGTCGATGAAGGCGAACTTGCGCGGTTCGAGCGTCAGCCCGCCGTAGCGTTTGTCCAGCAGCTTCTTCGTCTCCTCGGGATGCTTGGCGATCATCTCGTCGAAGATGTTGTCCTCGTGGACGGCGATCGTGCCGAGCCGCCAGCCGGTGCAGCCGAAGTACTTGCTGTAGGAATAGACGCCGATCGTGTTTTTCGGATACGCCCCCAACAGTGAACGGAAGCCGGGCACGAACGTGCCGTAGACATCGTCGGTCAGCAGGATGAGATCGGGTCGCTTCTCGAGCACCTTGCCGATCTTCTTGATCGTCTCCTCGGACAGCGCCACGGCGAACGGGTTGCCCGGGTTAACGATGAAAAATGCCTTGATCGTCGGGTCGAGGAGCTTGTCGAGCTCTTCATCCGGATACTGGAACTTGTGCTCCTGCTTCGCATGCACTTCGACGTAATGCAGGTCGTAGTCCTCGAGGTGCGCCATCTCGAGGTACGGCGTGAAGATCGGCACGCCGAGCGCGATCGTGTCTCCGGGGTTGAGGAGGCGATTGCTCTTGAGCGACTTGAAGATGTAGCACATCGCGGCTGTGCCGCCTTCGACCGCGTAGAGCTTGAACGTACCCTTCGGGCGCGGATCTCCGCACATCGCCCATTCCAGGTATTCGTGAACGATCCGTTCGTTGTGAACCAGCATGCGATCCGGTACGGGATAGTGATCGCCGATGATGGAATCCACCAGCTCGTGGACGAACTTGTCGGGATCGAAGTCGAACTTGTTCACCGTCCACGGCACCAACGCCTGCAGGAAGAGCGCACCCGGCATGTCGGCGTGCGCCTTCAGCCAGGCCTCGAGGCGAGCCGCAATGCCCTTCGCCTTGGGCATGCCGCCCACTCCTGGCGGCAGATCGAACACCCGCTTGCTCTCCGTGATGGCGAACTGGCCGAGCAGGAAGAACGATTCGCGCGGTTCCGTCGCAATCCAGTTCGGGTTGCCGCGACCCGCGTTCAAGTAGGTGACGGACTCCTCCTGCGCCGACTTCAACGCCACCTTGGCCAGGAAATCCTTGATCTCGAAGGGCCCGAGCTTCTCGTACTGTTTCAGGTTCAGATCGTCCATGAATGCGTCCTTATGAGTGTGGTCAGCGAAGGTACGGGCCTCATGACAGCAGCATGACGAGGACCATGCCCCAGATCGTCAGTAGCGTGTTGCCGACGGCGTAGGTCACTGTGTAGCCGAGCGCCGGAATCTGGCTCCTGGCCTGATCGCACACGAGTCCAAGCGACGCGGTAGTGGTGCGCGCGCCGGAGACGATCCCGAGCGTGAGCGCATCGTGGAAGCGGAACAGGTACTTCGCGATGAACATCCCGAGCAGCAGCGGGACCGTGGTCGCGACGGCGCCCCAGATGAACAGGCCCATGCCCTGTGTCTTGAGGCCGTTGACGAATCCCGGGCCGGCGGAGATGCCGACGATGGCGATGAAGATGTTGAGGCCGACCGAATTCATGAACCAGATGGTCGGCGTCGGGATGCGTCCGAAGCTTGGGCGTACTGAACGCAGCCACCCGCCGACGATGCCCGCGATGAGCGCGCCGCCAGCCGTGGACAAGGTCAGTGGGACTCCAGCGACTTTGAAGACCAGCGAGCCGATCAGGGCACCGATCACGATGAACATTCCGACGAACGCCATATCGGTGGCATCAGTCGGACGATCGGCGACACCCAGCAGCTTGACCGCCTTGTTCGTGTCCTGAGTGCGGCCGGCGATGGTGAAGACGTCGCCGCGCTGAATCGTGGTGTTCGGCAGAATCGGGATCACGGTCGCGGTGGCGCCGCGCACGATCTTCCGCAAGAAGACCCCTCGGGTTTCGGGCATCTGCGACAGATCCACCAGTGTCTTGCCGTCGACCGCCCGATTGCTCACGAGGACATCGACGCCCTCAATCGGCATCGCCAGCAGCTCGTGATCCTCGATTTCGTCCGCGTGCGCGCCGAGCATCTTCACCAGCACGTCACGCGCGCCGGCCACGGCGACGACGTCGCCAGCCCGGAGCACGGTGTCCGCCGCCGCGTCTTCGATCTTGCCGTCACGACGGACGCGCAGCATGAAGATGCGCGTGTCGGGAAGCAGCGCCTCGGCCTCGCTCACGCGCAGGCCGACCACCCGGCCCCCCTCAGCGACGCGATAGGCGCGCACTTCCCAGCGCCGCCACGCGGTGCCGGGGCCGCCCAGTTCCTTGACGCCACCCTGCTTCTGCTCGTAGTCCTTGCACGCGGTCACGAGATTGATGCCGAGGAGCTTGGGGCCGAGGATGGCGATCACGATCGCCGAGCCCATCGTGCCGAACATGTAGGTCACCGCGTAGGCGATCGGCATCGAGTCGATCAACCCCTTGGTCTCGTCGGCGGCCTGGCCCAGCCGGTTGATGGCGTCTGTGGACAGGCCCATCGCGGCGGAGATGGTCTGCGACCCGGAATAGAGTCCGGCTGCGTAGCCGAGGTCGTAGCCCACGAACTTGACGATCGCGACGGGGACTGCCAGGCAGAGGATGCATTGGACCACCGAGAAAATCGCCTGCGGCAGGCCATCCCTGGCGACGCCACGGACGAACTGCGGACCGACGGCATAGCCGACGGCGAACAGGAACATCAGGAACGCTGTCGCCTTGAGTGGCTGGTTAACGGTGATGCCGATCTGTCCGATGATGACCCCGGCCAGCAGTGTGGCCGTGACTGAGCCGAGGCCGATGCCCTTGAAGGTGAATTTGCCGAAGTAGTACCCCAACCCCAGCGTAAGAAAGATGGCGATCTCCGGGTATTGACGCAGCGTTGCGAAGAACCACTCGATCATGATGTGCTCCGTTGTCCCGTCCGGGACCGGCGCTGCTCTCGAGATTCACGAGGCTGCGCCTGTCGTCGCGTTGCTCTCCTGTCTCGCACGAGAGAGAGCAAGCCACCGGCCACGGATTTCACTCGCCAAATGGCTTCGAGGGTTCAGGCGGTGACTGCGTGTCGTAGAGCGATCACGACATGCGGTCGCGTGAGGCTCGACGGCGATGAGGTCAGTGCCGAGCGATCGACCGTTTGCGCATAGCCGAGCGGCGCCGATCTGCAGCCGCCGGTGCAGCGCGCGGAAATCGGTTTCCGCGCGCGACTCTGTCGCTGTCGCGGCGAAGTCGGAGCACAGATATCCGGCGAGCCTGGCGCGTCGGTCAGACGCAACGCAGAAGATCGTTCAGGGGTATACGGGGCCGCCAACGACGAAGATGTCCGGTCCTGGGGTACCTGATCCCCAGCGGGCACCGTCTACGGGTACGCCCATCCCGATGCCGCCTTCATCACACGCCGTGAAGGTCAAGGCCAGGAGGGCAATCAGCGCGCATGCAAGCCATCCTCGTGTTCTGGTCATGGCGTTGTCGCTCCGGCGTCAAAGGGATATTTCTGCAGCGCGATCGGTGCGCCTTCAGGATCGAGGACGATCGCCAGCGAGCCGTTGCGCACCCGTGGGCCCGGCGGTACGAGCACGGTGCCGCCCAGCTCTACGACGTGGGCGGCGGTCCTGGCCGGATCGGCGACGCGCACGTACGGCAGCCACGCCGAGCTGTCACGCGGCCAGGGGCTGCGGAACAATCCGACGCGCGGACGATCGGTCTTCAGGAGGTAGTAGGTAAACGCGTCGCGCGTCTCTCCGACTTCGTGCTCAAAACCCAGAGACTCGCCGAGGAACGACAGCGCCGCATCCGGGTCGCGCGCCACATATTCCACCCACAGCCATCGATTGACCGCGGGCACCGCCCCATCGTCACGAACGTTGGGGCCGCGGCTCACCAGACCCACCGACGCGCCCTGCGCGTCGGCCACGACGGCCACTCGCAGATCCTTGCGCGCGTTGAGAGGGCCGCGGAAGAGGCGCCCGCCACCACGCTCGAAACTCTTCGCCGTGGCATCCACGTCGGCGACAACCACATAGGACAGCCACTGCGCCGTGACGTTGGTTCCCTCGCGCGGCACGATGCCGCCGATCTGCTGTCCCTGGTGTTTGATGATGGTGTAACCGGGATCGATGCCCGCGCCTGCTTCGAACGTCCAGCCGAACAACTGTCCGTAGAACGCGCGCGATTTCATCACATCGGCCGTGACGAGATCGTGCCAGACGAAGCGACCGTTCGCGACGTTGTTCGCGGCACGCGCCGGAGCAGCCTGGGGGACGGGAACAAGTGCGGACGCCGCGGCAAAGACAATGGCGGTCGCGACGATGCGGGAGAAGGCGCGCCACGAATTCATGAGGCCACCATAGAACCCGGCGCGCCCTCCCACTATGCGTTTCTGGTCGCTGGTTGATCACCGTTTCCGCATAGCTCGCGGGATTCGGATCACGGCGCTGCAGCGCTCATCAGGATTGCGATCGACCGTTCCGCGGTCGAGCTGGGCTCCGGTGAGAAAATGTCAACCGATTCGGACTGATTCGCACAAGGAGCTCACGACCGTGAAACCGAAGAATACGATCTGCCTCTGGTTCGACAAGGACGCAGAGGACGCCGCGCGTTTCTACGCCACCACCTTTCCAGACAGTGCAGTGACCGCCGTTCACAAAGCGCCCGGTGATTTCCCTGGCGGCAAGCAGGGCGATGTGCTGACAGTGGAGTTCACCGTTCTCGGCATTCCGTGTCTCGGCCTCAACGGCGGGCCGACGTTCAAGCACAGCGAGGCCTTTTCCTTCCAGGTCGCGACGGACAATCAGGAAGAGACGGACCGCTACTGGAACGCCATCGTCGGCAACGGTGGTCAGGAAAGTGCGTGCGGCTGGTGCAAGGACCGCTGGGGCCTGTCGTGGCAGATCACCCCGCGCGCGCTCACTGACGCTATAGATGCTGGTGGTGCTGAGGCGAAGCGAGCGTTCGAGGCGATGATGACGATGAGGAAGATCGACATCGCTACGATCGAGGCCGCGCGTCGGGGCTGACCTGCTGCGCGGCGTCAGCGTGCGACGGGCATTGTTTCCGCGAGCTGTTCACGTTGCTAAACTGCGCTTGCAGACTTCGCCAGGAAATGGAGCGGCACGACAGCGTGAATCGTCGTGCCGCCTCGCGGCTTCGACTGGATCGAGAGCTGGCCGCCGACGACTTTCAGTCGCTCCCTCATGCTGGTCAAGCCGAGCCCGGGCCCTCTGATTGCCGCGTGCGGATCGAAACCGGCGCCCGAATCCGTGACCGTCAGCCTGATGTCGTCGGTGTGACCCTTCAGGGAGATGTGCGCGTGTTGTGACTCGCTGTGTTTGACGATGTTGTGCAGGGCTTCCTGCAGGACGCGGTACAGACAGAGAGCGATGTCGGACGGTAGCGTGGCCGGAACGTTGTCGACGTGGATGTCAATCCGGACGTCATGGCGATTGGATAGATCCTTACAGAAGGCGGCGGCCGCCGCTTCCAACCCCATGAGTTCCAGCTTCGGGGGATGCAGGCCGTGCGACAGCGCTTGAATATCGGACGCAAGGCCGGCGATTTCCTGGCGTATGTCCGCGATCTCCTGATTGAGATCGGGTGACGCCCGGGAGCGCTGCTTCAGAAAACCGAGACGCGCGCTCACCATCGCCAGCCGTTGGATGATGTCATCGTGAAGCTCGCGGGCGATGCGGCAGCTTTCTTCCTCGTGCGCTTCGATCAACTTCTGACTCACCGTGGATAGCGCCTCTTCGGCCAGTTTCTGTTCGGTGATGTCGGCGCCCGTGCCGATGTAGCCAACGAACGACCCGTCCATGGCGTATCGCGGCACACCTGCTGTCACCACCCAGCGATATTCGCCGTCATGGCGGCGGAGCCGATGCTCCATCTGAAAAGGCTCACGGCGCTCGAAGGCTGTTGCGTAGATCTCACGGCATCGTTCCGCTTCGTCCGGATGGAGGACGTCGGCCCGGACCTGCCCCACCATCTCCTCCAACGGCCGTCCCGTGTACTCGAGCCAGGTCTGATTGAGATAGGTGATCTCGTGCCCGGCGCCCGACATCCAGATCACGACCGGAGCGGTATCGGCGATGAGGCGGAAGCGTGCTTCGCTGTCGCGCAGGGCCTGTTCGGCGAGCGTGCGCTCGATCAGGTCGGCAGCCTGCCGGGCGAGCACGTCGAAGAATCTGAATTCCTCGTCCGTCGGAATATGCGGCGTCCGCCAGTGCGTCGAGATCATGCCCAGCGGCCGGCCGGATCGCGATCGCAGCGGCGTGGATTGGACGGCACGGATGCCAGAGCGACGATACTCCTGCTGGTCCTGCGTGCCGGACATGAACTCGCACGCGTCGATATCGCCCACGACAACGCGCTCGTTGTGACGGAGTGCCCTGCTGCAGGTGCTCCCCGCTCCAGCGGAGACGGTCTGCCAGAAAGCCGCGGAGTCGCTGTGGAAATGTGCCGACGCGAGGAGTGTCAATGACGCGTGATCTGCGTCGAGCATCTGAACGCTGGCCGCATCGGACGCCATCAGTTCCATTGCCGCGTCGAGAATCTGCGCGTACAGCGATGCCGGGTTTGACTCTGGAATCAGGCGTGTGCTGATCGACTGGAGCGTTTTGGCGTGTGCCACTTCGCGCGCCAGCCGTCCCTCGCTTTCTCGCAGCGCGGTCTCAGCCTGCTTGATCTCCGTGATGTCCCGCGCAATTTTGGCGCATCCGATAATCAGGCCCGTGTGATCCCGCAACGGCGAAATGGTCAGTGCGACATCAATGCGTCGACCGGCTTTGGTCACCCGGGCCGTCTGATAGTGTTCGATTCGCTCACCAGCCCGGAGGCGTCTCAGGATGTTGTGTTCCTCCTCGTGCAGCTCTGGAGGAATGATCATCGTGATCGGGTGGCCGATGGCCTCCTGCTCCGTGTACCCGAACATCCGCTGAGCAGCGGCGTTCCACGATGAAATCACCCCGTCGAGACTCTTCGAGACGATCGCGTCGTCGGAAGATTCCACGATCGCCGCGTACCGCAATCGGATCTCCTCCGCTCGAGAGCTCATACGACGCGCCTCCCACGCTACTCGCTGGCAGACACAGCGGTGTGCTCAGCGCACATGCGCTCCAGCGCTTGATCGTCCTTCGTGTACGGCACCGGATACAGGCACAGAATGTCGACGTCGTGGTCCAGCTCGCGACACAGTTGTTCGAGCTGCGCCGCTTCCGCCGTTCTGCCTGCAGCCCATAAGCGTCCGGCGCGCTCCCCGCAAAACGCGATGCGGGAATGTCGTTTCCCGGCTCTTCGGGCGGCCTCACGGATACCGGTGATGACGTCAGGAAATGAGACCGGGCCGGGCGCTTCGTCAGCATCGAATGACACGTAGGTTCCCTGCTCGACGGCGCCATCGACGTCCACGCCCAGCGTGCGCAACTCCTGAAGAAGCCGCTGCCGGTGAGACTCGGTCGCCAGGACGATCGCACCATCGCCGGCGTTCAGGGCGGCACCGATAAAACGAGCGAAGCCATCGACAATCGCCGCGTCATCGGAACAGAAAAGGATCTCGTGACGGGAAGCCCGCCGATCCGTCGGTTGAGAACACGCCAGACTGCCGCTGATGAATCGCTGGCCGGCGAGGACGGCGTCGATCGCGGGAAAGAGATCAGTCCCGAGATGCTGCTTGTGAAGGTAGCCATAGCCGCCCAGACTCAATGCGTGTCGGACGATGTCTGGGGACGACTCCTGGCTCATGAAGAGCAGTCGTGCGTGAGGCGCGATTCCGCCGATGCGTGCCGCGACCTCGAATCCATGCAGGTTCGGCAGATTGATGTCGAGCAGAATCAAGTCCGGCTGCAGTGCTTCGATTCTCTGCAGCGCTTCCAACCCATCCACCGCCTCGAACGTCTCGAACTCAGCGCGTCGTTGAAGCTCCGCCCGGGTGATACGGCGGAGCGGCCCATAGTCTTCGACGATGAGAATTCTCACCGGCATGTGGGGGTATCCCTGGATTTGTTGACGCCCCGTATAGTCCCATGTGTCGAACGGGATTCGGACCGGATCTTTGGTGCCTACCGCAATCAAACCAGGCTGAACAGAACGCTGTTGAGGTGCGTCTAAGCCGCCGGAGGAGCCCAGTGATCAAAACGTTCGCACTCTGCCTGTTCGCCACGGCCGCGCTTGCCTCGTCCGGCTGCGGGATCGACGTCCAGGGCTCCGGTATCGGCGGTTACGCCAGTACCCGGGAGCAAAAACGCCTCACACTGACAGGCGCTCCGAACCTCACGGTGAAAACATTCAACGGGTCGATCGAACTGCGTCCCGGGGAGCGGAACGAGATTCTCGTGGACATCGAGCGGCGCGCATCGACGCTCGAGGACGCGAAAGAGATCGTGGTGGAAACGTCGGAACACGGAGGGAACGTGCTCATCGAGGTGAAGAACCCACGCCGCCGCCAGCGCGACTTCATCCACTTCGGCTCATGGACGTCTCCATCCGTCCGCCTGATCATCACGGTGCCGCGTGAGCTGACGGTTGACGCGACGACGGGCGACGGATCGATCGATGCGAGCGACGTCAGCGGTCATATCGAACTGCGAAGCGGAGACGGTTCGATTCGCATCCAGCGTGTGCAAGGGGAAATCACGGTCAACACGGGTGACGGGGCGGTCATGGCGCGCGAGGTGCAAGGCACCGTGGCGGTCAATACCGGCGACGGTTCCGTGGAGATGAGCGGCCGTTTCGATGCCTTGCGTGCGCACACTGGTGACGGCTTCATCGGCATCGACGCGCTGGCCGGCAGCACGATGCAGCGCGAGTGGACGATCACGTCCGGTGATGGGGGCGTCAGGGTGCGCGTGCCGCATGAATTCGATGCGGACGTTGACGTGCACACTGGCGACGGCTCCATCACCACGAGCGGGGTCGAGGTGCTGACGCCGCGCCGCTCGCCAGATGAAGAGCGGCATAACGTTCGCGGACGAATTGGTCAGGGCGGCGAGACGCTGACCGTTCGGACGGGCGACGGATCGATTGACGTCGTCGCTCGATAGCCCCTGGTCCTATCCGCTACGCGCGTTTACCGAATCGGCGCAACCGCGTACGGTGTTCGATCTTCGACACCGGCTTCGTGAAACGCGTCGCGCCGCTCGCGACACTTGCTGCAGAGCCCACAGTGCTTTCCGGCCCGCGGGTTCATGCACGACAACGTCACCTCGAGCGGCACACCGAGTTCAACCCCCAGCTTGACGACGTCCTCCTTGTGAAGCGTGGCGAACGGCGTCGCGACCTCGATCTCGTGGTTCAGGCCGAGCGACAGTGCGCGGCTGAGCGCTGCAAAGAATTCCGGCGTCGCGTCGGGAAATGGATTGTTCGAGAGCGTCGCCAGCGCGATCCGATGGACTGACTGGCGCGCGCAATGGATGGCGGCTTTGCTGAGGAGCATGACGTTCCGGCCGGCGAGGTAGACGTCTTCGTCTGGCGTGTCGAAGGCCGGCGGGTTCCCTGTCAGTGCCCAGTGCGTAGCCGGGTAGAGATCGCGCGCAGGAAACGTCAGGCGCGCAATCGGACTCACGCCGTCGAACGCCGGCGTCGCCAGCAGACGGTCAACCGCTTCGAGTTCCTGCGTCTCCCACGCCAGCCCACAACTGACGTAGATCGGGTGCACTCGGCCGTTCCGCGCTTCGGCCGCGGCGAGGACGGCGCTGTCGAGTCCGGCGGAGAACAGGACGGCGGTAGGCTCGATAGCCATTGGCGCACTAACATTACAGGCGTATGTACTCCGTGACCAAGCGGATCGAGTTCTGCTACGGCCATCGCCTGATGAATTACGACGGCGTGTGTCGATACCCCCACGGCCACAACGCCGTCGTCGAGATCGACATCCACGCCGAGCGGCTCGACGCGCGCAACATGGTGGCGGACTTCGGGGAGATCAAGACGATCGTCAAGGGTTGGATCGATCGCGAGCTCGATCACAAGATGATTCTGCGCAAGGACGACCCGCTTGCCGCCGCACTGCAGAAGATGGGCGACCCCGTCTATCTGCTCGACAGCAATCCCACCGCTGAGCGTATTGCGCAGCTCATTTTCGACAAATCGCGTGAGCACGGGCTTCCCGTGGCGCGTGTCACGGTGTGGGAAACGCCGACGTCGTGGGCGACCTACACCGCCTGATTGCATTCGATCTCGACGGCACGATCGTCGATTCCCGCCGCGATCTCGCGGATTCCGCCAACGAACTGATCACCGAGCTGGGCGGCACAGCGCTGTCCGAGGAAGAGATCGGGCGCATGGTCGGTGAGGGTGCGGCCGTTCTGATCAGACGCGCACTGAAGGCTGCACGAATTTCGGATCCTGGCCGCGCACTCGCGCGATTCCTGCAGATCTATGACGGTCGGCTCCTGCGGCACACGCGTGTCTACGACGGCATGGTTGACGTCGTGCGATTCGCGCGAACGCTGGGACATGTGGCGGTGTTGACCAACAAGCCGAAGGCACCGAGCGAACGGATCCTCGAGGGGCTCGGGATCGCGGATCTGTTTGACCAGGTGGTTGGCGGCGACGGGCCGCTTGGCCGGAAGCCGGAGCCGGATGCGCTTCAGGCGCTGATGCGCGATTTCGGCGCGACGACCACCACGACGTTGATGGTCGGGGATTCGGCGATCGATCACCAGACGGCGATCCGCGCGGGCGTGCGCTGCTGTCTCGTGTCGTTCGGGTTTGGTTATCAGCACGTTTCGAAAGACAAGTTGCGCGCTGACGACGGTGTTGCTGCTAATGCTGGTGAGTTGCGGGAGCTGCTTGCGAAGTTCGGGAGCTAACGGAGGTTAGGGAGGAAACGGATGTCACAGGAGGAACGAAGTAAACGAAGGTCAACAGAGTGTTTAGCCACGAAGGACACGAAGCGAGGCCGTTCGATTGGCCGCCAAAGGCGGCTGTCGGCGCGCTAGGCACGCCGACCAATCGAACGGTCAGATCTCCGTTCGCCTCCGTTCCTTCGTTTCTCCTGTGAAACCGCTACTTGGTCCGCGCGAACGGGAGCTCGTAGGAGAAATAGCCGAACACACCTGTGTCCGTGCTGCCCGATGAGAACGAGACCGGGATGCCGACGCCCACGATCGTCTGCGCCTCGCCCGTATTCCATCCGGTTCTGAAACCGGGAATAACCGTCGTCGCGTAGTGGCGGTCAGTTGTTGCGCCTGTGATCTCCTCCGGCCACGCGAACACACTCTCCAGCATCAGGTTGAACATCGGCCGTACACGCCAGATGCCGCTGGCGGCAACTCGCGGTGTGAACAGGTTGTAGGTCCCCGACACTCCCTCTGCTGAAGGCAGGGAGGTGAAGCCGGCGTTCCAGTGAAGGTAGAGGTCGCGAAACTGCTTGCTGAGCGGCAGATTGACGTCCCAGCCCATACTGCCGTTACCGCGCCCGCGAATGGCGTTCCCCGTGGGCAGCACCAGTGAAACCCGCGGTGAAAATGCCGGCCGGCGAGCCGATTCATCCCAGACCTGGAATCGATAGTTGAGCAGCACGTCTCCGACGCCGGCGGTTCTATCGGCGCGTGCCAGGGCCACCGTGTAGGAAAACTGATGCGCGTGAACGCGGATCGGCCACTCCTGCGTGAACGATGACACCCACGAACCGTCGCCCGGCGCGTAAATCCCGAAGATGTTCTGCACGACGCCCGATTCCTGGTTGAACGCCTCTTCAACAAAGAACGAGTTGTCGGTGATCTCCCACGGTCGGTTACTTCCCGTAGTGCCCGGCTTCAGCCCGGCCTCTTGCTTTCCTGACGCCAGCGGAGTCGAGGATTCCTGCGCGAACGCGCTGCTCCCCAACGCCAGAAAGATCAGCAGACGAGCAACGTTGACGAGCAGTTTCGAAGCGGCGCGAGTACCGATCGTGATCTGCTTGTCATCCTTGCCACGGACGCGAACGCTGTCCGACGCTGGGTCGCGCTCTTCGACTTCAATCGATTCGCCCGGCTTGAGATTGTTCTGTTCGATGAACCGCAGGAACACCCGGTCCTGATCGATGACGCGGCTCACAATCACCGGCGTTCGCAGCGGGCACGTGAGGAGACTCTGCGCGTCCTGCTGCTTGATGTGTCCCTCGGAATTCGGAATCGGATCGCCATGCGGATCAGCTTCCGGGCGGCCGAGCATCTCGTCGATCCGCTCGATGAGCCGATCGCTCACGACATGCTCGAGCTGCTCGGCTTCGTCGTGGACTTCGTCCCAGGAGTACCCCATGAAACGAACGAGGAAGAGCTCGATCAGCCGATGACGTCGCAGAACGAGGGCGGCAAGCCGCTCGCCCGCAGGCGTGAGCGTCACCCCCGTGTACGGCTCGTATTCCACGAGGCCCGACTCGGCGAGCGTCTTCACCATCGTCGTCGCGGTGCCGGGCGTGACGCCAAGGGAGGCCGCGAGCTGGCCCATCGGCAGCAGCCGGTGAGGGGCTTTCAGCCCGGATGCCCCGGAATAAATAGCCTTAAGGTAGTTCTCAACCGTGCTCGACGGGAGCATCTTGAAAACTAGTGTATCCGAGTTTTGCATGGGCTGAACTTGACTTTGCGACGCTCAGAGATTAAATTTTGAATAGTCAAAATGGCGGTGAGCAGAAGGACATGGCTCCAGTCTGTGGGCGCGAGCTCCGTGCTTGCCGCGGCAGTCGGACGTCTGCGTGGGCAGACGCCCCAGTCGTATCCGACGGCTCACGACAACCACTCGATGGGTCTCGTCGGACGAGTGACGAGCGACCAGCTGTCGCCGACGCGGTATCTCAGGACCTGGAACTTCGCGGACCTCGACCCGGCGCAGCGGGCGAAGTACTACCGCGAGACGAAGCGGCCCGACGGAACGATGCTTCGGGAGTACGAAATCTACGCCGTCGATCGAGAGATTGAAATCGCCCCGGGACTCTTCTTTCCTGCATGGACCTACAACGGGCAGGTTCCCGGGCCGACGATCCGCGCGACTGAGGGTGATCGGGTCAAAATCACGTTCAGGAATGCCGGGTCACATCCGCACACGATGCACTTTCATGGCTGGCATGCGCCGGAGATGGACGGCGCGCTCCACGGTCAGGAAGTGCAGCCGGGCACCACGTTCGTCTACGAGTTCGATGCGGATCCGTTCGGGCTGCACCTGTATCACTGCCACACCGTTCCGCTGAAACGGCATATTCACAAGGGCCTCTACGGTGCTTTCATCATCGATCCCCGCCAGGGCCGCCCGCCGGCGGACGAACTGGTGATGGTGATGAACGCGTTCGATACGAACTTCGACGCCGACAACGAGGTCTACGCCGTCAACACCATCGCGAACGCGTACATGCAGGAGCCCATACGCGTGAAGGTCGGTCGGCTCACCCGTATCTATCTGATCAACGTCACCGAGTTCGATCTCCTGAACAGCCTGCACCTTCACGGGATGTTCTTCGACGTGTTCCGCACCGGCACGTCGCTCACGCCAGGCGAGACGACCGACACGTTGATGCTGTGTCAGGGCGAACGCGCGATTCTCGAAACCACGTTCCGGTATCCCGGCGACTTCATGTTCCACGCGCACCAGACCGAGTTCGCGGAACTCGGCTGGATGGGGTTGTTCAGGGCGGTGGAAAGTGACACCTAAAGGGTTGGCGGCTGCGCTGCTTCCGCTTGTGCTGCTGGGAGCACTGATTGCCGCCATCGTGTGGTCGAAGCCGGCGGACGCCGTCCGCGGCGTCAATGTGCCGCCCGTCGAGCGGCTGACTTTTCAGCGCGTCACCCTCGAGCCAGGTGCGATTGTCGCGACGGTGATGAATGACGGTCCAGACGACCTGACGATCGCGCAGATCCAGGTTGACGACGCGTTCTGGACGTTCACAACGGACAAGGGTCAGGCCCTCAGCCACCTCGGACGGACGACCCTGAGGATTCCGTACCCGTGGGTCGAAGGCGACGCACACCAGGTGCGCATTCTCACTTCCACCGGTGCGGCATTCGCGCACGAGATCCCCGTAGCGGTGGCGACGCCGACGGCGACGTCCAAGTTTCTGGGGGTGTTCACCCTGATTGGCCTGTATGTGGGCGTCCTGCCCGTGGCGATCGGGTTGCTCTGGTTCCCCTTTCTCTCGAGGCTGTCGTCGCGAAGCATGGATTTCCTGCTGGCGCTGACCATCGGCCTCCTGCTGTTCCTGCTGGTCGACGGCGCCGAAGAAGGATTCGAGGCGTCGCACGCACTGCCGGGTTCGTTCCAGGGTGGCGTCCTGTTCGTGCTGGCTGCTGGCGCGGCGTACATGGTGCTCGAATGGGTCGGTGACGTTCTGAAGAAGCGGCGCGGGAGTGCCCCTTCGACGTCGCTCAAGTCAAGCGGCGGGTGGGTCCTGGCGCTGTTGATTGCCGTCGGCATCGGGCTGCACAACTTCGGTGAAGGGCTGGCCATCGGATCGGCGTTCTCGCTCGGCGAGGCGACGCTCGGCGCGCTGCTGATCATCGGCTTCGCGTTGCACAACACCACGGAAGGGCTTGCGATCGTCGCGCCGTTGGCACGGGAGAAGCAAAAAGTTGGACTCGGAGATTTGATGAAGCTCGGCCTGATTGGTGGCGCGCCGACGATTGCCGGCGCGTGGCTTGGCGGTCTGGTGTATTCGCCGATCTGGTCGGTGCTGTTCCTCGCGGTCGGCGTCGGCGCGATCGCGCAGGTGACGCGTCAGATCGCGAAGCAGGTCGGGAAGGAAGCCGAACGCGGCCGGGCGTTTACGTCGACGCCGGTGCTCGCCGGGCTTCTCGCGGGGTTTGCAGTGATGTACGTGACGGGGATGCTGGTCGGATGAGTATCTGGGGATATCGGGTGTCCGTGAAGTGGATCACGATTACCGTCGTGGTGATGATGCTCGGCGCGCTGGCGGCGGCGCTCGCCCGTCCGGCGCCGCGTGAGGTCACGCTCGTCGCGCGCGGGATGACGTTTTATCTCGAGAACGGCGACCTCCCCAACCCGACGCTAACCTTCAAGGCCGGCGATCGCGTCCGCATCGTCTTCAAGAACCAGGATCGCGGCATTCAGCACAACTTCGCCGTGCCGTCTTTCAAGGCGGAGCTGGATCCGATCGGGTGGAATCAATCATCGGACGTCGTGTTCGACGTTCCCGAGAATGCTGGCACCTACGAATACTGGTGCCGCCCGCACATGATGATGATGCGCGGAACGATCATCGTCAGTCCTTAGTCCTTTGTGCTTGGTTCTTGGTCCGTCCTTGGTCCCTGGTCTGTCCTTGGTCCTTTGTCCTGGGCGCACAAGGGACGAAGGACTCTGGACGAAGCACGGACTACGGACTGAGGACGGACTACGCACGAAGCACGAAGGACCAGGGACTCGTGCGTGAAACTCCGCCAAGCCATTTCGACGGCTGAGGGCAAGCAGCGGTACGTCCGCCGGCTGTTTGCAACCATCGCCGACCGCTACGACTTCATCACCGGATTCCTCTCATATGGTCAGGATCGACGCTGGAAGCGGCGCCTGATTCAGCTCGCCGATCTGCAGCCTGAGGATCGCCTTCTCGATCTCGCGTGCGGCACAGGCGACATCGTGTTCGCGGGGGCCCAGAGCGTTGAGCGCGCCGTTGGCCTCGACGTCACGCACCGGATGCTGCAGCTGGCTCGGCAACGTTCTGGTCCGGCTGAAGGCGGACACTACGTACCCGGTGTCGCAGGGCACCCCTCTGAAGGACACCCCTTGAAGGGGTGCCATCCACGGTTCGTCACCGGCGACATGCTGGCGCTGCCGTTTCCGAACCGATCGTTCACGGTTGTGACGATTGGCTATGGCCTTCGAAACGTTCCCGACTTGACGCTCTCGCTCGAAGAGATCCGGCGCGTCCTCGCACCTCACGGCCGCGTGCTGTCGCTGGACTTCAATCGCCCATCGAATCCGATCGTCCGCGCCGCGTATCTGATCTATCTGACGATCGTCGGCTCAGCCCTTGGCTTTGTGCTGCACGGCGATCCGGACACCTATCGCTACATCCCGGAATCGATTCGCAACTATCCGGGAGCCGCCGGCGTGGCATTCATGATGAAGCAGTCAGGCTTTACAGACGTGCGCGTGATTCGCGTCCTCGGCGGTCTGATGGCCATTCACGCCGCGAGCGTGCCTGCCAAGGACTAAACCAGCCACCGCTCCAGCGCCTGCATCAGGAACTCGAGCAGATCTTCGTCGGTCAGCTCGGACGGTAATGCGCCAGCTTTGATCGGCTGCTCTTCGTCGAGTCGCCGTGAGCCGCGCGACTGGGTGATGCGGCCGACGACCTGTGGACGTTCGCCGCTGGTATCGAGCGCGAGTTCAACGAAGTCGCCGCGGCCGCGATCGTTGGTGAGCCGCACGGTGTCGCCTGGCGTGGATGCGGTAAACGCGTAGCCCTCGACCTTCAGGACGTTCGCAAGCTGCTGGACGAGCGGCGTCGCCACGGTTTCGAGAAACACCGCGTAGTCGCGCGTCGCTCCATCCGTTTGTTGCCGACGCTCCTGCGCCCGAGTACGTGCCGTCGCGAGACCCTGCTGCACGCGCCTTTTGACTGCTGAGATTTCCATAGTTATACGACCGAACGCTTTCTCAGGCCCGCGATCTCGTCCGCGGTCAATCCAAGCTCGCCCAGCACAGTATCAGTGTGCTGCCCCAAAGTGGGCGGCGCGGTCCGAACCGAGGCGGGCGTGTCCGACAGCTTGATGGGTGTGCCCAGAACCTTCATCGGTCCGAGGACAGCGTGCACAACCGCTTCAACCATTCGACGCGCGTCTACCTGCGGATCCGAAAGCGCCTCGGGCACGCTGCGTACGGCGCCGCACGGAACACCGGCGGTGGCGAATTCGCGGAGCCACCCGTCCCTCGTGCGTTCGCGCATCACCGGCTCGAGCAACTCTTTCAGCGCCGCTTCGTTTCGAACGCGCGCTGGATTCGTGGAAAAGCGATCGTCGGCCAGCAAGTGTTGCAGACCGGTGGCGGCGCAGAACCGTTGAAACTGCTCGTCGTTTCCAACCGCAAGGAAGAGCTCGCCGTCCGACGCTGCGAACGTGTCGTACGGCGCGATTGTCGCGTGGCGGTTGCCAACCCGCCGCGATTCGGCGCCGGTCGTCAGATAGATCGACGCGTGATAACTCAGCAACGAGATCACACCGTCCAACATGCTGATGTCGACGTGTTGCCCGCGTCCGCTGCGCTCGCGCGCGAAGAGGGCGAGGAGGATGCCCTGAACGGCCAGAAGGCCGGCAACCATGTCGGTGACCGCGACGCCTACGCGGAAAGCGCGGCCATCGGCATCGCCGGTCACACTCATCAGGCCGCCCTCTGCCTGGATCACGGCGTCATATCCCGCCTGATCGCGGCGCGGGCCGTCCTGGCCGAACCCGGAGATCGAGCAGAAGACGAGGCGCGGGTGACGCGCCGCGAGCGTCGAATAATCGAGCCCAAGCCGAGCCATCGCACCGGGTCGGAAGTTTTCGACGACGACATCGGACTTGCTGATCAGCTTCGCCAGGATCTCGCGGCCTTCAGTGTTTTTGAAGTCCAGCGTCAGGCTTTCCTTGTTGCGGTTGATGCTGAGGAAGTAGGCCGTTTCCTTGCCGACGAAGGGCGGTCCCCAGGCGCGGGTGTCGTCGCCGTGGCCGGGGCGCTCGACCTTGATGACGCGGGCGCCCATGTCGGCCAACAGCATCGTGCAATAGGGCCCGGAGAGCACCCGGGTCAGATCAACAATGGTGAGACCGGCTAGCGGCCCGGCTCCGGGCATCTGATGATGGTAGATGAGTAATAGGGGATTACCGTGACGAAACGCATTCTGACCCTGCTCTTTCTTGTCTTCTCGCTGCCCGCCTATGCCCAGCAAACCGCCACCCCGGCTGAACCTGTCGTCGTGACGACGGGCGAGGGGCTCGTGCAGGCGGTGCCCGACCGGGCCTGGATCAACATCAGCGCCGAATCGAGGGCGGCAACCGCGCGCGAGGCGCAGAAGCGAAACACGGACGCGATGACGCCGGTGCTTTCGAAGTTGAAGTCCTCCGGCATTGCGGCGGATGCGATTCGCACGATCGCCTACGACGTGCAGTACGAATGGGACTTCGTCAACGGCAAGCGTGTTGGCAAAGGCTATGTGGCGCGAAACACCGTCGAGGTGCGTGTCGACAGCGTGGATCGCGTTGGTGAGTACCTCGAAATGGCCGTCGCGTCTGGTGCGACATCCCTTGGTGGCGTGCGATTCGACCTGAAAGAGCGCGCGAAGCTCGAACGCGAAGCGCTTCGTCTGGCTGTCGCCGACGCGCGGGCCAAGGCGGACGCCGCGGCTTCCGGTGCCGGCCGTACGGTGGAGCGCATCGTCCGAATCGAGGAGGGAGGGATCGAGGGCGGCCCTGTGCCAATGCCACGGTTCGCGCGTGCGGAAACGCTGACCGCCGCGGCCGCCGCACCGCCGATCGAAACGGGGCAGACCGAGATTCGCGCCCGGGTGACGTTGACGGCCGTTATTAAGTAGGGACCAGGCGTCAGAAATCGGGGACCAGGAGCTGACGGCGCGACATGACCACGACAGACTATGTGAAGGCGAGACGGCTGCTCGCACGGCGCGACCCGGTGATTCGCGACCTGATGAAGCGACACGGACCGTGCGGATTGGCTGACGCGCAACACGAGGACGCGTTCACGGCGCTCACGCATGCGATCATTTCGCAGCAGCTCTCGACCAAAGCCGCTGCCACGATTGCCCGGAGATTCGACGCGTTGTTCGACGGCCCACCGACGCCCGCTGCGGTTGCCCGTCTCACCGATGAGCAGCTTCGAGCGGTCGGTTTCAGTTCGCAGAAGGTTCGCTACATTCGCGATCTGTCCGCCCGCGTTGCCGACGGCTCCGTCCCGCTGAACCAGGTGAACGAACTGCCGGACGAAGACGTAATTCAGTCGTTGACCCGGGTGAAGGGAATCGGGCGGTGGACGGCGGAGATGTTCCTGATGTTCCGTCTTCATCGTCCTGACGTGCTCCCTGTGGACGATCTTGGAATTCTGAAGGCCGTTCAGCGCGCCTACGGGCTGCGCAAGATGCCCCGGCCCGAACGGCTGACGAAGATAGGCGAACCCTGGCGGCCTTATCGATCGGTCGCGTGCTGGTATCTCTGGAAGAGTCTTGGCAATAAACCCGAGTCGTAGGGCATCCCTTGAGGGATGCCGTTGTGATGCGTGAGTAGGGCATCCCTTCAGGGATGCCATTGGTGAATGAAATGACTAATCGACGATTTATCCGCTTCTTCCTGGTTGTCGCGCTGACGTGCGCCGCCATGGCCACTACACCGCTGGCTCAGAGTCAGGCGGGCGCTCAGAAACCGGCGCCCGCCAAGGCTCCGGCGACCGCGCCGGCCGCCGCGCGGCCCCAGGCGGCTACCGCTGCGCCAACGGCTGCCGGCATTCCCCGCCTGGCGTTCGAGAAGTACACGCTGCCGAACGGCCTCGACGTGATCCTGCGGCGGGACAGCCGGCTGCCTGTTGTGGCGGTGGACCTCTGGTACCACGTTGGTCCCGCGAACGAAGCGAAGGGGCGTACCGGATTCGCGCATCTCTTCGAGCACTGAAACATCATGTGCTCGAAGCACGTGCCGTGCGACCAGCACTTCCAGCTGCTTGAAGCCGCCGGCGCCAGCGACATCAACGGCACGACCGACTACGACCGGACCAACTACTTCGAGACGCTTCCCTCGAACCAGCTCGAGCTGGCGTTGTGGCTCGAGTCGGATCGGATGGGCTACCTGCTCGACAAGGTCGATCAGGCCGCGCTCGCCAATCAGCAGGACGTCGTTCGCAACGAGCGTCGTCAGAGCGTCGAGAACCAGCCGTACGGGATGGCTGAAGAAGCGCTCGTGCAGCTGCTGTATCCGGCAGGGCATCCTTACTACGGCAACGTCATCGGATCGCATGAGGACATTCAGGCCGTCAAGCTCGAGGACGTGCAGAACTTCTTCAAGCAGTACTACGCGCCCAATAACGCCAGCCTGGCCATCGTGGGCGACATCGATGTGGCGGCGACGAAGGCGCTCGTTCAGAAGTACTTCAGCACGCTGAAGCGGGGCGCGCCCGTCCCGAAGATCAGTGCGACCACGCCGAAGATCACAGCCGAGCGCCGCAAGGTCGTCCCGTCGCGCGTCGAGTTGCCGCGCGTCTACATGGCGTGGATCTCGCCGTCGTTCTACAAGCCGGGCGACGCTGACGCCGATATCACGGCGACGATGCTCGGCGGCGGGCGTTCGAGCCGGCTTTACAAGAAGCTGGTGTACGAAAAGCAGATCGCGCAGGACGTCAGCGCATCACAGCAATCACTGATTCTCGGATCGATCTTCCAGATCCAGATCACCGCGAAGCCTGGCAAAACGGTGCAGGAGATCGAGAAGGCGCTCGACGAAGAGCTCGCGACACTGCGCTCAACGCCACCCGACCGTGCGGAGATCGATCGCGCGCGCAACACGATCGAGACCAACATCGTCGGCGGGCTGGAAAGTCTCGGTGGGTTTGGCGGCGTCGCGGACAAGCTGAACGCCTACAACCACTATCTGGGGACGCCCGAGTACCTGCAGCAGGACGTCGCGCGGTATCGCGCGGTGACGCCCGCCTCCGTGCAGGCGTTCGCCAAGGCGTACCTCACGCCAACGTCCCGCGTGGTCGTTGAGGCCATCCCGGGAACGCCGCAGGCGTCGGCACAGGTGCCGACTCCGCCGGCTCCGAAACCGGGTGAGGGCGCGGGCGCGCAGTCGGTGAACAAAGACGAGCCGTGGCGCGGCACCATGCCGAAGGGCGCGACAGCGAAGGCGGTGGTGCTCCCGACGCCGCAGTCGGCGACGTTGCCAAACGGCCTGACGCTGATCCTCAACGAGCGTCGCGGCTTGCCGCTTGTCGCCGCGAGCGTCGTCCTGAGGACTGGCAGCGATTCGAACCCACTCGACAAGCCGGGCCTCGCGAACTTCACCGCCGCGATGCTGGACGAGGGAACGGCGACGAGAAGCGCGCTGCAGATCGCCGATCAGGTGGCGCAGCTTGGCGGATCGCTTGGCACGGGCAGCTCGATGGATGCGACGACGATCAGCGGACGATCGCTGAGCAAGAACTTCGCGTCGCTGCTGGATGTGATGGCCGACGTGACGCTGCATCCGTCGTTCCCGGCGGAGGAGCTCGATCGCCAGCGGTCGCAGCGGCTTGGTCAGCTCACGCAGATTCGAGACAACCCATCACAGGTCGCCGGACAGGTGACGGCGATGGTGCTCTACGGCGACAAGCATCCGTACGGCTACAGCGAGATCGGCACCGAGGCGTCGGTGAAGGCGATTACCCGCGCTGATTTGTCTGCATTCTGGAAGCAGAATTTCGTCGCGAACAATGCGGCGCTCGTCGTCGCCGGCGATATTTCGATGGCGGAACTGCGCGCGCTGGCAGAAAAATCGTTCGGGTCGTGGGAACGCGGCACACCCGCGCGTCCCACGCTGACGACGCCAACGTCGATTCCACCGCGCGTGGTGATCGTGGACAAGCCAGGCAGCCCACAGACGCAGCTGCGCGTTGCCACCATCGGCGCCGCACGGTCGTCGCCAGACTTCCGGCCGCTGCAGGTGATGAACATTGCGCTGGGCGGCCTGTTCTCGAGCCGGATCAACATGAACCTGCGCGAGGCCCACGGCTACACCTACGGCGCCTCGTCTCAGTTCACCTTCCGCCGTGCGCCCGGACCGTTCCAGGTCGGCTCCGGCGTCCGGACCGACGTGACCGCGCCGTCCGTTTCCGAGATCTTCAAGGAGATTCGCGGGATGGTGGACAAGCCACTCGATCGCGACGAACTGCAGCGGGCGAAGGATTCGCTCGCGAACTCGCTCGCCGGCGCGTTCGAAACCAACGCGGACTCGGTTGCCAACTTCTCGAACGTGTTCACCTACGACCTCGGTCTCGACTACTACACGAAGTACGCGCAGCAGGTGAACGCAGTGACGACCGATCAGACGCTGGCGGTGTCGAAGAAGTATCTGGTGCCCGCGAACATGGTGGTCGTCGCGGTGGGCGATCGGAAAGTGATAGAGCCGGAACTGGCGAAGCTGAATGTCGGTAATGTCGAAATCCGCGATGCCGAGGGGCGACCTTCGAAATAGGGGCCGGGAGTCCGATGAGAGCGCGGTTCATCTTCGGTGTACTCGTGATCTGTTTCGGCATCGGCAGCACTCTCACCGGTGCACCGGGCGCCCGGCAGACGGCGACGCGTGAGGGTCACATTGTCTGGGTTGCAGAGGCGCTCAAGCGGATGGAGACGATCGGTCGTCCAGGCCGCGACGGAAACGGTCGCGTGACTCTGGTGGAGGATGAGCGCGACCGGATCGTCACGATATCCAGGCCGTATCTGCAGTTCAGCATCGTGGACTAGTGCGCATCGAGATCGACGACGTGTCCAGGCCGCAGGTCCTCGCGCTGCTCGAAGAGCACCTGCGGAACATGTACGAACTCTCACCGCCGGAACACGTGTTTGCCTTTGACGCCGCCAGACTTCGACAGCCGGGAATCGTTTTCTGGACCGCCTGGGAGGGTGATGTGCTGCTCGGGTGCGCGGCACTCAAGGAACTCTCTCCGACGCAGGGTGAAGTGAAGTCGATGCGAACGCCTGCGCGACTCCGCCGCCAGGGCACGGGCCGCGTGCTGCTCAATCACATTCTTCAGGTGGCGCGGGAGCGGGGCTACCGCGAGTTGTTCCTCGAGACCGGGAACCACCCGGCCTTCGAACCAGCGCATATGCTTTACCGGAGCGTCGGCTTCCGCGACTGTGGGCCGTTCGGCAGTTACGTGGAGAACGGCAACAGCGTCTTCATGTCGCTCAGTCTCGCTGGAGGGATTCAATGAGAGCGCGGTTTTTCGTGATGCTGCTGGCTTGTGTCGCGATCGGGAGCTCTCTCGTCGCACAAAGCGGCCGACCAGCCGCTA
>DASROF010000212.1:0-13462 GCA_035647075.1 Vicinamibacterales bacterium | reverse complement strand
ATCGTGGCGTCGTACAGCAACTCCACGAAATGAATGAACTCGACGTACGCGTTGACGTACGCGCGGCCCGCAGCGACGTCATCTGCGTCGAACGTCTTCGTCGCCATCACTTCGCCAAATTGGCGGCGGAGGCGTTCTTGAATGGCCACCGTGAGGAGACGACGAACCGGTTCAACGGAACCGACGCGAACGGCTTCGTCCGCCGCCGGAATCGCTGGGCCCAAATCACGACCCGCTGGCTTGAGGCCCGTGAACGGTGCGCCTTCGCCGGCGCGATGCACGCGGACCAGCGTCTCGAAGAAGAATCGGTCGGCCAGCTCTCTCGCCTGCGGGCTCAACTCGCGAACCGCGAGCGTCTGCTGGAAGGCCTTCCGAATCTCCAGTTCGTCCTTTTCCTGGACCCAGATCAGCACGAGCGCCGGATTTCTGGTGTCGAGCGCACGCTGCGCGGCCTGTACGACGGGGCCATCCAGACCATCGCAGTGTGCGAGCGCGCGTGCCGGCAGGAGCGCGAAGAATCCGAGCCCTGCTGCCACCGCTATCATCCTTGCAATCTTGCTGATGTCCACCGTGCACCTCCCTCGGCGTTAGCCTGGAACGATTCGAGCGGCTGGCAGCTGCTCAGGCGTCGTGCTCCGCACCGAGAAGATCGCCAGCGCGATGCCTGCGATGGGTAATGCCACGTCGGCGTGGACCCCCAGTAGGAACGCCGCGGATCCGCCTATTGCCGACCAGATCACTGGAATAACCGTGAGGCTCCAGCACCGCGGCGTCGCCAGCATCAACACGCCCGCCGTGAAGATCGTCGTCGGGCACGGAAGGCCGAACGTCGGGATTCGCAGCAGGCTGAGATGGTCAATCGCATTGATAAAGGGATATGCCAACGAGTACGCGATCAGGCCCCACGCCAGTGGCGCCCACGCAGTACCCCACGGCGCGAAGGACAAGCGCCGCTGCACGACGCCAACGCGGAAGAAGACAACGGCCTGGCCCAGAAAGAGCGACGCGAAGAGCCACGCGGCGGGGTTGATGCGTGTAAAGAACGCGACGTGATAGGCCAGTGCGGACCACGCCCAGTGCGCGACCAGGAGAGCACTCATCCAACGATCGTGCGGGTGGCGCGCCGAAAGTCGCAGAGCCAGGATTACCGCTGAGGCAATCCACAGAGCGACGGCAGCCGGCCACAGGGCTTCGTTATACGCGACGAACAGATCGAAGAACTGCGGTTTCGTGAATGGCAGCTGCATGGCAGTGGGACTTCAGGTCCACAGCAAAGACAGCAGGCCAGATGCCAGCGGCAGGCAGAGCGCATTCGGCGACAGTTAACGTAATCGCGGTTCCGAGGGGTGAAAGAATCCTCAGAAGGCGAGGAATCTTCGCCATTGGTTCAAGACGGTTCCTGCGACCGACCAACTCGACGCCTTCCGGGCGCGCGAAAGATTTCATGTGACCGCCGCTTGGGCTGTCAACGCCAGAGGGCATTAAGGGATTGGGCGTTTTCGGCATGCGACACCTCGACGGTCCCATTGATTGTTTTTCTTGGCGGTTCAACGCGGCATGAAATCTGCCGTTGTTCCTGTGGCGTCACGCTTCTGGATTGCGTCGCCGCTCACACAGGAGCCCCATTAGCAATGTCCACACGCGACTTGCCGAATTGTGAATGTCCGCGCTGTGCATCGGCAAACACCATTCGGACGGAACACACACTCGACCGAGAAGCCTGGCATTGCTACGCCTGTCACCGGAGCTTTGAGGTGATGTCGCCCGCCGACGCCCCACAGCATCAACGGGGTGCGGCGGATCGCCGGAGAGCACGATCAGCCCCGAAACGAAACGGATAGCTGACCCGCCCAAGCTACTGCATTGATTTCAAAGCTCAGCCAGTGGCCGTCACGGCGCGATGTCTGGTGCGATCGAGTGGCCCCGCTGCCGCAGACCTTTGATCGCAGTCGCTGCAGCGGAACCAGTCTAAGAAGCTACCGGGATTGTTTGCGGGCAGTGCGCGGATCGTGTCGCCTGAATCATTCCTAAGCGTCGATAGTCGTTCCCTTCCTTCCTTTGTAAAAAGGCATGACGCCTCCTACCCACTCTTGGTGGCGCGGCGCACTACCGGCATAGCGGTGACCCACGCGTATTCCTCGATCTTTCAATCAGTTGGGCGTGCTGCCGTCAGTTGCTCAGCCGGACGGCACATCGTTTGAATTTCCCCGACATCGATTGCGACGTGTGACGTTCGATGGAACTGTGAGATGGCAGACAACCCCGTTTCCTGGCTTCAGCAGACGGACGCCGCCGACGACGCCCGCCTGACACCCCCGGCACTCGTCGTCGGCATCGGTGCGTCGGCCGGCGGCCTCGATCCGCTACTGCGCTTCTTCGACAATCTGCCCGAACGCACCGGACTGGCGTTCGTGATCGTCCAGCATCTGTCGCCCGACTTCCGCAGTCTGATGGACGAACTGTTGTCCCGGCACACGACGCTGCCCATTCACCTCGTGGAGGATGGGATGCCGGTCGAAGCCGATCACGTCTATCTGATTCCAGCGAAGAAGGAGATGATCATTTCTGGCGGCCGGTTGCTGTTGAGCGAGCGCAATCGCCAGCAGGAGCTGACGCTACCCATTGACATGTTCTTCCGGTCGCTCGCACAGGACTGCGGCGAACGGGCGGTGGCGATCGTGTTGTCCGGCGGCGGCAGCGACGGCTCGCGGGGCATCGTTCAGGTGCACGACGCCGGTGGTTTCGTGGTCGCCCAGGACCTCGAGAGCGCGCAGTTCGACGGCATGCCGAAAGCGGCGGCCGAGACCGGAGTGGTCGACTGTATCTTGCCGCCGCAGGACATGCCGACCGCGCTGCTCCAGCGTGCGCGCCGCGATCCGGCGCCGAACGAGCCCGTCGTTGCGCCGCGCGGACTCGACGCCGTGTACCGGTTGCTCGAAACCGAATACGGCATCGACTTCAACCACTACAAGCCGAGCACCGTCACACGGCGCATCGAGCGCCGGCTGGCGCTCGCCCAGTCGTCCAACATCGAGGAGTACCTGTCGCGGCTGCGCTCCGAGCGTGACGAACTCGATGCCCTGTATCGCGATTTGCTGATCGGCGTGACGCGGTTCTTCCGCGATCCGGACGCCTTCGATCTGCTCGAGCGCCGCATTCTGCCCGAGCTGCTGCAGCGCGAACCGCGCTCGACCCCGCTCCGGCTGTGGGTCGCCGGCTGTGCGACCGGAGAAGAAGCCTACTCGCTGGCGATTCTGCTGCAGGAACTGATGGCGCGGTACGGAGAACGGTCGGTAAAAATATTTGCGACGGACGTCCACCGTGGGTCGCTCGAGCAGGCGGCGCTCGCCGCGTACGGGGAAGAGGCGGTGTCGAACGTGTCCCCCGAGCGGCTGACTCGCTATTTCACACAGGTTGGCAGCAGCTATCAGGTGGTGCCAGAGCTGCGCCAGATGATCGTCTTTGCCCAGCACAACGTCATCACCGACGCGCCATTCACACGCCTCGATCTGGTCACCTGCCGGAATCTGCTCATCTATCTGCAGCCGCCCGCTCAGCAGCGGGTCCTGTCGCACTTCCACTTTGCCTTGAGTCAGACCGGTGTGCTGATGCTCGGGCCGTCGGAGACGCTCGGCCCGCTGGCCGACGGCTTCGAGATTCTCGACAAGGAATGGCAGCTATATCGAAAAGCGGGCGAGGTGCGCACTCCGGTCCACACGCGCCCGCGTGGCGGCGTTCCGATCGAGAGGCGCGTGGCGGTGTCGCCCATGCCTCCGGCACGCCATTCGATCGGCCAGTTGCTGTCGGTCTACGACGCCCTTCTGGAAGAGACGATGTCGCCCAGCCTGATCGTCAACGAGCGCGGCGAGCTCGTTCATGTCCTCGGCGGCGCCGCGCGCTTCCTGCGCGTGCGGGACGGACGGCAGAGCCTGGAGGTCCTGGATCTGGTCCACGTCGAGTTGAAGATGATCCTCGCCGGCGGGATCAAGCGCGCGCTGGCGGAGCGGTCGCCCGTCGTCTTCAGCGGCGTCCGCATGCCCGCCGACGATCGCAGCTACCGTGTGACGATGCGGGCCATCGCCGGGCGCGGCACCGCCGGACGTTACGTTGTCGTCTCGTTCGAGTCAGCCGAGCCGGCGGCCAGGCCCTCGAGTGCGCCGCCGATTCAGATCGACATCGATCGGGTGTCGCAGCAACAGCTGGCGGCGCTCGAGGCCGAACTGGGGACGACGAAAGAGAGCCTGCAGGCGGCCATCGAGCAGCTGGAGGCCGGCAACGAGGAGTTGCAGGCGTCGAACGAGGAGCTGCAAGCCTCCAATGAGGAGCTGCAGAGCACGAACGAAGAGCTCCAGAGCGTCAACGAAGAGCTCTACACCGTCAACGCCGAGTACCAACGGAAGATCGGCGAACTGACCGAGTTGACCAACGACATGGACAACCTTCTGGCCAGCACCGACGTGGGGACCATCTTCCTCGACGCCCATCTTCGGATCCGGAAGTTCACGCCGCAGGCCGCCGGGATCTTCGGTCTGGTGCCGCATGATGTCGGTCGTCCGGTCGAGACGTTCGTGCACAAGATGCGGCATCCAGAGCTGGTCGCGGATCTCAAGCGCGTGCTGGCTTCCGGGCAGGCGGTCGAGCGCGATCTCGCGGAAGTGAATGGCCGGCCGTTCTTCCTGCGGCTGTTGCCGTATCGGGTGAAGGGCGCGGCCGACGGCGTGGTCTTGACGCTGATCGACGTCAGCGGACTGAAATCCGCCGAGGACGCGCTGTTCCACGAACGGTATCTGCTGAACAGCCTGCTGCGCAGCGTGCCGGACGCCATTTACTTCAAGGACACCCGCGGGCGGTTCATCCGCTTCAATCACGCGATGGCCGCCAGGCTCGGCATCGCCGATCCGGCCGATGTCATCGGCAAGACAGCGTTCGATCTGCCGGATCAGGATGCGGCGATGGCCCTGCACCGCGAAGACGAGGCGGTGCTTCGGTCGGGCCAGCCGCAGCACTACCGGCTCGAGTCGCGCGCCACCCCGGACGGGGCGGAGGGGTGGGACCTCGTGTCACGCCTGCCCCTGGTCGATCCCCATAGCGCCATCGTCGGTGTCATCGCGATCTTTCGCGACGTGACCGAGCAGGTCAAAGCGAAAACGAAGATCGATGAGGAGGTACGGCGGCGCGATCAGTTCCTGGCCATGCTGTCCCACGAACTGCGAAACCCGCTGGGCGCGGTGGTGACGGCAACCGCCATGCTGAAGGGCGTCCACGGCGTCGGGGATCGCGCGGTGAGCGTGCTCGAGCGGCAGTCGCGGCAGATGGCGCGGCTGCTCGACGACCTCCTCGAAGTCAGCCGGGTGACGCAGAACAAGATCGATCTGCGCCGGCGCGTGGTTGACTTGCGCCTGGTCGCCGCGGAAGCGGCCGACGCCGTCCGTCCGCAGATGGATGAGAAGGGACTGGACTTTCGCGTCGATCTGGACCCGGACCCGGTCTGGGTGGACGGCGACGCGGCGCGGCTGCAGCAGGTCCAGATCAATCTGCTGAGCAACGCTGCCAAGTACACCGCCAGCGGCGGGCATGTCACGCTGCGAGTGCGCGCGGAATCGAATGGAGCGGTCATTCGCGTCATCGACAACGGGGCCGGCATTCCGCCGCAGTTGCTCGAATCGGTGTTCGACCTGTTCGTGCAGGCCAGTCACACCCGCGATCGCTCGAACGGTGGTCTTGGTGTCGGCCTGACGCTGGCTCGCGCGCTCGTCGAGATGCACGGAGGCACCGTGGGCGTCCGGAGCGACGGCGACGGGGCCGGCAGCGAATTCTCCGTCAGGTTGCCGTTGACGACACGGCCGGAGCTGTCGACGACGCAGGACCGCGCGTCCGTGTCGGCGATCCCCCTCGGGGCCTCCGTCGTCGTTGTCGAGGACAATCCCGACAGCCGCGAGATGTTGTGCAGCATGCTGACGCACGCCGGCCTCTCCTGTCACGGCGCGGACGATGGCATCACGGGTCTGCGGCTTGTGGAGGAAATCGCGCCGTCCATCGTCATTCTCGACGTCGGGCTCCCCGGGATCGACGGGCTCGAAGTGGCACGACGGATTCGGGCGAATCCGCGACGTCGCGGCGTGCGTCTCATCGCGCTTACCGGCTACGGCCAGACCAGCGATCGCGAGGCGACGAGGGCAGCGGGCTTCGACTACCACCTCGTCAAACCGGTGCAGCCGGGAGACCTGCTCGCGCTGCTTGCGCAACTGCAGATGTCGCTGGAACGTGCCCCAGCCGATGCGGACACTGTGTTGTCGTCGATCAGCGATCTGACAGCAGAAGCAGGCGCGATCCAGGCACAGCCCGACACCAACTCGAAACTCTGACCCGCGTTCTCGGCGGAGATGTCCCTTCTCCAATTTCACCAAGGCCAGCGCAGGTGCACGTACCCGTGGATTGTGCCGAGCGGGTGAATCGTACTACTTGAATACCTTCGCCTGCGCCTCGACACGGTAGACCGTCTTGACCCGTGTTCGGGCTCCTCGAATGCATTTGGGGCGCAACTGAAGGCACTCCGCGAGACGGCGGGCTTCGTGTTGAAACGGCCGCATTCGTTCTCGAACGAGTGCAATGCCTCACCGCACCACTGCATCGACGGCAATACAAATTGACAAGCGTGCGCGGAAGACGTATACGGTGGCGCCCGCGTGCGCACTGGTGGTCAGTGACGCGGATGGCGAGGGAGGGTTCCATGTTGCAGTCGAGGAGATCGCGATGCGCCCTGCTCGGGGCGTGTCTGGCGCTGATGATGATCCCAACCACCGCATTGGCCCAGGAGGGGACAATCGCCGGCACGATCCGCGACATTCAGGGCGCGGTGTTGCCCGGAGTCACGGTCGAGGTTACGAGCCCGGCGTTGATCGGCGCCCGGAGCACCGTTTCCGACGACCTCGGACAGTACCGCATCACGAACCTGCCGATTGGGTCCTACGCCGTCGTGTTCAGTTTGGCAGGGTTCCAGAAGCAGCAGCGCGACAACATCGTGCTGACGAGCGGATTCACGGCCAACGTCAGCCCGGCGCTGGGCGTCGGCAACCTCCAGGAGACGGTGGCGGTGAAGGCCGAATCCCCGGTCGTCGACGTGCAGAACGCGCGGCAGGCCGTCACCTTCTCGGGCGAGCAGCTGCAGGAGCTGCCGACGTCGCGCAACATCGTCAGCCTGCTGCAGCTGACGCCCGGCATCGGCTCCTCCTACCGGCCCGGCACGGCGTATGGCGTCTGCAACGGCGGCCTGGGGACGTTCTGCGGCCCGGCCGTTCAGGCCTTCGATCAGGGAGACGAGCTGGGCGGCTCGCTCCTGACATCACAGGGCCAGGTCAAGGTCGACGGAATGGTCCTCAATTCCAACGCGAGTCTGACGCAGAGCGTGGCGGGCGGACCGATCGTCGGCATGCTCGGCGGCTACATGGCCGACATCGCGAACGCGCAGGAGATCTCGATTCAGCTGTCGGGTGCGCTCGGCGAGTCGGAAACAGGCGGCGCCACTATTAATATCGTGCCGCGAACCGGCGGGAACCGCTACGCTGGAAACTTCAATACGACCTACACGACGACCTCGTGGTTCGCCAAAAACGGCGGGGCCTACCCGACCATCAACGTCAACAACCTGATTAAGTACAACTACGATGTCTCGGGCGCCTACGGCGGTCCGATCCGCCGCGATCGGCTGTGGTTCTACTCGGTGGTGCGGGACCAGGGCAAAGAGCAGGTCCCCGGCGGCGGCGAGTTCTACCCGAATCTCAACTACGGCAAGTGGGGCTACAACTATCAGCCGGATCGCCCCGCGGGCGTGCTGACCTACACGAACCGGTGGCAGAACTGGAACGCCCGCATCACCTATCAGGCGTCGCAGAAGAACCGGTTCAACTTCTTCATAGACGACCAGAGCTTCTGCCAGGACCCGTGTCACGGAATGGTGGCGACCTTCGTGGCGCCCGAAGCGTGGTGGTCGGTGCGGGTGAAGCCGAACCGGCTGCAGCAGTACTCGTGGACGAATCCGTTCACCAACAAGATCCTGCTGGAAGGGAGAGCCTCGATTACCACACAGGACAATCACACCGACAGGCACCTCGAGTGGAGAAACCCGAAGGAGATTCCCAGAATCTCTGAAGTCGGGACCACCGCGGGCATGGACGCCGTCGCATCGCGCGTGAACACCACCGCCGGCGGCGCTTTCTTCCCGCTCGCGTCGGGGTCGCTCAACACCGAGCTGATCGGCACCGGATCGCGCGCGCAGCTGATCGACTCGGACAACTACCGCATGAGCGGGTCAGCGTCCTACGTCACCGGCACGCACAACATCAAAGTCGGGTATGACGGCGCCATCATCAAGCAGGCGCTGTACAACGCGGCCAACGACCCGCGGATGACGTACAACTACACGCAGCCGAGCGTCAACGTCTGCAACCCCTTCGTCAACCCGGCGCTCACGGCCTGCGGCAACACCATGCTTGGCAACCAGCTCGTGGGGCCGCAGTTCAGCACGCTCGAGGAGCAGAGGAACTACTTCCGCCGCCCGCGCCCGGCCAGCGTCGTCATCAATACGGGTGACGGGCGGGTGGCCGAGCAGCTCGACACCCACGCGTTCTTTGCACAGGACCAGTGGACGTTCAAGCGGCTCACGCTGAGCGGCGCGCTGCGCTACGACCGCGCGACGAGCCACTACGATTCGACCTGCGTCGATGCGGACGTATTCGTGCCCGCGGGCCTGGCCTTCTGCACCGGAGACCATGACGGCGTCTCCTTCAACGATCTGTCGCCGCGCTGGGGCGCCGTCTACGACCTGTTCGGCAACGGCAAGACGGCCCTCAAGTTCAACTATGGGAAGTATCTGGGCCAGGCGGCGCTCAGCGGCATCTACGCTTCTGCCAACCCGGCGCGCCGGACGGCGAACACGGTCACGGTGAACTGGGACGATCTCAACGGCAATCGCATCGTCGATTGCGACATCATGGGCATGCTGAACGCGGCGCGCAGCCGTCAAGCGGCCAAGGTCCCGAACGCGAACACCGTATCCGGCGGCGCCGAGTGTAACGGTTTCACGGCGGCGTCCGACACGCTGCGGTTCGGCAGGAGTCCGTTCGACCTCGACGCGGAAGGCAATCTGCCCGGACTGGCGCTCACGCAGTGCGGCCTCGACTTTGGCGTGCTGCCCGAGGTGCTCGCGTACTGCCAGGCCTACGGCGAGTCGCTGGTCGACGGATGGGGACGTCGCGATTACCGGTGGCAGTCTGGGCTCGGTATCCAGCATGAACTCCTGCCGAGGCTCTCCGTCGAAGTGACCTGGAACCGCCGGAGAACCTCCAATGTCGTGGTGACGGACCGGCTTGGCCAGGGCTGCGATCGCTTCAACGGCAAAACCGACGTCCGGACGTGCAATCAGACGTTCCTCGACTACACGCATCCGGACTACCACTTCTACTCGTACGTGGCGCCCATTGATTCGCGTCTGCCTGGCGGCGGCGGCTACCGGGTGACGGGGCTCAACACCGGCGCCAACGCGCAGTCGGCGACCGGACCGCAGGTGCAGACGTTCATGGAGGAGCGGAGCAGCACCTGGCATGGCATCGACACGAACTTCGTGTGGCGCGGACCGGGCGGGCTCAGACTCAATGGCGGGACGAGCTCGGGATACAGCAACCTGAACACGTGCTATGCCGCGCTCGACGGTCCGGACACGCGCGGGCGGGAAGGCGACTACCGCGGTGGGTGCGACAGCGTGAGTCCCTGGAACACACGGATCAACGGAACGATCGCTTACGTCATCCCCTGGATCGATGTCCTGACGAGCGGAGTCTTCCAGGGATTCCGTGGTGTCGCGCGCTCGGCCAATGTGCAGGACGTCCACAAGAGCCAGGTCACGTGGGAGCCGGGCAGCACCTCGCGGCTCAACGATCTGTGCACGGGCACGGCAGCGGTGGAGGGCCGCGGCTGCTTCGGCGTCGACCGGAACACGGCGACGCAGGACATCAACGTGCTCATGTCCAACGAGCTGTTCGGCGAACGCATCACGCTCTTCGACCTGAAGCTCGCAAAGAACGTCCGGTTCAAGAATCGCCGCATCACCGTCGGTGTGGACATCTTCAATGTGTTCAACTCCGACGCGATCACCGGCTACAACAACGACTACATTCTCCCGGAGAATCTCGCGGCTGGTGAGGAGAATCCCTGGGGCACGCCGACCAGCCTCGTGAGCCCCCGGTTCGTCCAGTTCTCGCTGCAGATGAATTTTTGAAGGTCGCAGTCGAGGCGTCTGCGATTACGCCCGCGCGGGAAACCGACCCGCGCGGGCCGCTGCCAGGCGCAGCCTGGCTTATCTGGGCGTCCAGGACGCCGCTACTTGCCGCTTGCCGGATCGCGAATGAGGCGGTTGAACTTCTGCTCCTCAGAAGGTACGCAGTAGATCTGTTCGTCCCAGCGCCTGTCGATTTGCAGGCCGTTCAGCTTAAAGACCTTCCGATCACTTTCCCACGGACGCGTGTAGTACTCGGGGTCAGTCACGACCATCGTCAATTCGAGTGTCGTGGCATCGGTTCGACGATAGCGCTCCTGCAGCCGCATTCCGTCCGTATGCGGATATCCAAACTTGTCGAGCCACGTCCTGTCGTCGAAGCCGACCGAATCGACGACGAAGGTGTCACCCTCCCATTTACCAACCGAGTAGCCGTTCCATTTCGCGTCCAGATCGGCCGTCGCGTCCGGAAGTTTGCGGCCGTCCGTGTAGACGACCCGGTACTCGTGGTGCCATTCGAACAACTGCATCATCCGGTCCGGCAGCTGCACGATTTCCCACCAGTTGTGGGACGACACGACTTCGGCATTCAGGTTTCGCGGAATGCCAAGCGGATCGCAGCTGCCCATCGGGTCATTGCGCAACGTCGCATTGGCTCGGGGCCCGTAGCCAGGGTAGTTCTTGTCGTACGCCGCTTTTCCAGCTGCGGTGAACGGTGCCTGCGGAGCATTTCCCCGTCCGCTTTCCGGCACCGTGCTGAAGCCCTGGTTGAACGAGGTTCTCGCCCACTTGCCGCTCAGATCGTGAGGGTCGAAGGGTTTTGGAGTTTGAGCGAACGTGACGGCGGCGGCCAGTACGGATCCGGTCACGAGCAGGAGGGCGCCAGCAGGAATGCGGTGATGCCTACTCACGTTGGCCTCCGCGCGCGCCAGCAGGGGGTGCCGCCGGTGGTGGGCCACCAGGACCGGCACCGAGCTGCGCGGCTTTGCCGTTGATCGTGAGCGACTGAAGCGCGCACACGGGCTTGCCTGACTTTGACGGATGACACCCCATCTCGACTTTGTCTCCGGCCTTGATCGAGGTCTTGTTCCAGCCGAGACTCTTCAACGCCGCCGGCGTCGGGAGAAACTCGACACCCCACTTGACCACCCGGCCCTTCTCGTCCGCGACATCGACGAAGAGCGACGGATGCGGATACGAGAAATCGAACTCGTCAACGGTACCGGTCACGGTGATGGTTTTGTCCATCTCGTACGTGATGGAGGTTCCGTGATGGGCGAGAACGCCGGTCGTCATGATCATGACCATCAGGCTGACAAGAAGGCGACGACTGTTCATGCTCTCCTCCGCGGCACCCTTAAAAGGGTGCCCTACGACTTTTTTGCGTGACGACTAGAAAAATGCGATCGCGCGCCCGCTCACTCCGACACCGAACCAGAGCAGCAGGGAGGCGCCCGCGGTGAGACGCCGTGCCCATGGGCCAAACCGCCCGTCGGGCGCGTTGGTCACGATCCGAAACCAGCTGAAGTTGAAAATCACGGCGATCAGCAACAGCGTCATCTTCCGGCGGAACCACTGGCCTTCGAAGTAGGTGAGCGCGCCGCCTGTAAAAATCAAGAACCCGCTGATGATCGCGAGCGCGAGTCCAGCCATGCGCCATGGCCCGATCTCGCGAGCCAGCTGCGCGGAAGATCCCGATCGAAAACCCACGCCGGCGAGACCGAGGCTCATCACGATCGTTCCGCCGAGCAGAAGCGTCAGGCCCGTCAGATGCACAACAAACAGGATCGCGATACGTGTCGGCGACTGACCCAGCCACACGCCAAGTGCGCTTCCTCCAAGCCAGTTCACGACAGGTTGCAGCGCGCTCCACACCATCACAGGTCGTAGGCGAACAACCGGCCAGCGGCTATCACCGACAGCCAGAGCACCAATGATGTGAGCCCGGCCATCCTCGCCGCTGTCGGCGGAACGGGCGCGTCGTTCCAGCTCGTGGTCCGGTGGTTCACGGTCCAGTGAAAGATCAAGGCGTTGATTCCCGCCAGGAGCAAAAACGCGACCTTCGCTCGAAAGAACACGCTCTCATAGGCTTTCGTGGCGTGGGCAACGAACAGCAGCGCCCCGGTCACGAACATCAGGCAGAACCCCGCCAGCATCCAGCCCTGCACGCTCTCGTAGACTTCGGATACCGGTCGCGTGCGCATCGTCGCGCCGACCAACCGCAGATCGACCCAGGCGATCATGCCGACCGAGAGCGACAACCCTAGAACGTGCGTACCTTCGATATAGGGAAACGCCGACTCCCGGACCACTTCACTGATGCGGGTTTGCTCGAGCGCGTGTAGCCATTCGACCACTGGCATGCTTGTCAGTTCACGAATTGTCCGGCCGTGAAGCCCCAGTTCGCGCCGTCGGACGTTCGCTTCACGTTCACCATGCGCAGACGCATCTCCGCGGGGTCGCGGGAGGGATTTCCGGTGACGACGACGGGATCTCCAGGTTTGATCGAGTTCGCGATGGTGCCGCTCAACTGACCGGCGGCCGCCCATTCGACGTTCCAGACCTGCTCCTGCCCGTCCTTGGTCACCGACACGTGCAGAAACGAGTGAGGGTTCCGCAGCAGAAACTGGACGACCTTTCCCTCGATGCTCACCGTCTTAGCGGTGTCGTATGTGGCGGTGAAGGAATGATGCGCGGTCGACGGGTCAGGAACGAGGAGCAGACTGCACAGGACGACAAACACGAACGTGCGCTTCATCATGGCTCTCCTCGGCCTACTTGACGCGGCCGGTTGTGGGCGGAGTCTTCAGACTCGTGTAGACCGCTTCCACGAACATGTCGGTCGTCCACGGCCCACTGGTCGCGCCGTACCGCACGTCGTAATCGGCCGTCGGTCTCGCGGCAAGAACCTGCTGCAACGTCGCGCCAGTCTTGATCAACGCCTGCACACGGTCACGAATGATGACGAGCATGTCGCGGTAGTCGGCGACATCCCATTCGTCCGTCACGCGGCCATGACCGGAGATGATCATCGTGCCGCCGTCTTCATCGTGGACGTAGACCGTGCGATCGAGGATGAAGTTGAGCGCATCGATCTCTCCCTGGACGCTGCCGCCGAGCTTCGTGTCGATATGGGGATACTCGGTGGTGGTGAAGATGTCTCCCGTCACAATCACGTCCGCACGGCGGAAG
>DASROF010000211.1:0-23863 GCA_035647075.1 Vicinamibacterales bacterium | reverse complement strand
GGTGATGCACCAGGTTCGTCAGACACGCGGTGAGAATCCGCGCGTAATCGAGCTTGGTGATGCCGCGGCTCCCGTAATCCATCGACTTCGAGATATCGAGGAGCACCGAGAAGTTCATGTTCGACTCGGCTTCGTACTCCTTGATGTAGTAGCGATCCGTCCGCGCCCACAGCTTCCAGTCCAACCGCCGGATGTCATCGCCGGGCACGTAGCCGCGATGCTCCGCGAAGTCGACGGACGCACCGAAGTACGGCGTCTTGTGCAGCCCGTTGATGAAGCCGTCGACGACCGCGCGCGAGACGAGCTCCAGGTTTCCAATGCGCGCGAGCACACTGGGATCCATGAAGCGGGCGCCGGGTATCGCGTGAATCTCTACAGCCACTGTTTCCTTGAACCGCGAAGGCCGCGAAGCGCACGAAGAACGCCAAGAAAACTTCTGGCCGACTGTCCTTCGCGTGCTTCGCGATCGTCGCGAGCTTCGTGGTTAATACTCCCGGTTCTCACATCCCCGACCGCGGCAGTGGAACCACTTCCAGCAGCCGATCGACGATCTGATCCGTCGTCACACCTTCCGACTGCGCGTGGAAGTTGGTGATGATGCGATGGCGCAGCACGGGATGCGCCAGCGCGCGGATGTCCTCGAAGCTGACGTGATACCGGCCGCTCGTCAGCGCGCGCGCCTTGCCGCCAAGGATCAGGTACTGCGCGGCGCGGACGCTGGCGCCAAACGCGACCCACTTCTTGACGAAGTCCTTCGCATCGGGATTCTTCAGCGAGCGCGTGGCGCGAACGATGTCCAGCGCATGTCGCAACACGGGCTCTGAGACCGGCACCTTGCGCACGAGCCGCTGGAACGCGATCAGATCCTCGCCGGTGATCGGTCGCTGCAGCTGCGGATTCTGAATCGCCGTCGTCGTGCGCGCGACCTCGAGCTCTTCGTCGTACGGCGGGTGCTCGATGATGATGTGGAACATGAAGCGGTCGAGCTGCGCTTCGGGCAGCGGGTACGTGCCTTCGAGCTCGATCGGGTTCTGCGTCGCGAACACGTAGAACGGCTCGTGCAGGTTGTAGGTCTTGCCCATCACGGTCACGCGATGCTCCTGCATCGCTTCGAGCAGCGCCGACTGCGTCTTCGGCGGCGTGCGATTGATTTCGTCCGCGAGCACGATGTTCGCGAAGATCGGGCCCGGGACGAAGACCATTTGCCGCCGGCCGGTCGCCGGGTCTTCCTGCACCAGGTCTGTGCCGGTGATGTCGGACGGCATCAGGTCGGGCGTGAACTGAATACGCGAGAACTTGAGCTCGAGCACCCGCGCCATCGTGTGAATGAGCAGCGTCTTCGCCAGTCCTGGCGCGCCGACGATCAAGCTGTTGCCGCCGACGAACAGCGTCATGAGGACCTGGTTCACCACCTCGTCCTGCCCGACGATGATCTTCTTCAGCTCGCTGACGATCGCCTGCCGACCCGCCTTCATTCGATCCGCAAGCGCGATATCGTCGGGCGATTCCAGATCAACGACGTCGGACACCATAGGGTTCAAGGTCCTCTCCATGTGATTCCCTTCGCTGGTTGGTTACTTGTTGCCTTCCGCGGTCCTGATTTCGCGCGCTTTGAGCGCCAGCGCAGTCGCCAGCCGCTCTAATTCCGCCTGATACTTTTCCGCTGCCATGCCTTCCTTCATCAGCCGGAGGTTTTCCATCTGCCGCTCGAGATCCTGCCGCTCCAGATAGAGTGCACGCAGCTTCGGATCGTTTGGCAGACCGGCGCCGGCCGCGCTGAACGACAGAATGCCCGCGACCTTGCCATCCGGACTGATCTTGCCGTCCTTGCCCGCCACTCCAGGCGTCTGGCTTCCTTCCTTGTCGCCGTTGTCGTCGAGGAGCGCGTGTTCAGTGGACAGCAGTCCCTGCTTCTCGTACGCGCGCGCCACTTCACCTTTGGCGTAGTTGAACGCCTCGAGCACGCTGACACGCTTGTTCTTGTCCGCATCCGCGGCTTCGGACGTCAACGCGTCGATGAAAAATCCGCCGAAGACCGGCGCATACTGCTCGGCGCCGTTGCGGGTGGCGGTCACGATGGTTCGCCCCTGCGCGGACAGCTCCTGGACGAATGGGCCGCTCGAACTCGACGTATCGACGAACACGACCTGTTTGGTCGGCAGCTTCGTCAGCAGTGCGTTGAAGTCCGCGGCACTCATGTCTGGCCCCGACAGGTTGAACTTGGCGCTGCCGTTGGCAAAGCTGCCGTGGCCGATGAGCATGACGAAGATCAGATCGTCTGCACCAGCCTGCTTCCCGAACTTCTCAAACGCCTTGCCGACCTCGTCGCGAGTTGCCGGGCCGGAGACGTTCTTGGCTCCCTCGCCCGGTTCATCGGCGAGATACACCAGCCGCTCCGGCGGCACCCCCAGACGGCCCGAGGCCTCGGCCATATTGGCGCCCCACTTCTGGAACGTCTTGGCGTGTTCGGGATCCCCGGCGAGACCGACGACGATGAGGAGGAAGGCTTTGAGCATTCAGGCCAGCCCAACGACTCGGCGATAACCCCATTCGGCGCAGACGAGACCGAGCAGCGCGATGAGCACGATGGGCATGTTCCACAGCTCACGCTCTTCCACTGCGGTGACGCCGCGGCCGGCGTAGCGGACGTCGTCCGCCAGCGATTGCGCCGCGTCAGCCGGATAGAACCGGCCGCCGGTTTCTTCAGCGATTCGCTTCATCGGCTGGGCATGCATCGTCGGATCGAAGAATTCCGCTTCACTCGGCACCGCACGCACATACACCGTGTTGCTGCCAACCGACTGCCCGCCCGCGCGGGTCGCATCGACCGTCACCTGGTATGCGCCCGCCTTGTTACTGACGAACGTGCCACGGTAGTGGCCGTCACGCTCACCGGTCCACTGCAACGGCACGTTTTCGGACGTTCCGTCCGGGCGCGAGATATGTGCGATCACCGTTGCGTCGTTCAGTTCCACCCACTGCTTATCTACGACGGTGGCGTCGACCGTCACTGGCTCGCCCGGGTCGACCCGCTCCGTACTCGTGTGGACGTCAACGACGTCGGGCACGCCGTCAACAAGCCACCGCAACATCTGCCGCCAGAAGTTTTCGTGCGTCTGATCCTCGACCGGGATCGACGCGTCCATCTGCCAGTTCCAGGTGTCCTGGGCAGTCAACACGATCGCCTTGCCGCGGCCATACGGCTGCGATGCGAGCACGATTCGGGAACCGCCAGACTGATCCACACCCGTGAGCAGCACGGTTGCGCCCGGCTTGGGCGGCAGTGCCTTGTTCACGCTGGTCACCTGCGGCAACTCGTTCCACCGGGCGATGGAAGCGGCCCCGGTGGCCGCCAGCTGCGTCGCCGCGTGCGTTTGCCCCTGGTGTGTTGGCGACACCTTGAGCCGGGCGAGCGGCGCGGGATCGGAGGCGCGCGTCCGTGGATCAATCAGCAATGGCAGTGCGTCGGCAACCGGAGTCCCCCCGTAACCGCCCTCGCCGAGCGAGCGCGGACCGCCGAGCACGAGCAGGCCACCGCCGCGGCGATCAACGAAGTCCGCGATCATCTGCAACTGATCGCCACTGAAGAGCCCGGCTTCGACGCTGCCGAGGATCAGACCGCGGTATTTGAAGAGCTCTTCGCGTGTCTTCGGGAAGCCACCGACGATCTCGTCGGAATCGCCGCGCAGCCGCATGTACTTGTTGTCAGCGGTGCGCTGCAGCGAGACGCTCAGCAGGTTTTTGTCGTCTGACACTGCGCGATTGATGAACTTGAATTCCCAGCGCGGCTCGCCTTCGAAGTAGAGAATGCGCTCCGTCTCGTCGCGCACGCCGATGATCGCTTCGCGACTGTTGTTCTGCGTGACGACCTCGCCGTCCTGCGGCGCGACCCGGAACTTGAAGAGGCGCGCACCTGGCTGAGAGGCCTTCGCGCGAATGCGGACCGTCGCCGGCGAACCGTCCGACGGCAGCTCCACCTTCTCGGAGCCGACGATCTGTCCCTCGTCTTCGACGTCTACCGTGACCGTCTTCCCCGCGTAGCCCGTCTGGCGGACGATCACGTCGAGCAGCAGCGATGCGTTCTTCAGCACCGTCCGCGGCGTGCTGACCCGGTCTATCTGAATGTCGCGCGGCAGCTTTTCGCTGCCGACGCCGACAGTAAATACGGGTAGCTTCTCCGCCTTCAGGCCAAGCAGCGCGTCCTCGATGGAGGCGTCCGTGGTGTCGGCACCGTCCGACACGAGCACGACCCCCGCCACCGGAAGGCCGGCCAGTTCCTCTCGCGCGCTGCTGAGCGCCGGTCCCAGCTTGGTTTGCACGCCGTCGAACTTCATCTCCCCGGCCGACCCAACGAGTCGACCAGCGGTCGAGGAAAACCGGAATACTCGTACCAGGAACTTGTCCGAGAGCGACTTCATCAGCGCGCCGTCGGGGGCGAACTGGCTGCGGACGAACTGGCCACGCGCCTGAGTGCCCTGATCGGGAATCTGCATGCTGCGCGAATCGTCCAGCAGCACGGCCACGACGTTCTGCTGATCGACAGCGGCCCGGACGACGAGGGTCGGCCGGAACAGGCAGAAGAGGACGACCGCCAGGGCCAGGAGGCGCAGCGTCGTCAGAACGACGCGATCGCGGATCCGACCTTCGTTTACACGGACCCGCTTGTAGGTGAGGACGGCACCCGCAGCAACGACGCCGACGAGCAGCGCCGCCGCAAGCGACGCCGGCGTCAGGTCGAACCGGAACTCACCCTGCCTGAATACGAACGGGCTGTATGAGAAAAGCGCCTGAAAAACCTTGTCAAACATGACCGTAACACGTCCAAATCCAGGCCAGTCGTGCCCTTAAAGGCGCCGATTGTACATGCACCCGCCGGAGATCAACGAATCTATGTCAAAAGCGTGACGCGCTTCATTAAGCCGGCGTTAAGAGAGCCCGTCCCGTCCGTTTCCTCTACAGAAGCCGGATCAGCAACAGCACCCCTACCGCATAAGACGTCACGCGAGCGGCTCTTGGATGGACATGCTTGAACCCGTTCCAGTAATACGCCAGGGCGGCCATGGAACTCACGACCAGCATTACGAAGAATACGGTCTGCAGAGGCGTTCGCGAGGCGCCGTAGAGCTGGACGAGGCCGGTGTTCCAGACGGACCCGTAGACGATGCAAAGGTGGACGAAATAGATAAGAAGCGACTCCTGCGCGACGGCGCCGAAGACGTGAGGCAGGCGGTTTAATCGTCGGCTGAGGTGGGCGAATGCCGCCAGGATGATCAGACACGCGCCGATGCGCATCATCATCTCTGCCGGCACGAAGTTCCCCGGCCCGTGACCGAACAGCACCTCAGCGCGCGGGCGGATGAACGACGCCAGGATGACCAGGAGGACACCGGGGGCGATCAGGGCCCGCTGCGCGAACGCCGACAGGTCCGCGGCTCCCCATCGCGCATAGAGCTGCCCGAGCCCCGCGCCGAGCAGGATAAACGCCATCCACGGAAACAGCGGGAACTGGGAACCGCTTGCCTGAGAGAAGTATGCGGCCGCGAACCGCGGGAGCACTCGCGACCAGTCCATTGACCAGACGAGCGGCGTTGCCAGAACGGTGCCCGCGGCGAGTGCCATCGTTGCGAACATGAACGCGCGGCGTGACCGGGCGACGAGGACGAGCAGCTGAATGATGATGAACGTGACCCCGATCGCCTGCAGGACGTCGACAGCCAGGAACGCGCGCCAGCGTTCGGCGTCGACCGACCGGAGATCAACGAGCCGATCCGCCGGCAGGTGCAACGCGTAGCCGAGGATCACGAACAGTCCGAAGCGACGGATCCGCTTCACCAGGGCGGCCGACCACCGCACGTGCGAGGACCAGCGCCGGCTGGTGGCAAGGCTGAAGGCGAACCCGCCGAGCAGGAGAAACAGGCTCGATGTCAGGCCGCGTTGAAACTGCCAGATGTCGAACCAGCGTCCGACCTGATATTGCGGCGCCAGCAGCGCGCTTGCAGTGTGGCCGTACAGCATGAACGCCACCGCCAGCGCGCGCACCAGGTCGATGAAGATGACGCGATGCGCGCCATGGGACGTGGAAAACTTGAACGCCACTCGGCGGAATCCTGGGGGAGTTTACGGGAGCGGCACAGCGGCGTCACGGCCGATCACCGTGGTCCATTCACGGACGCGCCAGCGCCTGACGAGACCGTTCGTCACATAGGGATCGGCGGCCGCAAACACTTCGGCGGCTGTTGGCGAATCACCGCGAAAGAGCAGGACTGCGCCATCTGCCGGATTGGCGAGCGCGCCACCGAGGATCAATTCCCCCCGCGCTTCAGCCGCACGCGCCAGTGCGAGGTGCTGTGCGCGCAAGGGCGCGCGACGCTCAATGTAGTCTTCGACGAGATCGTAGAGAAGCAAGTAATGCATCGTTCCTGAGCTTGGGATCCGGATCGGGGATCCGGGATCCGGGATCCGGGATCGGCGGTTTCACCTAGACTGTACTTGTCATGCGCTATGTCCTTCTACTCTGCGTGCTCACGATGATATCGACCAACTGCTCGAAATCCACCCCTACACCGTCGGACACTGCAACAACTCCGACGCCGACCACTCCGACGCGCAAGTATCTCCTCGAGAACGTCGGCGATGCGGCGGTGGTGCAGGTGTACGCGGATGGATTCGAGAAGCTGCCGCTCCGCGAGAAGACGCTCATCTGGCATCTCTATCAGGCGGCAATCGCCGGCCGCGACATCTACTACGACCAGCGTCATCGCAACGCTCTCGAGATGCGCGACATCGTCGAAGCCGTCGTCTCACATCCGCAGGGCATCGATGGCGCGGCTCTCGACGAGATCCGCCGCTACACGAAGCTGTTCTGGGTGAACACCGGTCCCTACAACAACCTCACGGCGCGCAAGTTCGTCCTGAACCTCTCGCCCGACGCGTTTGCCGCCGCGGTCAAGAAGGCCGTCAGCAACGGCGCCACGATTCGGACGGCGCCCGGCGAAACGGTGGACGCGATGCTGTCACGTCTGCAACCGATGTTCTTCGATCCGAACGTCGATGCCATCGTGACGAACAAGACTCCGGGACCCGGCAAGGACATCCTGGGTGCGAGCGCCAACAACCTCTACGCCGGTGGCGTCACGGAAGCTGACCTCAAAGGTTTCAAGGAGAAGTACGGGCTCAACTCGCGCCTCGTGAAGCGCGACGGAAAGCTGGTCGAAGAGGTCTATAAGGTGGGCGGCCGCTACTCGAAGGAGATTACCGAGATCGTCCGTCACCTGGAGGCGGCCATCCCATTCGCCACCGATTCGATGGCCAATGCTCTCCGGGCGCTGGTCCAGTTCTACCGGACCGGTGAAACCGCGGACCGCGTGAAGTACGACATCGCCTGGGTGGCCGACAAGTCGTCACCGGTGGACACCATCAACGGGTTCATCGAGGTCTACATGGACCCGCGTGGCATCAAGGGCTCCTGGGAATCACTCGTCTTCTACATCAACCCCGAGAAGGCGGAGCGCATCAAAGCGCTGGGAGCGCAGGCGCAGTGGTTCGAGGATCACATGCCCTTCGACGCGCGCTTCCGCAAACCGAGCGTCACCGGCATCGTCGCCAACGCCATCGACGTGATCATCGAAACGGGCGATTCCGGGCCGGTCACGCCGATTGGCATCAACCTGCCGAACGACGAGCAGATCCGCGAGCGCTACGGCAGCAAGTCGGTGTCGCTGGCGAATGTGACCGAGGCGTACAACGAGTCGACACCGGACAGCATGCACTCGGAGTTCACGTGGGATGCGGCTGAAGCGGATCGCTCCAAGCGGTTCCGTTCGGTGTCCGACGAACTCCACACCGAGCTGCACGAAGTGCTGGGCCACGCATCGGGACGACAGGCCCCGGGGTTCAAGGGGTCGCCGGACGAAATCATCAAAGAGCACTATTCAGCGCTGGAAGAAGCCCGCGCCGATTTGATCGCGCTCTATTACATCGGCGATCCCAAGCTGGCCGAATTGGGGATCGTCCCTGCCGCCGATCACGAGAACATCGCCCGCGCGCAGTACGACTATTACACCCGCAACGCCATCATGCAGCTCCGGCGCGCGCGCGAGGCCACACACCTCGAGGAAGCGCACATGCGCAACCGGCAGATGATCGTGCGCTGGCTGATGGCCAACACGAAAGCGATCGACGAGCGGCACCGCGACGGGAAGACGTTTTACGTGGTGGTCGATACGAAAGCGTATCGGGACGGCGTGGGACGGCTGCTGGCCGAAGTGCAGCGTATCAAGTCGGAAGGTGACGCCGCGGCGGCAGCAAAGCTGTTCGACACCTATGGCATCCACTTCGACCCGACGCTGCGAGACGAGGTCGTCAAGCGGGTGGACGCGCTGAAGCTGCCGTCGTATACGGGCTTCGTGATGCCGAAGCTGACGCCGGTCACCGGCTCGAACGGCACGATCACTGACGTGAAGATCTCGTATCCGCAGGATCTGACGACGCAGATGCTGGAATACTCGGCGGCTACCAGGTAGACACCTGCAGTTCCGCCTTCAGGCGGAAGTCAGATAGAGTGCCGCGCTCCGGAGAATCTGCGCCGCCGACAAGACCATCACGACCGCGAGTGCGAGACGCATGCGTCGCGACGTGGCGTCTTCGCCGTTGCTGAGTGAGATCGCCACAACGATCAAAAGCAGTCCGGGCGCAAGCGCCAGGCGATGCGCGATGTCAGCGTCGGTGTAGATGGCGGCGAAGATCAGGAAGTAGGCGCCGGCGATCCACAGCGCGCGTCGAGCAGACACACTCGAGCGGTAGCGCAGCAGCAAGAGCGCCATTGCCCAGACGAGCGGCAGGCCGAACGTTCCGCCCCACCCTCCACGACCCGGCCAGACCGCTCTGGTGATCAGCCCGAGATCGAACAGGCTGACGAAGAACCGGAAGATGCTGACACCCACCTCGCCGATCGTGGCGTTGCGGTTGTACGAACCTCCGGCTTCGTGAATCGCCAGCGGGCTGCCGTACCAGCGCGTGTTCTCGATCATCGTGAACGCCATGCCGCCGCACACGGCGCCAAGCAGTCCGCCGATCGCCGCCGCCGTCAGCACGCGCAGGCGATCCTGCCGTACAAGCAACAGCGCTCCCACGAACACCACTGCCAGCGGAGCGCTGGTGAGCTTGATCGCAACGGCGAACCCGGTGAGCCAGGCGGCCCAGCCGATCTCACGGGTCGACGCCTCGTCCGCGCGCGCGACGAGCCACGCCAGCACGACGATCGCTGGCACGGCGCCGAACAGATCGTTCTTCACCAGTACGAACTGGTGGAATACGACCGGGACCGCAAAGATCGCGGCGCGGCACCAGCGGCCGGTGCCGAACCACGTTCGCGCCGCTCCGATGGCCAGCAGATACAGCGCGATCCCGAACAGTCCATGCACACGCAGCAGCGAGTGTCCGATCAACGGAATCTGATCGACGTCGGCGAGCACCAGCTCGTACGTCCAGCCAAGCACGTTGACCTTCTGATCGAGATTGGATGTGTCGTAGGCGAGCGTTCCGAGACGCTGAATCTGCGCCACCCGTTCGAGGTGGTAGGGATCGGCGGCCTGCAGCGGGTGCGCGAGATTCACCACGAGCACGAGCAGCGTCATTGCGCCGGCCACGGCGAGCGGGAACGCACGAAACGGCAGGTCGAGAATGGCGTTGCGCCGCGTCGCCGCGAACGCCAGCACGCCGACCGCGGCGTTGATCAGAAAAACAGATCGAAGAGTGGCAACGCCCGTCCAGGTCGCCACCTGCATTTCGAGTGCGAACAGACTGATGGCCGCAACCAGCCGCGTCAGCGCACCGACCGACTGACCGTGGCCAGATGGGACCCACGCTGGCAGCCGCCAGCGCTGCAGCGCGAGAAAGAGGGCGAGCGTATTCAGTGGCGTCGTCGCGTCCGGCTTCAGCCGGACCTTATGGATTCGGCAGCTTGAGCGCTTCGCGCAGCTGACGCGCGGTCAGACCTTTGACATACACGGGCGTGCCGGTGTCGAACTCGCGCGCGCGGGAGAGGTTACCAACGACCACCGGATCAAAGCCGGCATCCTGGGCGAGTCGAACGACAATGGCCACGGCTGCCGGATCGTCGCCCGCCACTGGAATAGCCAGCTTCTCGCCCGCGCGATGCGCATCGCGTTCCACCTGCACGAAGCTCAACGCGTTGAACGCGCGCACCAGGCGGACACCCGGCAGGAACTCGGCCGATGCGACGCCCGTTCCCTTCTTGATCGCCTCGGTCGCCATCGGACCGTCGCGATTGACGTTCGGATTGCCAAGGTCGATGACCACCTTCCCCTTCATGAGCGCGGCGTAGTCCTTGCCGACCTGCGGCGTGGAACCGTACGGCACGGCGATCACGATGACGTCGCCCCATTTCGCTGCTTCGTCCGGAAGCCCCGCGCGGGCGTTCGCGCCGGCTTTCGCAACCAGGTCCTTGAGCGTTTCCGGATGCCGCGACGAGAACATCACCTCGTGACCGGCTTTGGCGAACTGCAGGCCGAGTGCACCGCCCTGACGGCCCGAGCCGATGAACGCGATCTTCATCGGCTGCTTCGTCGGCGTCTGCGCGGCAAGAGTCGATGCCGTCATCAGCGCCAGCACAATCGTCAGCAGGAATTCACGGCGAGTCGGTCGGTTGATGTCCATCTGTCGCTCCACACTAAACCACGAAGACCGGAAGATAGCGAAGACCATCTCCGCCCGCAGAGGTCGACCTTCAGGCCGGCCCGGCGTCAGAGTGTCTGGCGAGCTTCGCCGTCAGGACGTCACACATCCTCTCGTCAAACGCCACGAGCACGACGCGCTCCGGCAGATCGTACGCGTCGAGGAACGCGTGCACGACCCGGACGGCGATTGTAGCCGCCTCGTCAACCGGATAGCGGTAGATTCCGCAGCTGATCGCCGGAAAGGCGATCGAACGAAGCTGCTCGTTCAACGCGACGTCGAGTGCGCTGCGATAGCACTGCGCCAGCAGCTCCGCCTCGCCTCGCGTGCCGCCCGCCCACACTGGGCCGACGGTGTGAATCACATATCGCGCCGGCAGCCGGAAACCAGCCGTCAGCCGTGCCTCACCTGTCGGACATCTGACGCCGGGACGCACCTCGGCGACGCGGCGGCAGGCGTCGAGCAACCCCGGACCTGCGGCGCGATGGATCGCGCCGTCCACCCCGCCGCCCCCCAGCATCCGCTCATTGGCCGCATTGACGATCGCATCGACGTCGAGCGTCGTGATGTCGGCCTGAATCACCTCGATTGGCATCACCGTCGTCGCGAACGTCGCGTCGTTCGCGGTTACACATTGTCGATCTGAATCGGCTGCAGTGCATCCGCCGGCGTGAACCCGAACACCGCTCCATAGAAGTACAACTCGGCTTCGAGGCTTCTCACGATCGTCTCCGCTTTCCGAAATCCGTGCTGCTCGCCTTCGAACGCCAGATACGCAACTGGCAGGCCCTTGGCTCGCGCCGCCGACGCCATCATCTCACTCTGATTCGGCGGCACGACGCGGTCCTCGAGTCCCTGAAACAGGATGAGCGGACAGGCGAGCCGATCGACGAAATGAATCGGCGAGCGCGCGCGATATGTCTCGCGCGCCGCCGGATAGGGACCGATGAGCCGATCCAGATACCGGGCCTCGAATTTGTGCGTATCGTGTGCGAGCACTTCGATATCGCTGATCCCGTAGTAGCTCGCGCCGGCCGTGAACACACCGGGATGAAACATCAACGCCGCCAGGGTCGTGTAGCCACCCGCGCTGCCGCCGCGGATCGCGAGGCGTGATGCGTCAGCCCGGCTGGAGTCGACAAGGTCGCGGGCCGCGTGGACCATGTCCGCGACGTCGGCCACGCCCCACGTACCGCGCAGCCGGTTGCGATAGTCGCGCCCAAAGCCCGAGCTGCCGCGATAGTTCACATCGACCACCGCAAAACCGCGACTTGTCCAGTACTGGATTCTCAAATCCAGCGTCGCATTCGTCGCCGTCGTCGGTCCACCGTGGCTGATGGCAATCAGCGGCGGCCGCTCGTCCGGCGGGCCGTCGTGCAGGGCATTGGTCGGCGCGTAATAAATGGCGTGCGCGGTGTCTCCATCTGCTGTCGGAAACTGAATCGATTGCGGAACAGATACGTCGGCGCGATTGAGCTCGAGGGACGAGGACGCGCGCAGGACCTCCGCACGCCCTGAGTCGACATCAAAGCGCAAGACGGCGTCTGCACGCGTCGGCGAGGCAGCGACGAGAATCACCTCCGGCGTCGTAGTGTCAGGCTTCAGCCGGGCCGACGGCGCAGCTATCCAGTCGTGCGGCTCGAGGTCGGTCTCGATCGTGTGCCACGCACCGGTCTCGGTGTTGACGTCGGCAAGAAACCAACGTCCGCGCTGCGTGTACGCGGCGACCATGCGCGCCGGTCCGACAAACGCCCACGTGGTCGTACCGAATACCCACTGCGGCCGCCCGAACTCCGCCTCGGAAGGCGGATCCTTCAGAACCGGCTCGTATTGAGAACGGAAGATCTTCCACCAACCGTCTCGATCACTGACGAAGTACAGAGAGCCGTCAGGTCCCCATCCGGGCTGGTAGATCGATTCCTCATTGCCGCCTGCGACGATGTGCGCCTGGGCGATCGCGCCAGTGGTTGTGACGTCACCCACCCACAACTCCGTTCCATCCCACGGCATGTTCGGGTGTCGCCACGCGAGCCAGCACAGTTGCGAACCATCCGGGCTAAATCGCGGCGTCGAGTAGAAATCGTGGCCGGAGGCGATGACCTCGCCGGCGTGGAGCTCTCCGTCCAGCGGAATACTCACCAATGTGGTCACCGCCTCACCTTCGTCGGCGTGATCCTCGCGGACGCAGGCCAATCGCGGCCGCAACGGATCGATCGCGTAGTCCGCGTAGAAGCACTTCCCTTCCGGGGTGATCGGAGCAGGGTTCGCGCTGTCGATGCCGGTTTGATACACGCGCTGGTCGGTGAAGTTCGAGAAATAGACGGTTCCGTGCGACACCACGTACGCACCGCCGCCGTACTCGTGCACGCGTGAGCGAACGTTGAACTCTGGAAGGGTGACGTCGGCCGTCGATCCATCGGGTCGCCGCCGGACAAGCACGTTGCGCCCGCCCTCATGCGGGCGGCCTTCTATCCAGTAGATGTCGTCGCCATCGACGGCCACCGCGCCGAGCCGCACGCCCTGCGCAGCAACGACCGCGGCAGAGATCGGAGACGGCCACGTCCCGTACGGTCTCGCCGACGCCTTGGCGGAGGGGACGGCCACGTCAGCGGCGAATGAGGCGGAGCGTGAGGTCCTGCGACTGCCCCTCGCCGAGCGTGATGCGCTGAGCCCGAGACGCGAGAGCATCCAGCAGTTCGGGATTCTGCAGATCGCCCGCGACCTCAGTGCCCTCCAGGCGATCGACAGCCACAACCCAGTAGTCGCCGGGAACCACACCGGTGAGCCTGAACGCGCCGTCCTGCGTTGAACGCCCAACCTTCAACCAACGCGAACGGACGCTCCACTTCGACCGGTCCGCGGCAAACAGCGCGACCGTGTAGTCGCGAACCGGCACCGCGTGATCGTCGGTCGCGCGCCCCGTGACGCGGGAGCCGCGGGCGGACACGACGACTTCAATGTCGCGGAACGTCTCACTGAATCCGAAGTCGAACGGTGAGTCGGCCAGGTCCTCACCTCGATACGTGATTGACTTCACATACCAATCGGGGTTGCGCAGGGATTGACTGACAAGAACATTGCTGCCAAACACGCCTCGATACTCAAACGTGTTGTCGGACAAGAGAGTAAAACCCACGGAACCGTTTAACGCGAGCGGGTCGCGATCGAAGGCGGCTGAAACAGCCACCAGGGTTGGCCCAGAGTACGGAGCGGGCGGCTCGGTAAAGCCCTCATAGACAACGCGGCCCATCAAGCTCGCACCCCGCGCCAGCGTCAACCGTAACGGAGGCAGGTCGGCGCTGCCGACGGTCACGGGCGCGGCGACGAACTGATTGGCGATCGGCACGTTTGCCCCGGGGCCGGGAAAGCCCATCGACGTGGCCTGAACGACGTAATCACCGGGCGCGACGTTGTTGAAAACGAACGTCCCATCCTCGTTGCTGGTCGTTCGCACCGGTTCTGTTTGAATGCCGCCCGACCGTGCATCCGCCGTCAGCGTCAGCGTCGTCCTCTCCGGAGACTTTCCCGCAGGGTCAGAGACCGTTCCCCGCACACGTATCGTCGGGCCCGGCACCAGCCTCAAATCGACGCCTGCCGCAGCCTGATCGATGTCGAGTTTCGTCGGCGTCGCCAGATCGATGATGGGGGTACCTGGGTAGAACTGTGTGACGTACCCATCGGTGGTTGTGAGTACGTCGCTCGCGACGGCCTGCACAACATAGGTACCCGGCTGGAGGCCGAACAAGCGGTACTGACCCCGATCGTCAGTTCGTCCGGTAGTGCCCTGGGACGAAGCGCGGAGTGCACGCGTCCGCCCTCCCACGGCGCGCAGTTCGAGGGCGCTCACGGAGACGTTCTGCATCGGTTCGCCGAATTCGTCAACGATCGTTCCGGTGATCGATGCGCCGCGTCCGAGGATCAGGTCGATCGGATCCAGCGTCTGCCCACGACCGACGGTGACAACGCGCCCCTCCAACGAGCCGCTCGTCGAGAGGAAATCGATCGCGCTTCGACGTTCCCCGGCGCCGGGAGCGAAGTATCCACTCTTGAACGCTCGAACCCGGTAATCGCCAGGTGAGAGCCTTGCGATGACAAAGCGACCCCGTGCATCGGTTTCGACCGAGTCGGTCGCCGCACCTGAGCGCGAGCCATAACCCTGCACGACGGCGCCGGCGATTGGCACACCTCGCGATGTCAGGACGCGCCCGCGCACCGAACCGGTCCCGCCGGCAGCGGTTGGCCCTGTGTTTGTGCCGCGGGGTGTCGAATCGGAGGGCACGTCGATCGTGAAGTCGACTCCGCTGACTTCTGCGCCAAGACCCACGTTAACAGTCTGTTGTGCGGGTACGTCTTGCGCGGCTGCAGCCGGGTTGAACTGAGGCGACGGGCGCATTCCCAGGGCATACGCTCCCGGAACAAGGCCCGCAAAACGGAATTCGCCAAGATCGTTGGTGGTGACGTTTTGCACCGGGGGCACAGGCGGCGCGGTACCTAGTCGCCACGCCGTGACCACCACCTGGAGCACGGGCTCCCCGGATCGATCGCGAACCTGGCCGCTGATCACCCCACCGAGGGCCAGCCGCACCCGCATTGTGTCGTCGCGCGCGCTCAGTTCGCGCCGGCGTACATCGACGAGTGCCGTCGCGTACCTGGCCTTCGTGAACGTCAACTGCACGAGTTCAGTGTCTGGCACACGCACCGCGAACTGGCCGCGGTCATCGGTCAGAACGGGCGCTTCCGAAGGTGGTGCTCCGCCGACAGCCACACGCACGCGCGCCAGCGGCACGTCGCTGCTCGTCACGACGACGCCGCGCAGCGTCACCGTGGTCGATGCGGCCGGCTGCTGCGCCCGTACTGCGGGCGAAGTGAACAAGAGAAGAACGAGGACCGTCGTCAGCCTCATCACTGCTCCAGCGGCCGGCAGCGTCTCTTTTCAGCGCTTCTTGGCGGCCTTCTTCTTCGTTCCCGTTCGCTTTCGCGGGACCTTGGCGCCCTTCTCGCGCGCCTCCGACAGCCCGATCGCGATTGCCTGCTTCCGACTGGTGACCTTGCGACCCGAGCTGCTCTTCAGCGTGCCGCTCTTCCGGCGCCGCATCGCGCTCTCCACACGCTTGCCCGCACTCTTTCCGTACTTCTTGGCCATGGAAGCTCCTCCGTGATCCGGGTCCGGCTGAAGCCGGACACTACGTCCGCCTGGAAGGCGGACACTACGGAGCGCGATCCCAAAACCGATGCCATTGTACGGATCATCCAGGCCGTACGTGGAAGTATCCGCGCGCGTACTCCACGACCACTGGCCCGCCGAAGACTTCCCCCAGGCGCTCTGACGTCAGCGCCTGATCGGTTCGACCGTCGAAGACAACCCGCCCCTCGCGAAGCAGCACGACCCTGCCTATCTCCGGAATGATTTCGTCGATGTGATGCGTGACGACGATGAGCGTGGTGTCTTCTTGTGCGAGCCTTCGGATTGATTCCATGAAACGGTAGCGCGCCACCGGATCCAGCCCGGCCGTCGGCTCGTCGAGAACAAGCGCCTCCGGGGTGCTGATCAAGGCGCGCGCAATCAGCACCCGACGACGTTCGCCCGCCGACATCTCGTTAAGCGGCCTCGCCGACAAGTGGCTCGCTTCGACGCGATCGAGTGCGAGGCGTGCACGTTCGCGCATCTCGTTGTTCACCTCGTGATGCGAGAACACACCGTGACTACCGAGCAGGCCGGAGAGCGCGACGTCGATTCCCCGCACCCGGCCGCGGGACGTACCCATGCCGAACCCGGCGTCCAGGTCGCCCGTGACGACCCCCAGATGAGAGCGAAGCTCAGAGAGGTCCCATGAGGAACGGCCGAAAAGCTTCAGTGGAGGGACGCTGTTCTCGGCCGCCCGCGGGCGATCGTCCAGCGTGAGCATACGGATGAGCGACGACTTGCCCGCGCCGTTGGGGCCGAGTACAGCTGTATGTTCTCCGCGCGCGACCGTGAGCGACAGGTTTTCGAACACCCGCGTGCGTCCGCGGGTGAGCGTCGCGTTTGTCAACTGGAGGACCGGATCCATCGGCTCGTCTATTGTCTCCGTTGTGCTTGCGGCTGCTCCACATGACCTCTAAGATAAATGTCTCGTCCCCATACAGTCGTTGGGCTTGAACACATTGAATAGACGGGTTGCAGGCGTACTCATCGGACTCGTGTGCCTCATCGGCGCCGCGCCCTCGGCTGTTTCGCCGGCTGCGGCCACCACGTCGGCGGCCGTCAAGACGCGGTCAGCCTCATCACTGATGACGGTGGACCTCGCGAATGCAGGCGGGCTCGCGCCGGAGGTGCTTCAGTTGGCGGTAGGGGCAGTTTCATGCGCCGTCAATGCCGGCGACATCGAGAGGCCGCACACGCTGACGGTCATCGACTACTCCCTGCCATCCACGACGCCGCGCCTGTGGGTCTTCGACGTCCCGAGCGGCCGGATGCTATTCCACGAGCTCGTCGCCCATGGCAAGAACACCGGCGACAACATGGCAACCAGCTTCTCCGACGCCATGAACAGCCGCCAGTCGAGCCTCGGCCTGTTCGTCACGCGTGATACCTACATCGGCAGCAACGGCTATTCGCTGCGGATGGACGGACTCGAGCCCGGCTTCAACAGCCACGCCTTCGATCGCGCGATCGTGATGCACGGCGCCCCCTACGTGGACGCCGTGCGCGCCAAGCAACAGGGACGCATCGGCCGGAGTTGGGGATGCCCGGCGCTGCGTGAAGCCGTCGCACGGCAGGTGATCGATACCGTCCGCGGCGGCGGCGTCATCTTCTCGTATTACCCGGACGAGAAGTGGCTGACCACGTCGAAGTTCCTGCACTGCGGGAACTCATCTCCGCCGCATGTTGAAGCCCGTCAACATGCTGATCCTCGTTCCGTTCTTTGATGGCACGATCGCGACGTTCACCGGAACGTTCAGATAGCCGTGTCTGAAGGTCACGCCGCCGGCAATCGCCAGCGCTGACCCTGCCGGCGAGAAGTTCGGTCCGATGCCGAACTCGGCGCCGGTGGCGCTGCGCAAACCGACCAGCCACGTCATGCTTGGAATCTTCAGATCCTGCTCCAGGCCTCCGAGCAGCACGACCCACTCGCTGAGCGCGGCGACGCCGCTGTCCGACCGGTAGAACGCCCTCTCCGTCTGCCAGCCGAACTGCGAAATCATCGGCGGCGCCTTCAAGCCGCGTGCGGCGAGGTCGTTCATCACCCCGTCGCTGAGTGCGGTAATACCAAATCGCGGACCTGACAGATTCACCTCGTTCGGCGTTGGCGGCGGAAGCAGGACGTTCTGCGCCGCAGCCGGCATCGCCCACATCATCAGCACAATCGACAGCCACATTCCGTTACGCATTCAGCACCTCCATGCCGGTCATGCTGCGACCCCGACCGGTCTGAAGTCCTGAAGCGCCCGCTGAAAAGAGCTGAATATCAGCGCCTCGTGTATAGTTGGCCCCTTTTCGAGGAGGAACGAATGCCGAAGTATCTGATCAAGGCCTCGTACACGGCCGAAGGGATCAAGGGGGTCATGAAGGATGGCGGCACGAAGCGTCGCGCCGCAGCGGAAGCAGCCGTGAAGAGTACCGGCGGAAAGCTCGAGGGGTTCTATTTCGCCTTTGGCGACTCCGACGCGCTGGTCATCGTCGACGCGCCAGACAACGCATCGATCGCCGCAGCATCCATGGCCATCGGTGCCAGCGGACTCGTCAGCGCAACCACCACCGTGCTCCTCACCCCGGAAGAAATCGATCAGGCAGTGAAGAAGGGCGCAAGCTACAGCGGGCCTGGGCGATAGCGATCGCGCGAGTTCAGTAGGTGACGCGGTAGAGGAGCCATTCCTTCAACCACGTCGCCTGCCGCCTCGTGTAGAACTCGCGCGCCAGCGTATTCCAGTCGAGCACCGTCCACTCCATCCGTCCACACCCGCGCTCGGCGCCGAGTGTGCGGACGTGCTCGAACAGCGCGGACCCCGCCCCCGACTCTCGCGCGTCCTCGCGGACGAACAGATCTTCCAGATAGATAGTTGGCTTGGCGAGGAATGTCGAATAGGTGTGGAACCAGGTGGCGTAGCCGACCGCCGTGCCCGCCTCGTTGAACGCCAGCGCGGCTTCGAACCGCGGCTGCGGCGCCAGGGCATCGTGACGGAGCCGTTCAATCGCCGCGGCGTCGGGCGGAGCGAGGCGCTCGTAGTCGGCAAGCGCCCGTATCAAATCGATGAAGTCGTCAAACCGAGCGGCGTTAAGCGGAGCGACGGTCATGGGATCGGTATGCTACACGCGAGGCTCCCTCGATTCGCCCACTGCGTAGCGCCGCAACAGCCACCACACTGGCAGTCCCAGCACAGCCAGCCACAAGAGCAGAACCGGACCACCGCGCAGAATCGAGATCGTCACGGCCAGCACGGACATTGCCGCGGACTCGACGCCGTCGGCAACGGCCTGACGCAGTCGGGTTGGAATCGGAATCGGCCCGAGGTTCACGCTTGCGCGCTGCTCTTCATCTACTTCGAGCGTGATCGTCGCGTACTCGATTCGGCCGTCAAGCTGCTTGCGCTGTGATTCCATCTGTTCGATTTCGGTGCGGACCCGCATGATCTCGCGCTCGACTTCGAGCACATCGGACAAACGCCCGGTGCGGTTCTGAAGCACGTCGCTCAGTCGTTTTTCAGTGGCACGGGCGTTGGAGATTCTGACGTCCAAATCGACAACCGTTGACGTGACGTCTTCGGCGTTCTGCGAGTCCTCGGTAACGCGACCCAGTCCGCGCAGCGCGGCAAGAGCCGCATCGAATCGTCTGCTGGGAATGCGAAGGTCTCCGTGAATCGAGCGCGTCGCGCCGGGCCTGTCGGAGGCTGTGATCGACCCGACAAATCCCGCGCTACTTTGCAGGATGCGATCGATGGCCGGCCTGACGGCGTTGAAGTCGGTGGCGACAATGCGCAGCCGCGCCGTGCGTACGATGCGCGGGCCGATCTGAGCGGGCTCCGCAACCGACTGACGATCGATGCCGTTCTGCCCTTGCTGACCCTGCTGCGCTTGCTGGCTCAATGCGAACCCACGCGGCACCCGCGACCCACCTAACCTTTCCACTGACGAAGACTCGACTGTCACGACCGACGATTTCCGCGCCGGCTGAATCGTGATGGCGCCGACGATCGCGACGGCGACCACGGCGAAGGCGCCGGCAATGAGCGGACGACGTGTCAGGTAAGTCCAGACTCGCAGACCGAACCAATCTCTGCGAGGTGGGTGCTGTCGCGGCGCCGGCGCAACGAACGTCAAGCGCACGTCTTCCACGCTCCACTCGCGCAGCTGCATCGAGCCTTCGCGCAGTTCCGCCGAAAGGCGCTGACACTCAGGGCAGCCAGCCAGATGCGCCTGGATATCGCGCGCCTCGTCGCCGTTCAGTTCCCCATCGAGGTACGCCATCACGTCTTCGGGCGGCAGTGTGTGGGCGGCCTTCATCGTTTCACCCTCACTGAGTCCTCTGCAGGAACGAGCGCCGCTTTCAACGCCATGCGTGCGCGGAACAGGCGCGAGCGCACCGTATTGAGCGGAAGCTGACGCAGCGCGGCGATCTCCTGGTAGCTCAGCTCGTTGTATTCGCGCAGCATGAGGATCTCGCGGTCGTCCTCATCGAGCTGCGCCAGTGCCCGGCGGACCCACAGCCCCGCGTCCGGATCGCGCGGATCGGAAGCTGGCTCGAAGTCGAGCGGATCCGAACGGCGGCGGGCTGCCTTCCGCCGATCAGCACTGAGCACGTGGTAGGCGATACCGAACAGATAGGCACGGAACGCCGTCCGCGCCTCATACCGGTGAGCACCTTCGAGCAATGCCACGAAGGTGTCCTGCGCGAGCTCCTCGGCGCGGGCAGCCTCCGGAATGCGTCGCCGGAAGAACTGCCAGATCGGCCCGCGATAGCGTTCGAATAACGCTTCGAACGCCTGACGCGAGCCTGCGCGGACATCCCGAATGAGCTGATCGTCGGTCACCAGCCTCTCAACGACAGTAGTGTCCGCAGAGGAAGGAAAGTTCCCGACACCTTGCACCCCTTGCACCGACGATCGACAGTTGCATTGAACCGACGAGCGACGGTCGCGTTGAACCGACCAGCGACAGTCGCATTGAACCGACCAGCGTTCAGTCGCGTTGGACCGACGCGTGAGTCCTCCTGGACCGACGAGTCTTACGTTCTACGCGACGACGTCGAAGTCGAGATTCTCCGTGATCCGCCGGCCATCCGCCTTGAAGGCGTCGCGCAGCAGCACGATGCGCCGCTTCGCTTCGGCGAGATCCGTCACCCCGAGCGTGATGTTCAGGAGGTCGATGTACCACGGCAGCTTCATCGGATCGAGAACGTAGGTCTCGGCAATCTCGCGCGCGATGGGCAGCGTGGTCTTCTTCGAGTTGTCGTGCACGTCGCGGTTGCTCGCGTTCTGCAGCTTGGCGTATTCCTCGCGCAGCAGGCGCTCGAACAGCTGGCGTGAGAATACGTCACCAGCCTTCGCACCGGTCTCTGCGTCAGCGTCGCTGAGCAACGCCCCCTTGTGCAGCCACTCCCAGAGGATGCTCAGCCGGATTTCACCGGTCGCCATGTCCTCCATCAGATAGAGGACATCCTCGTTGCCGAAGAAGTCAGCGGGCTTGAGTGCGGCTGCCTGGAATCCCTGCAGGAACGCGTTGCCGTACTGCAATGCCACGCTCAGGAGGTCGCGGGCACCCCGAACGGTTCGCGGCGCCGGTTCCAGCAGCGTCAGGCCCGCGGCGTCCTCGGCCGTGTACGTCAGCGGCGGGAATTTGCGCCCCATCTGATTCGCCTGCCCGACTTTTTCCCACACGGGCCGGACGATGTGGACCATCTTCCAGTGGGCGACCCACTTGCCGTTGGCGCCTTCGCGCTGCTCGCGTTCCGCGCCAGCCACCGCCCGCTCCATCGCGCGGGTGACGCCCGTTTCGGACCCGACGGGAATGTTGGGCTCCATCCCGCCCTGCCACAGCGCAAAGCGGCCGTTCTGATCCGGCGTGTTCATCGCCCGGCGCACCCGGTCCTCGTAGTTGCGCATGTAGCCGTAGGTCATCGTGATCGCATCGATGTTCGGGTTGATGAACTTCGGGTCCCACGCGAGCGCGTCGGCGACGCTGTTGATGTAATCCCAGCGGCCGGTGTTGAAGCCGATGAAATGGACACCGAGGGCGGCGCGGATCTCCATCAGCTGATAGACCGCTTCCAGCTGTTCCACCAGCACATACACCTTGATGGCACCGACTGGCAGGCCGACGTGCCGCTCGAGGGCGCTGATCATGTCGTTCCAGAGCGCGGCTTCTTCGGCGGTCTGAATCTTTGGCAGATACAGGACGATCGACGCCCCGCTGTCGCGCAGCGCTTTGTGGTTGTTGGCGACGTACAGCGCCATGTCGACGATCGAGGCCGAGAAGCCGCCGCCATCCGCACGGCGAACGTGGCGATCGTCGAGGTGCAGGCCGCGGGCGCGGAAGATTTTGGTCGTGAAGTCGAGCTGTGTCTTCCAGTCGCTGATCGTCTCGCGGCCGAAAAAGCCCTTCGCCCACTGATTCATCTCGCGCGACACTTCTTCTGCCACTCGCATGAACAGCGGGTCGCGGTGGATGGCCAGCTTCAGGCAGCGCTGGTTGTCCAGCGACATCGTGGCGACCTGGCCGAGCGCGTCCTCGCCGTCGAACATCCAGCCGTCGGCACCCGACAGGAGCGCATACGCGACGTTGCGAATGCTCTTGTCGATCGGGGCGCCCGGCTTGGCACCAGGGCCGGTGCCCTGGATCCACTGCCGCTGCAGATCCGCCGGAATATCGCTGCCCACGAACTTGCCGTCGCGCGCGTCCTGCACGCGGATATTCGTGCGCGCGATCGTCGCCTCCGGATCGAGGAATGTAATGCGTTGCCTGGCGGCGGCGCGTGCGCGTCGTCGCTCGATCCGCGACGCCATGACGGCATGCCGCTCGTCGTCCAGCGGCGCCAGCGCCTTCATCGCCTCGATCGCCTCCGGCGTGTAGACATCGGAATAGGCGGCCCGTGCCGCCTGTCGAATCTCAATCATTGAATCCCCTCAGGACGACTCCCAATTTCCAAGTGCCAACTGGCGATTATAGACATCCTCCCTATTCAGGTGATCCGCGAGCGCGCGGCGAAGTGCGACGATCGGCCATGCGCGTCGAACACGAGGTTTCCAATCAGAGCGACCAGGCGCTGTTAGACGCCTACTCTGCTGCGGTCATCTATGCGGTCGAACAGGTCGGATCGGCCGTCGTTCGCGTCCAGACGGGTCATGGCGGGGGATCAGGTGTCGTTTTCACGCCTGATGGGTTCGTGCTGACGAACAGCCATGTAGTCGGCAAGGGCACCAGTCCGATCACGGTGACCGTCCCGGACGGCCGCGCCCTGCCGGCCGACCTGATCGGACGCGATGCGGACACCGATCTGGCGGTGCTTCGGATCGATGGCTCGCGGCTGCCATGGGCGCGTCTCGGTGACTCAAAGGCTGTTCGCGTCGGGCAGGTGGCCATCGCCATCGGCAACCCGTACGGCTTCGATCATTCGGTCACCTCCGGGGTCGTCAGCGCCGTCGGCAGGTCGCTCCGCGCCCGGTCGGGGCGGCTGATGGACGACATCATCCAGACCGATGCGTCGCTTAACCCCGGCAATTCGGGCGGACCGCTCGTCACCACTGCTGGTGAAGTGATCGGGATCAACACGGCGATGATCATGCCGGCACAGGGCATCTGCTTCGCCATCGCCAGCAACACCGTACGCTTCGTCGCCTCACGGCTGATGCGCGATGGCCGGATTCGCCGTAGCCGAATCGGCGTCGCGGGACAGCAGACGACGATCCCGCGAGCGCTGGCGCGAGCGAATCAGATGGCCGTCTCTTCAGGCGTGCTCGTGGTGTCGATCGAAGAAGACAGTCCGGCGTCGCGTGGCGGGCTTCTGAAGGGTGACGTGATCCTCGGCTTCGGCGGAACACCGGTCAGCGGCATCGACGACCTGCACCGGCTGCTCACCGACGAGCGCATCGGCACGCCAGCGGCGCTCGTCGTGCTGCGCCGCGGCGAACGCCGGCAACTGGTCGTCGTGCCCGCCGAGGCGTCGCACGCGTAGGGCACGCCTTTAGGCGTGCC
>DASROF010000210.1:0-2142 GCA_035647075.1 Vicinamibacterales bacterium | reverse complement strand
CTCGGCGTGAAGACTTCGCGCGTGGCCGTGTACACCGTGTGGAGCCGTTCTTCGGTGTCGAGCGCGCGCCCCAGATCGTGCTGCCTCTCAGCGAGACGCAGCAAACAGTTCTCCATGATGATCACAGCGCCGTCGACGATCAGGCCGAAGTCCAGCGCGCCGAGCGACATGAGATTTGCGCTGATCTTCTGCTCGACCATGCCGGTCACGAGCAGCAGCATCGACAGCGGAATGACGAGCGCCGTGACCAGTGCAGCGCGGAGGTTTCCGAGCAGCGCGAACAGCACGACGATCACAAGCAGCGCGCCCTCGAACAGATTCTTCTGCACCGTGGCGATCGTCCGGTTCACGAGCGTCGTGCGGTCGTAGACGGTCGACGCGGAGACGCCTGGCGGCAGGGACTTCTGGATCTCCGCAAGCTTCTCGGAAACGCGCAGGCTCACGGCCCGGCTGTTTTCGCCGGTGAGCATCATCACCGTCCCGAGCACGACCTCTTCGCCATCCTGGGTCGCGGCGCCCGTGCGCAGCTCCTTGCCGAGCCCGACGTCAGCGACGTCACTGATGCGGATAGGCAGACCCTCGTGCTGCGCCACGACCACCTTAGAGATGTCCGGCATCTCGCCGAGTTGTCCCGGCACGCGAATGAGATACTGCTCACCCGCGCGCTCGATGTAGCCCGCACCGACATTGGCATTGTTGCGTTCCAGCGCCTCTGCCAGGTCATTGAGCGTGAGCTGATAAGCCAAGAGCTTTCCAGGGTCGGGCGTGACGTGATACTGCTTGGCGTAGCCGCCGATGCTGTTGACTTCGCTGACGCCCGGAACCTGCCGCAACTGCGGCCGCACGATCCAGTCCTGCACCGTACGCAACGCAGTCGCGTCGTACGGCCGTCCATCGGACTGACGGGCGTTGTGATCCGCCGTCACCGTGTACATAAAGATTTCGCCGAGTCCCGTGGCGATTGGCCCCATCTCCGGCTCAAGGCCTTCCGGCAGCAGGCTCTTCGCTTCCTGCAGGCGTTGCGCGACCAGATTGCGGGCGAAATAAGTATCGGTGCCGTCCTTGAAGACCACGGTGACCTGCGACAACCCGTAGCGCGACAGCGATCGCGTGTATTCGAGCTCAGGCAGGCCGGCCATCGCGGTCTCTACCGCGAAGGTGATGCGCTGCTCGGCTTCGAGCGGCGAATAGCCTGGCGCTTCGGTATTGATCTGCACCTGGACGTTGGTGATGTCCGGCACCGCATCGATCGGCAGGCGCTGATAGTTCCAAATGCCAAGCGCCGACGCGATCAACACCAGGAACAGGATGATCCAGCGCCGCTCGATGGAAAATCGGATCAGCCCGTCAATCATGGCGGTGCCCTCGCAGGAGCAATCGGAACTCAGTGATCATGGAAGGCTCCCGACTTCTCGATATCCGCCTTGATCAGGAAACTGTTACGCGCGGCATAGGCGGCGCCCGCCGGCAGGCCCGAGCTGATCTCGACCCATTCGCCATCGCTGCGCCCGGTCTCCACGGGCTGGGCCTGATAGGCGTCTCCTTCGTTCTGGAAGACCACCTGCCAGTCCCGAAACCTCTGCAAAGCATCGGCTCGCACTGCCACGGGCACTTCCTTACCGCCCACGAGCAGCTCGGCGTTGATGTACACCCCGGGCGTCCAGCGCCGCTCGGCGTTGTCGAGCTTCACGCGAACGATCAGTGCCTGATTTGCGCCCGCGCCGGCCGGGCTCACGTAGACCACGCGACCTTCGCTCTCGACGTTGCGGTCCACTGAGCGGATGCGTGCACGCTGGCCCAGGCGCACGCGCGCGAGATCGCGCGCGAACACGGAAAGGTCGGCGGTCACGTTGCTCAGATCGGTGACGACGAAGAGCGGATCATCGTCGGCCACCTCTCCCGGATTGGCGTGCCGATTCGTGATCACACCGCCGATCGGCGCGGTCACCGAGTAGGTCTGCAGGCTCTCGTTCGATTCGATCGTCGCCAGCACTTCGCCGCGCTTGACGACATCGCCCAGCGACTTCACGACGGTGCGGATCGCGCCCGGATAGCGCGCCGACACCGCGCGTACCGATTCGGGGTTCGTCGCGATTACGCCGTACAGAGGTAGCACGTCATCAATCGTGCGCGGTCCTGCAG
>DASROF010000209.1:0-3042 GCA_035647075.1 Vicinamibacterales bacterium | reverse complement strand
GTCAAGGACGTGTACATGCACGTCGAAGAAGAGACCGATGCGGGTCTCGTCGTCAGCGGCGCCAAGGTCGTGGCGACGACGTCGACGCTCACGCACTTCAACTTCATCGCCAACAACGGTGCGCTGCCTATCCGCACGAAGCCGTTTGCGTTTGTCTGCATCGTCCCGACCGGCGCGCCCGGCGTGAAGCTGTTCTGCCGGCCGTCGTACGAGATGACCGCGGCGGTGATGGGGACGCCGTTCGACTATCCGCTCTCGAGCCGGATGGACGAGAACGACTCCATCCTGATCTTCGACAAGGTGCTGGTGCCGTGGGAGAACGTATTCGCCTACGGTGACATCGAAAAGGTCAACAACTTCTTTCCGCGCTCCGGCTTCCTGCCGCGATTCATGTTTCAGGGCTGCACACGCCTGGCGGTAAAGATGGATTTTCTTGCCGGCCTGCTGTTGAAAGCCGTGGAAGCCACCGGTGCGAAGGACTTCCGCGGTGTGCAGGCGCAGGTCGGCGAAGTGCTCGCGTGGCGCAATCTCTTCTGGGCGCTCACCGACGCCATGGCGCGAACGTCGACGCCGTGGACGCCGGGCCACGTGCTGCCAAATCTCGACTATGGCCTGGCCTATCGCGTGATGGCGAGCCTCGCTTATCCGAAGATCAAGGAGATCATCGAGAACACGCTGGCCAGCGCGCTCATCTACCTGCCGTCCAGCGCGCTGGACTTCAAGGTGCCGGAGCTGCGGCCGTATCTCGATCAATTCGTGCGCGGCTCGAACGGCTACACCGCGGAACAGCGGGTGAAGCTGATGAAGCTGTTGTGGGATGCGATCGGCAGCGAGTTCGGCGGCCGGCACGAGCTCTACGAGCGCAATTACTTCGGCAACCACGAGAGCATCCGCTTCGAGACGTTGATGGTTGCCGACGTGACCGGTGCGTCGGCGCGCTACAAAGGCTTTGCCGAGCAGTGCATGGCGGAATACAACCTCGAGGGCTGGATCGCGCCCGATATGATTTCCGCTGACGACGTACGGGCGATCGGGAAGAGAGTCACGACGTAATGCAGAATTCAGAATGCAGAATTCAGTACCTGTTCTGCCTGCATTCAGCATCCTGCCTGCTGCATTTCAGGTATCACCATGATTGAAGGTATCGATCGAACAGTCGATCTCGTCGGCGCGCGGTCGTCCGGGCTCGTCGGCGCTGGCGAAGAGGAGGTCGTGGCGGCGATCCGCCGGTGCGACACGTCGGCGCTTGCCCGCACGGACGGTCACTTTGCGGCGATTGCGCGCGATGGCCGCACCGTTCGCCTCGCCCGGACGATCGGCATTCCGCTTCGCTACTTCGTCGCCAAGATGTATCACGGGCCGTTCCTCGTCGTGTCGGACCGCATCGACCGCATCTTCGACTGGTGCCAGTCGCAGCGCATCGGCTGGCAGTTCGATCCCGTCTACACACGGATGGTTCCGGCGCACTACGTCGTGGAACTCGATCAGGTCGGGTGCCCCGATCCGTCGCCGCGCAATCATCGTTTTTTCAATCCGCCGATTGCACACGGGTCAGCGGACGTAGACGAGGCGGGAGCCGTCTATGTGCGGTCGGCGTACGAGGCCGTCCGCGGATGGCTGTCCCGGGTACCGGCTGGTGATCCGGTTGCGGTGGCGTTTTCGGGAGGCATCGACAGCACGGCCGTCTTGCTGCTCGCGCGGCATGCGTGTCTGGACATTGGTCGTGATCCCGGCTCGATTCGGGCATTCACGTTGGACTTCGGCGGAGGGAGGGACGCGGCGCAGGCTGAGGCAGCCGTTCAGGCTCTCGGACTCGAGGACGCGTGGGAACGCGTCGAGGTGTCGCCGTCGCGCTACGACCTCGAAGAAGCCATTCGCGTGATCGAGGACTACCATCCGCTGGATGTGGAATGTGCCGCTGCGGGGCTGTGCCTGATGCGCGGGATCCGTGAGCGGTATCCGTCGCTCAACTACCTGCTCGACGGAGACGGTGGAGACGAGAATCTCAAGTCGTATCCGCTCGAGGATTCCGATCTGACGCTCTCCAGCGTCCTGAGAAACCCGCTGCTGTATCAGGAAGGGTGGGGTGTTGAGGCGATCAAGCATAGCCCCGTCTATTCGGGCGGATTATCGCGCGGCTACATCCGCACGTATGCGCCCGCCGTGTCGCTGGGCTTTACGGCGTTCTCGCCGTTCAGCGTCCGGTCGGTGATTGCTGCTGCGGCGGCCATCCCGTTCGAGCAGGTCCTTGGTGGAGAGATCGAGCGGCTCTATACGTTGAAGCAGGACGTCGCCAGCGCCGGCATCCGCGCGGTGCTGGGGATCGAGATGCCTGTCAATCCAAAGCGACGCTTCCAGGACGGCGCCGGCGCCGCGCGCCCGCGCGTGACCAAGGCCTGGTGCCGCAATGTGTTCAGCAAGATGTGGGACGAGCGCCTCAAGGACACGCCCGATGCGCTGGATCGGCGATCGGGGAATGAGGTCCCTGCGTCTCTGGGGAGATAACGGAGGAGACAGAGGTAACGGTTTTACAGGAGGAACGGAGAGAACGGAGAACGAACGGAGTTTGAGCCACGAAGGCACGAAGGGAGTCGAAGCTCACGAAGAGTAGAGGCCGTTCGATTGGCCGCCGTAGGCGGTCTGCCGCGATGTAAGAGAACACAAATACAAGCCGCTGATCGACGGCAGTGCGGTTTGTATTTGCGTTCCCTTACATCACGGCCGTCGGCGCGCTGCGCGCGCCGACCAATCGAACGGCCCTCCGTTCGTCTCCGTTAACTCCGTTCCTCCTGTGAAACCGTTTCCTCCGTAATCTCCTCGTCCCAAACGACGATGCTCACCGATCACTGGGTGCTGGAACGACGTGGGCCGAAAGCGAACCTCGATCCGAGACGCGCGTCCGGGGTGCACGTCGAGGAAGAGCTCGACGCCAACGGTGTGCTCTCACCGACGGCGGTAATTCTGCTCACCAACCGTGAGTGTCCCTTCCGCTGCGTGTTCTGCGATCTGTGGCGCAACACGCTCGACGACACCGTACCGCCA
>DASROF010000208.1:0-61126 GCA_035647075.1 Vicinamibacterales bacterium | reverse complement strand
GCGATTCGGGGTTCCCCTCGGCTTCGGCGGGCCGCATGCCGCGTTCTTCGCCACGCGCAATGCCTATGTCCGGCAGATGCCCGGCCGGCTGATCGGCGTGTCGGTGGATGCGCACGGCCAGACCGCCTACCGGATGGCCCTCGCAACGCGCGAACAGCACATCCGCCGCGAGAAGGCGACGTCGAACATCTGCACGGCGCAGGCGCTCCTCGCCAATATGGCGGCCATGTACGCCGTGTATCACGGTCCCAAGGGCCTTCGAGAAATTGCAGCCCGGACACACGATCTCGCTCGCGGACTCGCCGCGGCTCTGAAGCAGTTGTTCGGCGTGACGCAGCAGAACGCGACGTTCTTCGACACGTTGTGCCTGAAGGTGCCAGGAGGCGTCGCCCCTCTTCGATCGCGAGCGCTGGAGGGTGGGATCAATTTCCGCTATATCGACGATTCCACAGTCGGTATCGCCTTGAACGAGACGACGACGCTGGAAGACTTTGCGGACATCGTTAAGCTGTTCGGGAGGACTCGGCCCGATGTCAGCATTGGTTTCGGGACTGTCGACGAACAGGAGAGTCCCGACGATGTCGTCGTGTGGCCTGAGGTGCGGCGCACGACACCCTACCTGACGCACCCCGTGTTCAATGCGCATCATTCCGAAACGCAGATGATGCGCTATATCCGCGCGCTGGAGCGAAAAGACATCGGGCTGGATACGTCGATGATTCCGCTCGGCTCGTGCACGATGAAGCTGAACGCGGCCACCGAGATGCTGCCGATCACGTGGGAGCACTTCAGTCGCGTGCATCCCTTTGCCCCGTCCGATCAGGCGCAGGGTTACGCGCAGATCGTCCGCGAGCTCGAGGAGGCGCTGTGCGCCATCACCGGGTTCGCTGCGGTATCGCTGCAGCCGAATTCCGGCGCGCAGGGCGAATTGACCGGCCTGATGGTGATTCGCGCGTATCACCGCGGGCGTGGGCAGATGCACCGTGACGTCGTCCTGATTCCGGCCTCAGCCCATGGAACGAATCCAGCGAGCGCCGCGATGGCCGGCATGCGGGTGGTCGTGGTCGCGACAGCGCCGACCGGCGACGTGGACATCGACGACCTCCGGCGCAAGGCGACCGAGCATCGGGAGCGGCTGGCGGCGTTGATGATCACTTACCCGTCCACGCATGGCGTATTCGAGGACGGCATCCGAACCATTTGCGACATCGTCCACGAGCACGGGGGACAGGTGTACATGGACGGCGCCAACATGAACGCGCAGGTCGGGTTGACGAGTCCGGCGACGATCGGCGCCGACGTGTGCCACCTGAATCTGCACAAGACGTTTGCGATTCCTCATGGTGGCGGCGGGCCCGGAATGGGACCAATCGGCGTCGCGACACACCTCGCGCCGTTCTTGCCAGGGCATCCGCTCGTGCGCGTCGGCGGTGAGAAGCCGATACCGGCAGTGTCGGCGGCACCGTGGGGAAGTGCGAGCATCCTGCTGATCTCGTACGCCTACATCAGGATGCTCGGCGCCAGGGGAGTCACCGATGCCACGCGCTACGCCATCCTGAACGCGAACTACATCAAGGCTCGGCTCGAGCAGCACTACCCGGTTCTGTATACACGGCGTAACGGGCGCGTGGCGCACGAATTGATTTTCGATCTGCGATCGTTCAAGGCGGCCGGGATCGAAGAGATGGATGTGGCCAAGCGATTGATGGACTACGGCTTCCACGCACCCACGGTCTCGTTCCCGGTCGCCGGTACGCTGATGGTGGAGCCGACTGAGAGCGAAGACAAGGGCGAGATCGATCGGTTCTGCGACGCGATGATCCAGATTCGCACGGAGATCGATCAGGTCGTGAGCGGAACCGTAGACCCACGCGACAACGTGCTCAAGCACTCGCCGCATACGGCAACAGCGATTGCCGCAGCGGATTGGGCGCATCCGTACTCCCGGGAGCATGCGGTATTCCCGCTGCCTTGGGTGCGAACGAGGAAGTTCTGGCCAAGCGTCGGCCGCATCGACAATTCGTACGGAGATCGGAATCTGTTCTGTTCGTGCCCGCCAGTCGATGAAGTGTCGTAGTGGCCGTCAGGTCTGGCCGACGCCTCTCGAGGTCCGGCTAAAGCCGGACACTACGAAAGGGAACGTGCGGCGCGTCGGAATTCGGTCAGCAGCCTCAGCGTGACCGGTCCCGGTCGGCCATCCCCGATCGACCGGCTGTCAACCATCACCACCGGTACCACCTCCCGCGTCGTGCCCGTCAGGAACGCCTCGTCCGCCGCATAGAGGTCGTCGTCTCGCAGTGCGGCTTCGCGAACCTCGATCTCGATCGCTCGCCCGATCTCGAAGACGAACTCTCGTGTAATCCCGGGGAGAAGTCCGGCATCGAGCGGTGGCGTCAGCGCAACGCCGCCTTTGACGACGAACAGGTTGGCGGTGGTGCACTCGGTGAGCTCGCCTCGGTAGTTCCGCATGACCCCCTCGAACGCTCCGCGGCGAATGGCCTCTTGCATCGCCAGCGCGTTGTTCATCAGGTTGTTGCTCTTAATCATCGGGTTCACTGAGCCCGGATGGTTCCGGACGGTGTCGACGATGGCAACAGCGACGCCGTCCTGGTATGCGGCGGCAGGAGGATCGACGTGTGGCTTCACGATGATCGCCAGTGTGGCCGATGGCGTCGCTTTCGGGTCGTAGGTCAGATCGCCGACACCACGTGTCACGAGTATTCGTACGTAGGCTTCGCCGTCGAATGGCGCCTGCGCCATGGTGTCAGTAATGGCCTGTCGCAGATCGTCGTCTCTGAACGGCAAGTCGAGCGCGATCATCGATGCCGAGCGCCGGAGGCGCCGGGCGTGCCGGTCAAACAGGAACAGTCGTCGGTTGTACGTGCGCAACGTCTCGTACACGCCCTCGCCGTACAGGAAGCCGTGATCGAGCACGGACACGACGGCGTCGCGGGCGTCGCTGATTCGGCCGTTTACGTAGATCGTCGCAGTTGTCATCGCGCCTTGATCCCCGATCCCTGATCCCGCTTCCCGATCCTCATTTCGCACGTTATCGCTGTAGTACACTCCGCGCAAGCGTGCGCATCCTCACCGCCGCGCAAATGCGCGAGGCCGACCGGTTCACCATCGAAGACATCGGGATTCCATCGCTCGTGCTGATGGAGAACGCCGGCAGGCAGGTCGTTGCTGCCATTGAAGCGGCGTACGAGGAGCAACTGGCTGGACGGGTGGCCGTCTTGTGCGGGCGGGGCAATAACGGCGGCGACGGCTTCGTGGTGGCGCGCACGCTGCTTCAGCGCGGCGTGGACACGGCGGTGTTTGTCATCGGATCGCTGGGCGACGTTCGCGGTGACGCGAGGACCAATCTCGATATCCTGGGCCGGCTCGGCCTGACCGTTGTCGAGATCGGCGACGAGCAGAGCTGGGAGCTCCATTTCTCCGAGATCTCGCAGTGCACGCTGATCGTGGACGCCATTCTCGGGACCGGCCTCAAGGCAGCGGTCAACGGGATGCTCGAGACCGTCTTCGCCGACGTCAACGCGTCTGATATTCCAATCGTGGCGGTCGATCTGCCGAGCGGTCTCTCTGCAGACACCCCACACCTGATCGGTGATTGCGTCAGCGCGGCGATGACCGTGACACTCGCCGCTCCGAAGCTGCCACTGGTCCTGCCCCCAGGCGAAACACACGCCGGCGACGTCGTGATCGCCGATATCGGAGTGCCATATGAAGTCGTCGAAGGGCTCGAGGGTCCGTACGTCGATCTGCTGACTCCGGAGCAGCTGCGGGTGCTGATCGAGCCCAGAGCGGCTGAATCGCACAAAGGCGACTTTGGGCGCGTGACGGTCATCGCGGGATCAATTGGCAAGACCGGCGCGGCAATGCTGTCCGGTATGGCGGCCTTGCGCTCTGGCGCTGGTCTGGTCACCGTGGCGACTCCGGCAAGCTGTCTGCCGGTCGTAGCCTCGATGGCGCCGGAAATGATGACGGAACCGCTGCTCGAGTCCAACGGCTGTGTCGCGGCGGCCGCCGTCGACCGCGTGATGGAGCTCGCGCACGACGTCATTGCCTGCGGGCCCGGGCTCGGGAGAACTCGCGAGGCGTCGGCGTTCGTGCGCGCGCTCGTTGACCGCGCGACGGTGCCTCTCGTACTCGATGCGGACGCGTTGACGCTGCTTGCCGAGGAACCGGGCGGACTGCTCGGCAGGGACGATCGTGACGTCATCATCACGCCGCATCCGGGCGAGATGGCGCGGCTGGCTGGCATGACGATCGACGAGGTCCAGGCGAACCGGCTGCAGGTCGCGTCAGACTTCGCGACCACCCATCACGTGTACGTGGTACTGAAGGGACACCGGACAGTGATTGCCACGCCGACCGGCCGGGTGTTCATCAATCCAACCGGCAATCCGGGAATGGCGACGGCGGGAACCGGAGACGTGCTCACCGGCATGGTCGCCGCATGGCTGGCGCAGTTGCTGGACGCGGAAGCCGCATGCCGCCTCGCCGTCTTCCTGCATGGCGCCGCCGGCGATCGTGCCGAGGCGGAGCACGGCCAGATTGCGATGACGTCGACGGACGTACTTGATCGGCTCGGAGATGCGGTCAACGCGCTGCTGAACCGCGGGCAGTCGGAGCAGACCGAGTAAGTGACAACGGCGGCGTACACAACCGCATCCGAGGAGGAAACCGCGGCTGTGGCGGGGACGCTCGCGGCCGCGCTGAACGCCGGCGACGTCGTGCTGTTATCGGGGAATCTCGGAGCTGGCAAGACCGCCTTTGTCCGCGGACTTGCGCAGGGGTTAGGAGTGGATCCCGGAGACGTGAGCAGTCCCACGTTCACACTGGTGCATGAGTATCGCGGCGGACGTCTGACGCTCTACCACGTGGATCTCTATCGTCTCGATCGTGCCGCCACCGAGGACCTGGGGCTCGAAGAGCTGGGAGTCGCGGACGGCGTACTGGCTATCGAGTGGCCCGATCGGCTTACGCATGCATTGGAAGGCGCCCGTCATGTTCACATCGACATCGTCGACGACACTACGCGGAGGCTCTCAATTGACGGCCACTAGGATTGCGTTCGTGCTGGCAGCGGCGGCGGCGATCGGTCCGCCGGTGTCGGCACAGAGTGCGGACGCCGGTCGTCAGGCCTTCGTGACGCGCTGCGCATCGTGCCACGGCACAGACGGGAACGGCGGCGAGCTCGGACCGGCTATCGCTGCGCGTGCGGCACTGCGCACGAACGAGGAGTTGCGCACGGTGCTGCGGACCGGATTCCCCGCGGCTGGCATGCCGGCATTTGCAGCGTTGACGGACGCCGAGGGTGGCGATCTCGTGGCGTTCATTCGGACACTGCGTCCACGAAGCAACATCGTTCCAGAGAAGTCACGGTTTACGCTGTCAGACGGGCGCCCGCTCGAAGGGCTCGTACTCAACCGGACTCAGGCCGACGTGCAAGCGCTGGGTAGCGATCAGCACATCCATCTGCTGAGGCCTGAGGGCGACCGGTATCGCGTCGTGACCTCTCAGGTCGACTGGCCGTCATACAACGGTGGTCCCAACGGCAGCCGTTACAGCACGCTCGCGCAGATCGATCGCGGCAACGTTGATCGGCTGGCGCCGAAGTGGATGTTCACCCTGGCAAACACCGCGCGCCTGCAGGTCACCCCGGTCGTGGTCGGCGGCGTGATGTATGTGACCAGCGCGAATGAAGCGTGGGCGGTCGATGCGGGCAGCGGGCGCGAGATCTGGCATTACCAGCGTCCGCGCACGAAGGGACTGATCGGCAACGCAGCGGGTGGTGTGAATCGTGGTGTCAGCGTCGCTGGCGACCGCGTGTTCATGGTGACCGATCACGCGCACATCATCGCGCTGGATCGTCATAGCGGTGCGCTGCTGTGGGACACCGAGATGGCGGACTGGCGCCAGAACTACAACGCGACTGGTGCACCGTTGCCGGTGGGCAACCTGGTTGTCACCGGGACCTCAGGCGGTGACGAGGGAGTCCGCGGGTTTGTTGCCGCGTTCGACCAGACAACCGGAAAGGAAGTGTGGCGGTTCTGGACGGTCCCTGGCGCGGGTGAGCGTGGGTCTGAGACGTGGCAGGGAAAGGGCATCGCTCATCCCGGCGGGTCGACGTGGATGACCGGCGCCTATGACGCCCAACTCGGCCTCGTCTACTGGACCGTCGGTAATCCCGGGCCCGACATGATCGGCGACGATCGGATCGGCGACAACCTGTATACCGACTCGGTTGTCGCGCTCGATGCCCGGACGGGCGCGCTGAAATGGCATTACCAGTTCACGCCGCACGACGTCTGGGACTACGACGCCGAGGAGCCGATTGCGCTGGTGGACACGACCTGGCAGGGACAGCCGCGGCGGCTGCTGTTGCAGGCGAATCGGAACGGTTTCTTCTATGTGCTCGATCGCGTGACCGGTGAGTTCCTGTTGGGCACTGGCTTCGTGAAGAACATCACGTGGGCAACCGGACTGGATCCGCGCGGGCGACCGTTGCGCGTGGAGGGCCTGGAGCCATCGCGTGAGGGAAGGCGCGTCTGTCCATCGTTGGATGGTGCGACGAACTGGTACTCCTCGTCGTTCAACCCGCTGACCAATCTCTACTACGTTCAGGCGAATGACAAGTGCGGCATCTTCACACGCACCGATCAGGAATGGGCGGCAGGCAGAGGATTCATGGGCGGATCGTTCCGCCAGGCGCCGAACGAGCCGGCGCAACGGCTGCTGCGCGCGATCGACATTCGGACCGGCAAGGTCGCCTGGGAAGTCCCGCAGAGCGGAGCGGTGAACTCCTGGGGCGGCGTGCTGAGTACCGCGGGCCGCGTCGTCTTCTTCGGCGACGATAGCGGGGCGCTGGCGGCTGCGGATGCTGAAACAGGGAAGCGGCTGTGGAGTTTTCAGACCAGCCAGCTGTGGAAGGCGTCGCCGATGACGTATCAGTTCGACAACCAGCAGTACGTCGCGGTCGCGTCCGGCTCGACGATTATCGCGTTTGCGCTGCGGTGAGCGGAGGCCGACCCTGAGGTCGGCCTATTCCATGCGGTAGTTCGGCGCTTCCTTCGTGATCGTCACATCGTGGACGTGGCTTTCGCGCGCGCCTGCCGGCGTAATACGAATCATCTTGGCTTTTCGCTGCAGCTCGGGGATTGTCGCACTGCCGCAGTACCCCATTCCTGCGCGCAGGCCGCCCACCAGCTGATAGATGACCGCGGCGGCGCTCCCTTTGTGCGCCACGCGCCCTTCGATGCCCTCGGGCACCAGCTTGTCGACGGCGCGGCCGCCTTCCAGATCAAACTCGTCCTGGAAGTAGCGATCGCGACTGCCGCGGCGCATGGCGCCGATTGAGCCCATACCGCGATACTCCTTGTAGCTGCGGCCCTGGAACAGGATCAGCTCCCCGGGACTCTCATCCGTGCCCGCGAACAGGTTGCCGAGCACCGCGCAGCTGGCGCCGGCAGCGATCGCTTTGACGATGTCTCCGGAGTAGCGCATGCCGCCGTCGGCGATGATCGGGATGTTCGATCCTGCCGCCGCGCGTGCACAGTCCATGATCGAGCTGATCATTGGGACGCCGATGCCGGCCACGACGCGCGTGGTGCAGATGGACCCCGCCCCGATCCCGACCTTCACCGCGTCCACGCCGGCGTCGATCAATGCCTCGGTGGCTTCGGCGGTGGCCACATTGCCGGCAACGAGATCGGTGTTCGGGAATTCGCGGCGAATGCGGCGCACCATGTCGATGACGTTCTGCGAGTGTCCGTGAGCCGTATCGACAACGAGCGCATCAACCCCGGCGTTGACCAGCGCAGTCGCCCGCTCGACCGAGTCCGCGGCGATGCCGATCGCTGCGGCGCAACGCAGACGGCCGAGCGCGTCCTTGCACGCGTTCGGATACTTGATGCCCTTCTGAATGTCCTTGACCGTGATCAGCCCCTTCAGCCGGAAGTCCTGATCGACGACCAGAAGCTTCTCAACCTTGTGGCGATGCAGGATCTCACGCGCCTCGTCCAGCGTCGTCCCGACAGGGACGGTGTAAAGCGGATCCTTCGTCATCACATCGGCGATCGGCCGATTGACGTTGGTTTCGAAGCGGAGATCTCTGTTCGTCAGGATTCCGACCAGGCGTCCTTCCTTGCTGCCATCGTCCGTGATCGGCACGCCGGAGATCCGGTACTTCGTCATCAACTCCTGGGCTTCGAAGATCCGGTTCGAGGGCGCAAGCGTGATCGGGTTGACGATCATGCCGCTCTCGGATCGCTTCACGCGGTCAACTTCGGATGCCTGCTCGGCAATGGACAAGTTCTTGTGGATGATGCCGAGGGCGCCGAGCTGGGCCATCGCGATGGCCAGCGCGGATTCCGTCACGGTATCCATGGCGGCGCTGACGAGTGGCACGTTCAACCGGATGTTTCGTGTAAACCTGGTCGAGACATCGACCTGCGTCGGCACGATCGTCGAGTGCTGCGGTACCAGCAATACGTCGTCGAACGTCAGCGCGGTGACGATGCCGGTGTCGATCTCCGACAGCGTCAGCTCTCGTGTCTTAACTTCCATTCAGTCCTCGCACTTGCCCCGCCCTCAGGCGAATCAGGCTGCTGCTCCGTGACACTTCTTGTATTTCCGGCCGCTACCGCACGGACAGGGATCGTTTCTGCCGACCTTTGGTTCTTCCCGCTTGAACGTCTTGATGACATCGTCACCGCCCGTTCGCGCGGGAGTCGGCCCGCCTGGCCCGCTCGGGATGGGCACGTCGCTCTCCGCCATGGGGGCCGGCGAACGATTGTTCGCAAACGCCGGTATGACTTCCGCGCCCGGGTTGTTCAGCGTCATCTGCTGGGCCCGGCGCGCGCGTGGCACGGCGGGGGCCTCTTCGTTGAGCACTGGACGCAGCCAGAACAGCGTGCGGACGATCTCCTCTTCGATGCGCTCTTTCATGTCCGTGAACAGCGCATAGCTTTCTTTCTTGTACTCGACGAGCGGGTCGCGCTGACCGTAGCCGCGGAGCCCGATGCCTTCCTTCAGATGGTCGAGTGAGTAGAGGTGGTCCTTCCACTGGTGGTCGACGATCTGCAGCATCAGATCGCGCTCGACGCGCCGCAGCAATTCGCCGCCGACGAGCCGATCCTTCTCCTCGTAGCTGTTCTTGGCCACGGCCCAGATGGCGTCGCCGATCTCGTCGGGGCTCTTGGTGTTGAGATCCAGCTTCTCGAGGACGGCGGGATCAAGCCCGAACACGCGCGAGGCTTCCCGGATCAGGGCCGGGATGTCCCACTCGTCGACGTCGAGCTTCTCGCCGGCAAAGCGGTCGATTTGATCCTCGAGGATGTCTTCCGCGAGGGCCAGGACGTACTCGTGAGTACCGGCGATTTCATCCTCGGTGATATGAACCTTGCCCTCGAGAATCTCCCGGCGCAGCGTGTACACGCTCTCACGCTGCTTGTTCATCACATCGTCGTACTCGAGGAGATGTTTGCGGACTGAGAAGTTCTGTGCCTCGACCTGCTTCTGGGCACGTTCGATCGCGCGCGAGACCATGTTGTGCTCGATGGGCACGCCTTCTTCCATGCCCAGACGCTGCATCAGGCCGGCGATGCGATCCGACCCGAAGATGCGCATCAGGTCGTCTTCGAGCGAGAGATAGAAGCGTGACGAACCCGGATCGCCCTGACGACCGGCGCGGCCGCGGAGCTGATTGTCGATACGTCTGGCCTCATGGCGTTCGGTGCCGAGGATGTGAAGGCCACCGAGCCTGACGACTTCGTCGTGTTCTGCGTCTGCCTGCCGCTTGAAGTGGGAGTAGATCCGCTCCCATTCAAGCCGCGGCACGCGATAGAAGCCGTCGACGTGGAAGAAGTAGACGAACTGATCGTCGTCCACGAACTTCTCTTCGCCCTTCGGCAGCTTCTCAGCGATCTCTTCGGCGAGCATCTGCTGTCGCGCCATGTGTTCGGCATTACCGCCAAGCAGAATGTCCGTGCCGCGGCCCGCCATGTTCGTGGCGATGGTGACGGTGCCCTTCCGGCCGGCCTGAGCGACGATTTCTGCTTCCTGAGCGTGGTACTTGGCGTTCAGGACGACGTGCTTGATGCCGCGCTTTCGCAGAAGGGTCGACAGCCGCTCTGACTTCTCGATGGAGACGGTGCCGACAAGCGTCGGCCGGCCGGTCTTCTGCTGCTCCAGGATGTCGCTGACGATCGCGTCGAACTTCTCACCACCGGTCCGGTAGACGAGATCAGGATTCTCGATCCGGACCATCGGGCGGTTCGTCGGCATGACGTTGACGTCGAGGTTGTAGATCTTCCCGAACTCCGCCGCCTCTGTTTCAGCCGTCCCGGTCATGCCCGACAGCTTCTTGTATTTGCGGAAGTAGTTCTGGAAGGTGATGGTCGCGAGCGTCTGGTTTTCGCGCTCGATTTTGACCTTCTCCTTCGCCTCGACCGCCTGGTGCAGCCCGTCGCTCCAGCGGCGCCCCGGCATCAGCCGGCCGGTGAACTCGTCGACGATGACCACCTGACCGTCCTTGATCATGTAGTCGACGTCGAGCCTGAAGAGCGTATGTGCCCGCAACCCCTGATGAATGTGGTGGAGCAGTGGCATGTTGACGGGGTCGTAGAGGCCGTTCGACTCCGGCACGACCCGGTGCTGGAGCATCTGCTCCGCCTTGGCCATGCCCGACTCTGTCAGCGTCACCGTCTTGTGCTTCTCGTCGACGATGTAGTCGCCAGTGGCTTCAAGCTGCTCACGTTCTTCCGCTTTGACGTCCCCGCGCGTTACCGCTCCCGGTTTCAGTTTCGGAATGATGCGGTCGACCTCGTAGTAGAGGTCCGTGGACTCTTCGGCCGGGCCCGAAATGATCAGCGGCGTTCGTGCTTCGTCGATCAGGATGCTGTCCACTTCGTCCACGATGGCGTAATGGTGCTCTCGCTGAACCATCGACGCGAAGTCGAACTTCATGTTGTCGCGCAGATAGTCGAAGCCGAACTCGTTGTTGGTGCCGTAGGTGATGTCGGCTCCGTAGGCGACCTGGCGCTGCTGGTCGGTGAGCTCGTGCTGGATGACACCGACACTCATGCCGAGGAATCGGTAGAGACGTCCCATCCATTCCGAGTCGCGCCGTGCCAGGTAATCGTTCACGGTCACCACGTGAACGCCCTTGCCCTGGAGCGCATTCAGGTAGGCAGGAAGTGTGGCGACCAGCGTCTTGCCTTCGCCGGTCTTCATCTCGGCGATGCGCCCGCTGTTCAGCACCATGCCGCCGATGAGCTGAACGTCGAAATGGCGCATGTTCAGCACGCGCTTGCCAGCCTCGCGACCCACCGCAAACGCCTCCGGCAGCAGATCGTCGATCGTCGCGCCTTCGGCGACGCGCTGCTTGAACTCGGCGGTCTTCGCGCGAAGTTGTTCGTCGGTGAGTTGCTGAATCGACGGCTCGAGCGCGTTGATTTCCGCGACGAGCGGACGCAACCGCTTGATTTCCCGATCGTTCTGGGTGCCGATGACCTTGGCGAGTAGTTGACCGATCATTCAGCTGTAGGTCGAGGCTGATGCGAGTGAATAATCTACTGATCGTAGCCCACGGCTACACGATCAGCAAGGAAACGAGATTGTGAGTGTCCGAATCTCGGCGGACGGGTTAGGGGAGGCTACTGATCGCGCGGCTTCTGCTGAGTAAGCAGTTGCAGCGGATTGAGGAGACGGCCGTTGGCGCGAACTTCGTAGTGGAGGTGATAGCCTGTGGCGCGTCCGGTTGCGCCGAGGCGTCCGAGAACGTCACCGCGTTTAACCGTTTGTCCAGGCTTGACCGAGAAGGACGACAGGTGGCCGTATTTCGTTTCGAGGCCGAACCCGTGGTCCACGACGACGAGATTGCCGTAGCCGCCTTGATACTCGGCCTGTGTCACGCGCCCGGAGGCAGTGGCGTAAATCGGCTGGCCCTTCTCGCCAGCGATGTCCAGTCCGGCGTGGAAGTCGTCGCCGCCGGTCATCGGATCCTGACGGTTGCCCATGCGTGACGTGAGCCATCCGTGTGCTGGCCAAATCGAGGGCGTCGCGTCGGCCAGCGCATTGCGGCGCTCGACCATGTAGCGGACGTCGTGCAGCCGGTTCTGAAGTCCCTCGAGGACGTTTCGCAAAAGGCCGAAAGTATCTTCCGGCGCGGCAAGCGCGGAGAAGGTCTTCGCTGCCTGCTGGGCGAACGGTGCGGTCTGAGCGCCGCCGATCGCGCGGTTCTTGACGAATGCGGGCAGTTTTTCGACCGCTCGAGCAGCCACCGGATCAATCGCCGATCGCGCGCCGAGGTCGGCGACGACTGTCTGCAGCGACTCGATCTGGTCTGAGAGGGCTTCCGTCGCGCCACGGTAATTGGAGTTTTCAGCCTCGAGGGATCGGTTGCTCGAGTACAACGAGGCGACTTCGCTCTTTGCCTTCCAGGCGGCGCCAATACCGATGAGCACCGGCAACGTCACGAGCGCGCAGGCCACGGCGACGGCGGGTCGCGCGGAGATCGTCACCCGGCGGACAACGCCCGAGGTGCGATCAGCGATCAGAATCGTGTAACGCCGTGATGGCATCTTGAACTCGGCCCCGCGACGAGGCGGGCCCACAGACTCCTGGAAACAATGCGTTTCTGGACAGAAACGTTGAAGCAGGGTAACACAGCGATTGGGAAGGCCTCTACATTAAACGTTATATGGCGAACACCGAGCGAAATGCAGCTCGACTGCAGGCCGTCGCTGCTGCCGTGTTGTTTTCCACGGGCGGGGCAGGGATCAAAGTCGAGGCCTTCAGCGCCGCGCAGGTTTCCTGCGTCAGGTCGGGGATTGCAGCCGTCGCCCTGTTGCTCTGGTTGCGGGGCCGCGTTCGATGGACGCCAGGGACGCTCGCTGCCGGTCTGGTCTATGCCGCGACCCTCTCGCTGTTCGTGGGTGCCACGAAGCTCACGACCGCAGCGAACGCGATCTTTCTCCAATCCACCGCGCCGTTGTATCTCCTGCTTCTCGCGCCGCTTGTTCTGCGTGAGCGGGTTCACCTCAGGGACGTTCTGTACCTTGCCGCAATCGCTACGGGACTGGTCTTCTGCTTCGCCGGTACACCGGGCGCGACGGCGACGGCGTCGAATCCCGCGCTCGGCACCTGGCTCGGCGCCGCATCGGGACTAGCGTGGGCGCTGACGCTTGTTGCCCTCAGAATCATCGGGCGCGGTGACGCGAACTCTACCGATGCGGTTGCTCCCGTCGTGGCGGGAAATGTACTGGCGGTTCTGGTCGCCCTGCCGTTTGCGCTGCCGTTTCCGCGTGCGACCGCAGGAGAGTGGCTCACCCTGGTCTATCTGGGAGTGTTCCAGATCGGTCTCGCCTACATTTGTCTCGCGGGTGCCATTCGTCATTTGCCGGCGTTGGAGATTTCACTTCTACTCCTCCTCGAGCCGGTGCTGAACCCGGTCTGGACGTGGATCATCCGGGGCGAAGAGCCTGGCCGCTGGACGATGATCGGTGGCGCCGTCATCGTCGGCGCCACGATCATCAAGCTATTGGTGGACGCGCGTCGTCCCGAACCCGGCGTGGCCGGCGCACCGGCCGCATGAATCGATCTACCGCAAGCCGATACCCGAGATTTCGCGGTACCCCTCCGGGATGCTGAACATCGCGGGAGCGATCGGAGCGTCGCTCAAGTCTGTCACCGTGCTCTCCACTTCATAGCCGAACTCTGCACTGCGCAGAATCTGCCGCAGAACCATTCCCTCCAGTCCCGTGGTGGGGAGACGGCCAGCCAGCCCGAGAGCTTTTTGCAGTCCGGGACTGTACGTCTTGAACGCATCGGAAAGCCAGATTTCTCCCGTCATTGTCAGGACGGTGGGAAAGCCAGGCGGTGGAATAACGGGGAGCGTCACAAGCATTGTGACTTCGACTCGCTCGGCGCGGACGCCGTGGATCATTGCAAAGTCCCCGGTCCGCCTGAAAGTCGGAGGTGGCTGTGCGGCTGCCTCTTTGAGCACGTTGCCCAGTTCCGGTAGTCGCGTGTAAGTTTGTGCGTCTGGATCAAGGATCGTCTGCCCGTCGGAGCGCAGCAGGATGATGACCGTCTTGCCTTCACGCGATTGTTCGATCCGGATGGCATCGGTGCCCACGAAGGTCACGGCATCACCGGGAGGCATCAACATCTGCATCAACGCGGCGATATCCGGACCCTTTCCGGGGCCCGATCCTTCAACGCGGCGCACGTCGACGTGCGTGGTGACGCGGAGATCGGCGTAGGCCGGCGACACGAAGAGGAGCAGCGAGGCGACGAGTAGGGTGTGTGTCATCGTTGTTCCCGATTGGAGGCGATAAATCGACGTTCTGGTCTACCGTCCGAAATGGAGTCCCACGACAAGCAGCACGGTCATCGATCCACACATCACGATGACGAAGCGTGCGTGTGCGAGGTCGCGACGAACCTGTGGTGAGGTCATCGCACAGTCCTGAAGCACCTCGCCAAGTCGCCGGTGAATGCGCAGTGCCTGTACCGTCGGGATGGCAACGGTGAAGACCCACAGGGAGACCCACGTCGTGAAATGTTGCGGCGTGTGCGAGTCAGTCCATCCGGCCAGCGCAAGTACGCCGGTCGCAAATGTCCAGGACACGATCAGCGACAGCGTGAATGTCACACCAAAGCGAAGGCGAGGTGCAGTGTCCATTGAACTAATAGCGAACGTTGTAGCAGTAGACGCCGTACACCAGCGCCAGCATCGTTGCGGCGAGCTGGTGAGCGATGCACAGCGGTGCGAACGCGACCCCGATTACTGGAATCAGAGCTGACGCGCATATCGGGCCAGTCAGCCACTGAACCTCCGAGTACTCGCTCCAGAGTTGCTTGCAGTAGCCCTCCCAGTAGTCCGCTTCAGTCTGACGGCTCACGCGGACAACGCCACCGCCTCTTCGATCGACCTCGGGCGCAAGGCGATCCAGGGTAGCGGCGAGTCGTTCCCATCGTCCTGAGATGCCTGACTGCAACAACGAATCAAGTGCAGCCCCGCGCGCGGCGTAGTCGATCGTCACGGCAGCCTTGAGGAGCTGCTCGTCGGGCTGCGCCCCATAGGCGCGCAACTCGGACCGCAGATGCTCGTAGTCCGGCTCCAGATACATCACGTTGTAGCGACCGTCGCGCGCAACGAGGGCAGCGACTTGCGACTTGACCCGTTCATCGAGACCCGTCTGGCGTCCGTAAACGGTCAGCGTTCGAAGGTGCGCGGCAAATGCGCGCAGATGCTCGCCGCGCGGGTCGCGGCGCATAGCGTTGTGACTCGTTGCAAGCTGCCGTGCGATGTGTTCGAGAACTGGATCGACAGTCACGCCCTCGAGATGGGCGTGTGCTGCGGTGGCGCCCGCTTGCGCCGCAAGGCGTCCCCGCGACGCCACTACTGGAAGGGCCGCCACGATGCTCCCAACGAACATCCGGCGCCCGATGCCTGTCTCCATACGTCACCCCGTCTTCCGCCCGGCTCACTCCACCAGCCTGTACTGCAGCGCTTCCGCCACGTGATCAGCGCCTATGCGCTCCATCTCGCCAAGGTCGGCGATGGTTCGAGCGACTTTCAGCACGCGGTCGTAGCCGCGTGCGCTCAGTCCGAATCGCTCTACCGCTCGCTTCAGCAGGTCGCGACCCGCGATGTCGGGACGGCACGCATGGCCCCCAGCGCGTCCGCGCAATTCAGCATTCGTTCGAGCACCGGTCGCCGGCCGTCTCCCCTGTTGCCGTACGCGTGCGGCGCAAACGCGCTGACGGACGATGGCGGAGTCCTCGCCCGGCGCCGCTTCTGTGATGGCCGCAACGGGCACGGCAGGGACCTCGACGATGAGGTCGATTCGATCGCGAAGCGGACCAGAGAGCCGTCCCCGATAACGCGCAATCTGTGCGGGCGTGCAGCGGCACGACCGTCGGTCGTCACCGCTGAAGCCACAGGGACACGGGTTCATTGCGGCGACGAGGACGAACCTGGCCGGAAAGACCGCAGTACGAGCCGCGCGGGCGATCGTGACGCGGCCTTCCTCGAGCGGTTGCCGCAGGACCTCGAGTACCCGTCGGTCAAACTCGGGCATCTCATCGAGGAAGAGCACACCGTTGTGTGCGAGTGAGATTTCACCTGGTCTAGGGATCGCGCCTCCGCCGACGAGCGCAACATTCGAGATCGTGTGATGCGGCGCGCGAAAGGGTCGATGCGCGAGCAGGCCGGTGCCCTGAGGAAGCGTGCCAGCAACCGAGTGAATCGCGGTGCATTCCAAGGCCTCATCGAACGTGAGCGGAGGCAGGATTGTGCCCAGGCGCCGCGCCATCATCGTTTTGCCCGCGCCGGGCGGGCCCGTCAGCAGCAGGTTGTGCCCGCCAGCCGCCGCGACTTCCAGTGCGCGGCGCGCGAAGAGTTGCCCCCGGACATCGGCGAGATCCCCGTCCTCGATTGACGGTGGTGGTGCGGCGGTCTCCACTGGCTGGGCGAGCGGCGCTTCATCAGGCCGGTTCAGGGCCTCGACGGCGTCCGGCAGCGACCGAACCAGACAGACTTCCAGCCCTTCGACGACGCATGCCTCCGCTGCGTTCTGCGGTGGGAGCAGGAGCCGCCTCAGGCCAAGGCGGCGCGCCGCGATGGCGATCGGAAGAACGCCGCGGATTCCGTTGATCCCGCCATCGAGCGAGAGCTCGCCGACGACGATGGTGTCGGTCACCGATCGGCGCGTCAGGGAGCCCGAGACCGCGAGCAGGCCGAGCGCGATCGGCAGGTCGAACGACGATCCGGCCTTGCGGACGTCCGCAGGTGCGAGGTTGACGGTGATGCGGTGGTGAGGGAAGTCGAAGCCGGAATTGCGGATCGCCGACCGCACGCGGTCGCGGCTTTCGCGGACGGTCGCGTCCGGGAGTCCCACCATAGTGAAGTGGGGAAGCCCGAACGAGACGTCCACTTCGACGTCGACGGGATAGGCGTCGACTCCAAATACGGCGGCGCTTCGCAACATGGCCAGCAACTGGCCCTCATCACTGCAAGAGCCGACGCGTGTGCGTGCTATCGCAGAACCGCGCGTTTGGCGGAGCTTTTCCCAAGGCGACGTGGCGAGGGATCGCAGTTCCTGCGATCAGCGCACATCCCGAAGTACGCAGATCTAATTTGTGGCGGAGCCGGATCGAAGGATCGTGAGGCGCTGGCCGATCTTGATGGCGCTACCGCTGATGCGGTTCCATTGCTTCAGCGCCGCAACCGTCGTCTGATACAGGTTTGCAATCGAGAAGAGCGTTTCACCGCGCCTCACCTTGTGCGTCAGTCGCGTGACGCCGCTCGCCGCCGACGCGTTCTGAACGACAGGCGGGCGAACGTTGCTGGCTGCGACAGCGTCGACGGAGCGAGATTCTGCGACCGGGGCAGGAGTGTCAGTTCGTGCGGCCAGCATCGTCGTCGGGGCGCGCGGGATGATCAGCTGCTGGCCGGCGTCCAACCGTGCCTTCGTGCTCAGGTAGTTCGCTTCGGCAAGATCGGTGCGGCTGACTTTGAGCTTCTTGGCAATCGTCTGGATCGTCTCGCCTTTCTTCACCGTGTACCGGTTGAACGAGACCAGATCCTCGGGCTCGGCCGTCCCCATTGCTGCAAGGATCCGAGCGCCCGTTCCTTGTGGGACCGTCAACGTATAGTCCGTTGCCCGCACTGGTGTTGTCCACCGCCGCAGCTCCGGATTGAGGTCCTGGATGACTTCGGCGGGTACTCCCGCCCACTCGGCAACTTTCCGCAGATCGATTGGGCCGTAGACCGTGACTCGTTCGGTCTGCGGGAGCTCCGGCTCGACGATGGCCAACCCGTACTGAGCCGGGTTCCGGGCGATAACAATGGCGGCGAGGATCAGCGGCACGTAGTCGCGCGTCTCGCGGGGCAGGTATCGGGACGACGCCGACAACTGCCAGAAATCGGTGCGCTTCGATCGCTTCACGGCGCGCTGGACGCGTCCCGGACCGCCGTTATACGACGCCAGCGCAAGGTGCCAGTCGCCGAACATGTTGTGGAGCGTTGTCAGATACTTTGCGGCCGCCCGCGTGGCTTTCTCCGGATCCGCGCGTTCGTCGATGTACCAGTCGTGCTGCAGCCCGTTCTCGAGCGCGGTGCCGCGCATGAACTGCCAGATTCCCTTGGCTTTGGCCTTTGATAACGCGCTGGGTTTAAACGCGCTCTCGATCAGAGGCACGTACGCCAGGTCGAGAGGCAGTCCCTCGGCACGAAAGACCTCCTGGATCATCGGCAGATACTGCACGCCGCGGCTCAGGCCGTCTTCGAGGTAGCTCTTCAGACGCCCGCTGAACAACTGGACGTACTGAAGCACTCTCCCATTCAACGGGATGTCGATATCGTGCGGAGTTTCCTGGAGGTCGTCCGAGACAGCCCGCTTCGTTTCCGGCGTCGCGGGCGGCTGCTCGAAGGTGGAAATCGTCAGGAGGTCATCGATCGTTGCCGGCTCGTATCTCTTTTCGGTGAAGCCGTCGCCCTGAGCGAGGGCTGTGAGCTCATAGGCGCTGATGCGCTCAACCAGCCGATCGAAGTGCTCGCGAATTCGTGGAACCGTCCGGGCGCCGAAGCGCGACTCCAGCAGCACCTCGAGCGACTTGTTGAACTCCGCCTTCGCCATCTCGAGATGGCCCTCTCGCAGTTCGCGCTGGCCGGCCTCGAAGTGAGACGTCGAAAGCGCGATCAGCTCGGAGACGGCATCCCCTGGAATCGGGGCGGAAGCGACAGAAGAAGTACCCGAACCGGCAGACTGTGCGAGCGCCATCGCAGGCGCTGAACACAGGAGAAAGAGACCCAATGCGGCAGCAATGCCGAATCGGAGACGCTCCGTGGTTGGACCTTGCGGCGTTTTCTGTGCCTTCCGCATTGGGGCGTACTCTACCATTCGTGAAATTTGCGGGTCAACAATAAGTCCAACGGGCTCAGCAATTGCGGGCAGACGTGAGCCCGCCCGTGAATTGTATCGACCGTTGGGCGGGGCTTCGCCAGCGCTCGTCAGCGACCCCAGGAAGCCTGCACAAACACCTTGTTTGAGTCGCCGAGGTCTCGCGCGGATGGGGTGATGATCGTTTTCTCCCCGATCACTAACTTCCGGCCTTCGCCGAGCGCCGCCCGCACGTCGTCCTCGCAGACGAACTCTGCCGGCACCTGGTCGGTCGCGGCCGCATCGCGCGCTGGTAAGGGCGTTCCGGCGGAACGCTCGGACCTGTCGGAGGCGGCTCTGAATCCCCGTGAAGCCAGGAACGCGTCGATTCGTGCAGTCAGTGCCTGCGCGGACACCCCTCGCGATTCAACGGCTACTGGCGCTTTCGGAAGGGGAGTCAGCATTACTGCCGGATTGCCCATCGCGGGGCGCGTCGGCGCACCGTTCGCCGCCATGGTTGCCGAGAGAGCCGCGGGGCGCATTTCGTACGTCAGGCGCTTGATATTGAGGAGATGGCGAGGCGAGATGTTGTCCGACGTGATGTTGCCGCCCCAGCCGCCACATCCAAGCGTCATGGCAGGGTCGAGCCCCGTAGTGAGGCCTATCGATCCATGCGTCGTCGGCGTGTTGACGCAAATCCGAAACGCGGGCTTCTTCAGGCCGAATTGCAGGATCACATCCTGATTCTCTGAATGGATGGCCATCGTGTGGCCCATGCCGCCGTACCGCAGGATTTCGATGCAGCGCTCGCAGCCCTGACGCCAGTCGCTGACGACGTACCACGACAGCACTGGACACAGCTTCTCGATGGAGAGCGGATAATCCCGTCCGACGCCGGCCAGCGGTGCGATGAGAACCTTGGTTCCGGCCGGTACGGTCAGGCCAGCTTTGTCTGCGATGAGAGCCGCAGACTTGCCGACGAGCGCAGGATTTGGAAGCCGCTGTGCCGTGACGAGAATTCGTGCGAGCGCGTCGCTCTCCGACTCGGTCATGAAATATGCGCCGAGAGCCTGGAACTGCCGCCTCGCCTCTTCTGCGACTGCTTCGTCCACTACGACAGAGTTCGGTGACGAGCAGAGCAGGCCGTTGTCGAACGTCTTGCCGATCATGATGTCGCGGGCGGCCTTCGCCAGGTCGGCCGAGCGTTCGATGTAACACGGCGCGTTGCCGGGACCGACGCCATACGCCGGTTTGCCAGCGCTATACGCAGCCCGCACGAGGCCCATACCGCCGGTGGCCAGGATCACGGCCACCTCGCGGGCCTTCATCAATTCCTGAGTACCCTCCAGCGTGACCGTCTTCATCCACCCGACGCTGCCGGCTGGCGCGCCTGCCCTGGTGGCTGCTTCGGCCATCAACTCCACGGCTCTGGTGATGCACCTGGTCGCTGACGGATGTGGACTGATGACGATCGGACAGCGCGCCTTCAGCGCGATGAGGACCTTATAGATCGCTGTGGATGTAGGGTTCGTGGAGGGAACGATCGCCGCGATGACGCCAAAGGGCTCGGCGATTTCGATGATCTTGCGGTCTTCGAGACGGTTGACTACTCCAACCGTTCGCATTGGCCGGATGAACTCGTACACCTGCCGCGAGCCAAAGAGGTTCTTCTGGATCTTGTCCTCGATGACTCCGTAGCCGGTCTCTTCCACGGCAAGGCGCGCGAGCGCCTCCGCGTGAGGTGTGACCGTGTCCGCCATCGCGCTTACAATCGCGTCGATCTGTTCCTGCGAGAGCTCGGCGAGCGGCGCCTGTGCCTGTCTGGCGTTGCGCGCGAGCGCGCGCGCTTCAGCAATCGACGCCAGGTCTTTGTCCGTCTGCGGCGCGGAACCTGAGCCAGCCATCGACGTGGTTGCTACCCTTTAGGCAGGATTCGTTCGACTTCAGCGTGAGGCCGCGGAATGACGTGCACGGAGATGAGTTCGCCGACACGGCGCGCAGCGGCGGCGCCGGCGTCGGTCGCGGCCTTCACGGCGCCGACATCGCCGCGCACCAGGACGGTGACGTAACCGGCTCCAATGTATTCCTTGGCGACGAGCACGACGTTCGCCGCCTTCACCATTGCGTCGGCAGCCTCAACAGAACCGATGAGGCCGCGGGTCTCGACCATCCCGAGCGCTTCAGATGCCAATGTGCGGCGATAGTATCATTTCGATGCGCACGCTCCGGGCTCGCGGGGTGTTCCAGGCCTGCATTCAGCCGAAATAGATAGGCGTAGGGGCGGAGTAGGGGTGTCTTTCAAGCCGATGCAGCTTCTTCTCCGTCTAACCTAAACATAACCATGGAGTTCCGGTGCAGACTCGGCACGCCTGGCGGCGAGATCCTCGAAGGGATCTATGTCGCCGACAGCGAAGATCGGCTGCGCCGCGAGCTGGAAGAGAAGGGTCTTTACATCCTGTCACTGCAGCGCCGGAGCGGGCTGCAGGCTATTACTCTTACGGCGGGCGGTCGGGGACGAATCAGTCGCCAGGAATTCCTGGTCTTCAACCAGGAACTGGCGACGCTGCTCAAAGCGGGCATGCCGCTCGTGCAGTCGCTCGATATCCTGCGTCAGCGCGTCTCGAATCTGACCTTCAAGGCAGTCCTCGACGCCATCTACGAAAAGGTCAAGGCCGGCACCTCGCTCTCGGACGCGTTCGCCGAACACGGGAGCCTGTTTCCGCCGGTTTATGCCGCCTCGCTGATGGCCGGGGAACGAAGCGGCAATCTGGATTCGGTCATCCGACGGTACGTGGCGTACGAGAAAGTGATCGGCGCGGTCCGCAAGCGAACGATCTCCGCGCTGATTTATCCGGCCATCCTCGTGACGATGATGCTGGTCCTCATCGGCATCATCGTGCTGAGGGTGGTTCCCGCATTTTCGGATTTCTATGGGAACTTCGGTCGGCCGCTGCCGCTGTCGACCCGGATCATCGTCGCGATTTCCAATGCGGTGGTCGCGAATGTGTGGCTGATACTGGTGTCGGTCGTCGGAGTCGTCGTCGGCATCACTCTGTGGGTCCGGCATCCGGCGCAACGTCCGGTGTTTCATCGCATGCTCCTGACGCTGCCCTGGGTCGGCGAGGCGATACGAAAGTTCGCGACGGCGCAGGTCGCGCGAACGCTTGCCACGTTGCTGGGCGGCGGCATTCCGCTGGTCAATGCCATCGAGATCAGCGGACGGTCGATGTCGAACCGTTACCTGGCGCGTGAGTTGGACGATGTACGCGGTCGCGTCCAGGAAGGGCAAAGCTTTGCGGCGGCTCTGCGGGAACGCGCGTCTTTTCCAGACGTGGCGGTGAAGATGGTCGAAGTGGGCGAGTCCACGGGCGCTCTTCAGGAGATGCTGAACAGCCTGGCTGACTTCTATGACGAAGAGATCGAGACTGAGGTCTCGCGCTTCATCACCCTTGTCGAGCCGGTGCTGCTGGTCATCATGGGCGTGATCATCGCGGTGGTGGTGCTGGCGCTTTACATGCCCTTGTTCGAACTGAGCTCCGTCGTGGGAGCGACGCAATAACGCTATGGCGACGCCTGATACAAAAGAGAACGCCCTGAGCGTCGCGCCCCCCGCGGACGACCACGCAGCGGAGGTCGCTCGTGCACGGGCGCTGGCTGCGCGGTACCGGCGCGAATTCGTCGACATGGACGAATTCCGGATCGATCAGGAACTGTTCCGGTCGATTCCCGCTGATCTGATGCTGCGGTACGGATTCGTGCCGCTTCGCCGCGAAGGCACAGCGCTCGTGATCGTCGTGTCCGATCCGGCGGATCTGCCGCTGATCGATGAGCTGTCCGCCGTCTTGCGGACGCCGATTCGGGTGACCGTCGGTGCCGCCTCGGCGATCCAGTCGATCCTGAAGAAGAGTGAAAGCTCACAGCGCGTCCTCGAGGATGCCGTCGATGGCTTCCAGCTGCAGGTCCTCAAAGACGAGGAAATAGGGGAGGACAGTCTCACCGTCGAGAAGCTGACGACGGGCGACATGAATCCGATCATCCGCCTCGTCGATTCGACGATCTACACGGCCATCCAGCGACGCGCCAGCGACATCCATATCGAGACGGGCGATGACGCGGTGCACGTCAAGTACCGCATCGATGGCGTGCTGCAACCGGCGATGCGCCCCATTGCGCGTCAGTTTCACAGTTCCGTGATATCGCGCATCAAGGTGATGGCGGAACTGGATATCGCGGAAAAGCGGATTCCGCAGGACGGCCGGTTCAAGGTGCGGATGCCCGGGAAGACGATCGACTTCCGCGTCTCAATCATGCCCAGCGTTCACGGCGAAGATGCAGTGATCCGCATTCTCGACAAGGAGTCGATCAGCGAGCAGTTCACGGAACTCACGCTGGACATCCTTGGCTTTCCGGCTCAGGAGCTGCAGCGCTTCCGCAAGTACATCCACGAGCCGTACGGTATGGTGCTGGTGACCGGTCCGACCGGATCCGGCAAGACGACCACCCTCTACGCCGCGCTGTCGGAGATCAAGTCCATCGAGGACAAGATCATCACCATCGAAGATCCGGTCGAGTACCAGCTGCGCGGCATTACGCAGATTCCGATCAACGAGAAGAAGGGGCTGACGTTTGCGCGCGGACTACGGTCGATCCTGCGGCACGACCCGGACAAGATCATGGTCGGTGAGATCCGCGACCCGGAGACAGCGCAGATTGCGATTCAGTCGGCTTTGACCGGTCACCTCGTGTTCACCACCGTCCACGCGAACAACGTTGTGGACGTGCTCGGACGGTTCCTCAACATGGGCGTGGAACCGTACCAGTTCGTGTCTGCGCTGAACTGCGTCATGGCGCAGCGGCTCGTGCGTCTCATCTGCGGCCACTGCAAGCGGCCGGCGCGTGTCGACCCGCGGCTGCTCGAAGAGTCGGGGCTTTCGGCGGACCTCGCGCACACGCAGCGGTTCTATGAAGGCGCGGGATGCATCGAATGCGGCGGCACAGGTTTCAAAGGTCGCACCGCGATCTGCGAGCTGCTGAATCTGTCCGATCCCGTCCGCGAGATGATCCTCGACAGGCGCCCGACGTCCGAAATCAAGAAGACCGCACACGAAGAGGGGATGCGATTCCTCCGGGAGTCTGCGGTTGAAAAGGTGCTCACCGGGCTGACTACGCTCCGGGAGATCAATAAGGTGACGTTCGTCGAATGAGCTTTCACTCCTGGCTGGCCAGCTCGGCACCCGAGGCGGCGATCGAGATCGCGCCCGACGCGGTGTCCATCGCCGCACTCGGGTCGCGAGGCTCCGAGGCCGTTATTCATGCGTACGGATCCGCGGAGTTGCCGGCCGGGGCGGTGACTCCGGCGCTCGTCGGACACAACATCGTCGACCGGGGAGCGGTCGTGCAGGCGCTGCGGAGCGCGTGCGAGCGCGCGGGGCATCGTCCCGGGCGCGCTGGTCTCGTGATCCCGGACGTTGCCGCGCGCGTGGCTCTCGTGCGGTTTGATCAGGTTCCGTCCCGTCGAGATGATCTCGACCAGTTGATTCAGTGGCAGATAAAGAAGTCGCTGCCGTTCAGTGTCGAAGAGGCGTCGATCACGCACTCGCCCGGTGTGCGCGCGGGAACGGGTGGTGAGTTCATCGTCGTTGCTGCGCGGCGTGACGTGGTTGCCGAGTACGAAGACGTCTGTGACGAGGTCGGCATCCACGCAGGCCTTGTTGATCTGGCCACGTTGAGCGTTGCGAACCTGTATCTGGCCAGTGGCGCGCCGACAGGTGATTGGCTCATCGTGCACATTCGTCCCGAATACACGTCGATCGCCATCATGCGCGGCAGCGATTTGATCTTCTTCAGAAATCGCGCAGAAGGGGATCCGGAGCCGCTGGCGGACGTCGTGCACCAGACTGCGATGTATTACCAGGACCGTTTGTCGGGTCGCGGACTGTCGCGTGTCTTTGCTGGAGGACGCGGCCGGCTCTCCGGCGAAGTTGAGGTCGCAATCGCAGAGATCGAGGCGCGGCTGGCCACACTCGTTGAGCCGCTCGATCCAACGACGATAGCGCCGCTTGTAGACCGGATTTCCGTGACGCCCCGGCAGGGTGCGGCACTGGCGCCGCTGGTGGGTATGTTGCTCCGGAGCAGAAAAGAGACGGTGGCCGCGTGATCCGAACGAACCTTTCAACGCGGCCGTTCTACAACGCTCGAGCAGTGCACGCGATCTTGGGCGTGTTGGCGGCCGTTGTCGTGGCGATTACGGCGTACAACGTCGTCCAGCTGGTTCGCCTCACCACCAGTCAGCGCACCCTCGGCGCAAAGGCGGCGGCGTCGGAGCGGGAGGCCGCGCGACTCCGTGCGGAAGCCGTGCAGACCCTGGCCCGTGTCGATCAAAAAGAGCTCGCCGTCGTGGACAAGGCCGCGCGCGAAGCCAACGCGATTATCGACCAGCGGACCTTCTCGTGGACGGATGTCTTCTCGCATTTCGAGGGGACGCTGCCAGCGGATGTCCGCATTACCTCGGTGCAGCAGCAGGCCGGTCGTCAGGTGGTACTCATCGGCGCCGAGTCGCGGACGATCGAGGACCTGGACAAGTTCATCGAGGCGCTGGAGAAGACGGGCGCCTTTCATGACGTCAGGCCGGGCAACGAAACGGTGATGGAGAACGACATCATCGCCGCGACGCTCGAGGCGACCTACACTCCGTCGTCGCGCAAGGAGACGACGCCGTGAGCCAGAGCACTCTTGGCCAACGCGTTCTCCGCGAGCACCGGCGTCTGGTCCTGCCGCTGGCGATCGCGCTGGTCGTGAACATCGTCGTGTATGCCGTGATCGTGCGGCCGTTGTCTGATCGCGTAGCGAATATCGCTCAGCGCGATGCGTCTGCGGCTCAGTCGCTGAACGCAGCCCGGAAGGAACACGCTGCGGCCACTGGAACGCTGACTGGAAAGGACAAAGCCTCCCAGGAGCTCGCCCGTTTCTACAAGGATGTGCTCCCTCGTGACTTCGCTGCTGCCCGGCGGCTGACCCATACGCGCGTCCCGAAGATTGCGAAGCAATTCAACGTGGACTTCTACAGTTCGACAGTGCCGTCCGCAACGCGAGCGCGGGACAGCTCGCTGACGCGCTATACCGCCAAAGTCGAACTGGCGGGACGCTACCGCGACGTGCGGGCATTCATTCACCAGCTCGAGGCATCGCCGGAATTCGTGGTCATCGACGACGTGTCGCTTTCCACGGAGGACACGGATGGCGGACTGCTCCTGCTGACGTTGCAGCTCTCCACCTATTACCAGGCGGCGGCTGAATGAGGCTGACCGACCGTCGCTCGATCGCTTACGTAGCGGCCGCCGCCGCATTCGTGGCGCTGCTCGTCATTGCACGCCCGGTGATCAACCCGACGACCGTTCCGGTGCAGCAGTCGTCCAATGGCATAGTGGCGCCGCCGCCGGTCGTGCCGGTGGTCGATCTCAATCTGAATCGGCTGCGCAGCACAGCGAGTGCGCAGCTGCGCGAGTCTGAGCGGGATCCGTTCAGGTTCCGCCCGAAAGCGCCTCCCCCTGCGCCGCGCGTTCAGGCACCGCCACAGGTCTTTACGCCGCCGCTGCCAACAGGTCCGCCACCGCCGCCGCCGATCCCGCTGAAGTTCTTCGGCGTGTATACGGTGACTGCGCCTGACGGGACCAAGCAACGGATGGCCGCGTTCAGCGATGCGCGTGGAAACACCTTTACCGGGAAGGAAGGGGACGTGCTCGAGGGTCGGTATCGTTTACTCCGTATTGGACAGGATTCGGTTGATCTGGCGTATCTCGATGGACGAGGCCAGCAGTCGATCCGACTGACAGGACAATGACGAAACTACATCTGAAGATCGCCGCGCTGGTGACGGTCGTCGCGCTTGTCGCGGGCTGTGGAGCAAGTCGCTTCTACGGCCGCGGCCAGAGCGCCGCAAAAGCGGGTAACTGGGACGTTGCTGTCGAGCAATACCAGCACGCCATCCAGGAGGACCCCAACAACGCCGAGTACGGCATTGCGCTTCAGCGCGCGATGATGAGCGCGTCGGTGGCGCATCTCGATCAGGCGAAGATGTTCGAGGCCCGCGGTCAGATGGACGACGCTTTGCGCGAATACCGCCGGGCGAGCGAATACGATCCACCCAACCGTCAGATTGCGGGGAAGGTCAGCGAGATCGAGCGGCGTATGCGGGATGCCATCGAAGCGGCCCGTCCGCGCCCGACGACTCCGCAGGTGCAGGCACCGCGGCCGCCCGGCGCCGGACCCGCGCCGCTGGCCAATTTGAACAGCGTGGTCGATCCGGCCCGCTTCAATCAGGCAAACCTGCGGGATGTCATCAACACCCTCGCCGAAGCGGCGGGCATCCAGGCGCAGTATGAGCGTGACTACCAGGACCGCACCGTCTCCCTGACGCTGGACCGCATCACGCTCGGGGAGGCCCTGCAGCAGGTGCTGACCAACAGCGGCAATTTCTACAAGGTCGTCAACCAGCGCACCATCCTGGTCATTCCGGACAATCCGCAGAAGCGCCAGCAGTACGACGAGCAGGTGGTGCAGACGTTCTATCTCTCCCACTCGGACTCGGCGGAAGTGTCGGCCTCGCTAAACAACATTCTGAATATTCCGGGTGCGCAGACCCAGCGGCCGGCGATCATCCCGAACAAGACCAGTAACAGCATCACTGCCCGCGCGGCTGCCAGCGTGATGCCGCTCATCGAGCGCCTCGTGCAGATGCAGGACACACCGCGCGCCGAGGTCCTGGTGGACCTTCAGATCCTGGAGGTGAGTAAGGCGCGGACCCGATTGTATGGCCTGAACCTCAGCGACTATGCGATTCGAGGGGTGTTCTCCCCCGAAGTCGACCCGCGGGGGAGCGATGGCAGCCTCAACACCCCGGCATTCAATGCGAACACGGTATCCAAAGGGATCAGCGCCGCCGATTTTTACCTGGCTGTCCCGTCGGCGGTGGTGCGGTTTCTCGAGAACGACGAGCGCACCAAGGTGATGGCGAAGCCGCAGTTGCGAGGTGCGGAGGGCGCGACGATTCGCTTCAACCTCGGCGAGGAGATACCGATCCTCTCAACGGCATTTACCCCGATTGCCGGCGGTGGGTCGAATGTGAATCCGCTGACGTCGTACACCTACCGTCCGATCGGCATCATCGTCGAGATGACGCCACGCGTGACTTACCAGGACGAAATCTCCCTTGAATTGAAACTGGAGAACAGTTCGCTCGGCGTACCCATCGACGTGGCGGGGCAGTCGATCCCGAAGTTCACCGTCCGCAAGGTGGAGACGAAGCTGCGGCTGCGCGAGGGCGAGTCGACGCTGCTCGCGGGATTGCTGCAGGACGAGGAGCGCACCTCGGCAACGGGCTTGCCTGGTTTGACGAGTCTGCCCATCGTCAGACAGCTCTTTGGAAACAATCGCAGCGTCGTCAATCAGACGGACGTCGTGATGCTGCTCACGCCGCGCATCGTTCGGACCCATGAACTGACGAAAGAAGACCTCGCGCCGTTGTTCATCGGCACGCAGAACAGCCTCGGACTGGGCACGCCGCCGCCGCTCATCGCTGCGGCTGAAGCGCCAGCGCCCGCGCCCGCTCAACCACCAACGATATTCCCGGCGCCGGCGGCCGCTGGGGTTCCTGCCGGTCCGGTTGGAGGAGTCCCGGCGGGAATTGCCGTGCTTCCACCCGGAAGTTCGGCGTTTCCAGGGACGACGAGCGTGCCCGCCGCCGCGGTGCCTGGACAGGGTGCGGCTTCCGGCCAGATCGTCGTGTCGCCGCCGGCCGCGGAGTTCCGGGTCGGAGCCGGTCCGTACAATGTGCCGATCTCCATATCGGGCGCGTCGCAGATCTCGAACGTGGCCGTGACCGTGACGTATAACCCGGCCGTGCTGCGTATGCGGGCAGTTGCTGAGGGCAGCTTCATGCGGTCGGGCGGCGTCAATGCCACCTTCACGCAGTCGGGAGATGCCACAACCGGCCGTGTGGACATTGCGATCGTCAGACCTGGTGACATGACGGGAGTCGCTGGTACGGGCCTTCTGGCCGCCTTGCTCTTCGAGCCGGTGGCTCCAGGTCAGGCCAATCTGACTGTCTCGGCCACGGCAACGGCGCCGAGCGGAATGCCGGTGCCTCTACAGTTCACGCCGATTCCGCCGGTTACAGTGAGGTAATGAAGAACGAGCGCGGCTACAGCTTCGTCGAGCTGCTGATCGTTACGGCGATCCTGTTCATTCTCGCGTCAGCGGTGATGCCATTGGCACAAGTGGCATCACAGCGCCAGCGCGAGAGCGAATTGCGCTCGTCTCTCAGACAGGTCCGGACGGCGATCGACAAGTTCAAGGACGCGGTCGATCAGGGTCGGATCGCCCAGACCGAAGTCTCTCCGGGCAGCGAGGGGTATCCGAAAGACCTTGAAACGCTGGTCGAGGGTGTGTCGATTCAGAACGATCAGTCGGGAGCGAAGCTCAAGTTTCTGCGCAGGGTTCCGGTGGACCCGATGACCAACAGCACTGAGTGGGGCCTGAGGGCCTACCAGGACAAACCCGGCTCAACTACCTGGGGCCGGGGCAACGTGTTCGACGTGTACTCGAAGAGCGGCGCGACCGCTCTGGACGGTACGAAATACAAGGACTGGTAAGTGAGACGAGCACCGCGCGGCTTCACGCTGATCGAAGTCCTGATCGTGATGACGATCATCACCATCCTCGCCGCCATCAGTGTCGCCATGTATGGAAACGGCGTGACGCAGGCACATGAAGCCACGCTGAAAACCGATCTGAAAGAGATGCGCGAAGCGATTGACGCGTATCACGCGGACAAGAACAAATGGCCGGCGTCCCTCGATGCGCTGGTGACCGAGAAGTACATTCGTCAGGTGCCGCCAGACCCGACGACGAACGCGGTCGATTGGCAGACGACGCCGAGCGAGCCCGACCCGACCAATCCGGCGGACGAGCCTGGCATCAGCGACGTGCACAGCTCATCGACGCGGGTGTCGCCGAATACGCAGACTCCCTACTCGGAGTGGTGATGACCAAGACAGCGACGCGCTCTCTAGTGCTTCTCATGGTGACTCTCGCGGCGGCTTCTGCCTGCGATAAGGTCCCGCTGACCGCCCCGGTGGCATCGACGATCTCTGTGTCGGCCTCATCGACGGCCCTGCAGTCTGGCGGCAGTACCCAGGTGAGTGCCGTTGTGGTCAGAGAAGCGGGAACGCTCGTTCAGAACGGGACGCTTGTGTTTTTCTCAGCGACGGGCGGGCAAGTGGACCCGCCACAAGCCACGACTCATGACGGTGTAGCTCAGACGACGTTCACGGCAGGGAGCGCCACGGGAACGGCGACAGTGACCGCCATCTCGGGCGCCGCGGCGCCGGGCGACCCTGGAAACACTGTGGAGATTACGATCGGCTGACAACGCATCGCGCGATGTAACTGGATTGACCATGCGTGCACGACAGCAGTTCCAGCGATGGTCCGACGAGCAAGGCTACCTGATGGTGGCGCTGCTTGTTGCCATTGCCGTCATGGCAATCATGATGACTGCGGCCATGCCAGCGTGGCACACGCTGGCGCAGCGCGAGAAGGAAGCCGAGCTCGTCTTCAGAGGTGAGCAGATCGCCCGGGCGATCGGAATGTATCAGCGGCGGTTTGCGAACGTCCCTGCGCCATCGCTCGATGCGCTCGTCGAGCAGCGATTCCTTCGCAAGAAATACAAGGACCCGATCACCAACGACGACTTTCAGGTGCTGACCGCGGGCACGAACCTGCCAGGCCAGACCCAGACACCGGCGGCTCCCGGTGGTGGCCGCCAGACGCAGAGCGGCCTGGGGCAGCTCACAGGCCGGACTGGTGGAGCGACGACTACGACAAGCACTCAGGGTCGTGGTTTCGGCGCGGCTGCAGGTGGTGGCTTCGGCGCTGCTGCGGGAGGCGTCGTCGGCGTCACCAGTAAGAGCGCAGAGAAGTCGCTTCGTCTCTACAACGGACAGGATACGTACAACCAGTGGGTCTTCGTGCCGGTGGCGCAGGCCGCGCGCGCAGGTGGTGACGGTGGTCGGGCCGGCGGTCGTGGCGCGGACGGGCGTGGAGGACGTGGCGATGGTCGTGGTGCTGCACCTCAGGGTCAGGGCGGGCGCGGCTTCCAGACGACGCCAGGCCGTTTCTAGCTGTCCGTGGCTATCGCTATCATCACGGCGTCGTGCACGGCGCGCCTGACTTCCTGAATCGCATTGTTCGAACCGTCCGGATGTACACGGTTCGTCAGGAGGACGACGTATACATCCTTCTCCGGATCAATCCACAGTGACGTTCCAGTAAAGCCGGTGTGGCCGAAGGCCCGCGACGACATTCGCGTACCGCATGATGACGTCGGCAGCATCGTGTCCCAGCCGAGTGCGCGCGAACTTCCCGGCACGTCGCGGCGCGTTACAAACAGCCGCATGGTCTCGGGTTGGAATGCTCCGCTGCGACCGTCCATGACCTGGAGCGAGTGGCGTGCGAAAGCGCCGACCGACGCCGCCGTTCCGAATAGGCCGGCGTGACCTGCGGCTCCTCCGAGCGCCCACGCGTTGTCGTCATCAACTTCGCCAACCAGGAGTCTGCTGCGCCATTCGCTGAGGCGGGTCGGTGCTGTGCGCGGCTTCCATGTCTCTGGCGGGTGAAACTGCAGCTCCTCCGGGTTCTGCATCTGCGTCCGGAGCGCGTCGAACTGGACGTCGAGCGACGCCACATCGCTGAGGATGAAACCGAGGAGCATGAACCCGAGATCGCTGTAAACCGACTGTGTTCCCGGGGCGTAGTCGAGCGGCGTGGTGCAGATCGCGCGTTGAATCGCTTCGCGCCCCTGCAGTGTCAGGTAGAAGGGTTCATGGGCCGGAAGACCGCTGCTGTGCGACAGCAGATCGCGGATGGTGACCGCCTCTCGATCGGCGCCGTGCCACGAGGATAAATGGGCCGACACCGCATCGTCGAGCTCCAGCCTGCCGCGTTCGAGCAGGCGCATGACGAGGGGAACAGTCGCAATGACCTTGGTCAGCGAGGCTAGGTCGAAGATGGTGTCGTCGCGCGCCGGCGGGGACGCAGGCCCATAGGCGAGTGTCCCGAACGCCTCACGCCACAGTGGCCGTAGTGACGTGCCGACCTCGATGACCGCGGCCGGAAATGCCCGTGTGCCGGCGCTCTCGAGAAGGAGGTTGCGGGCGTCAGCGAAGCGAGAGCTCACCAAGTCGAATGTACCATTACGAGCAGGATGCATGTCTTGGGCATCGATGCCGGTGGGACGAAGACCGTCTGCTTCCTTGCCGACGAGCGAGGGCACGTCGTCTCTGAAGCGCGCGGTGGAGGAGCCAACCTGCAGGCCGCTGGAGAGTTGGAGGTCGAGAAGGTCCTTCATGCCGTCATGGAGGAGGCGATCGGTGAACGCGACGTGAAGCCGGACGCCATCTGCCTCGGAATCGCCGGTGTGGACCGCGAGAGCGACGCGACGGCGGTGCGGGGCATCATGCGGCGGATCGGATTCAAGGCCCGGACGCTCGTCGTGAACGACGCGCTCATCGCTCTCGTCGCCGGAGCCGGTGAGCAGCCCGGCGTTGTGATCGTGGCGGGGACCGGCTCGATTGCCTACGGGCGCGACGCTGCGAACCACGCCGCGCGTGCCGGCGGATGGGGATATATCCTCGGGGATGAAGGCGGCGGATTCTGGATCGGACGCTCGGCTTTGAATGCCGTGGTTCGTGAATTTGACGGACGTGGGCCGACGACGTTGCTGACCGGTCTCGTGCTTTCGGATATGCATCTCGCCAGTCCGACGGAGTTGATTCACGCTGTTTACGGCGGCGGACTGCACCGGAACGCAATCGCAGGTGTGGCGGCTGTCGTACAACGCGCCGCCGACGCCGGCGATGCGGTTGCGGCGGACATCATCACGCGCGCGGGCGTGGAATTGTCTGCAGCTGCTGGGTCGGTGATTACGCGTCTTGCCATGCGTGGCGACCAGTTCCCTATACTGCTGGCGGGTGGCGTGTTCCGCGGCGTGCCCGCGCTGGTATCGCAGGTATCCACTCGGCTGGTTGAAGTTGCGCCGCGCAGCGAAGTCCGCACGCTCGACGTGGAGCCCGCGGCTGGCGCTGTAACTCTTGCGCTTGCCGCCGCGCACGGACGCCTGCCCGTTCCTGCGTACATTTAGCGAGAGATGGACGTTCGCGTTTTTGCGACTGCCGACGAAACCGCGCGGGCGCTGGCAGACCGGATAGCAGGCGTGATCGCCGCGAAGCCGGACGCTGCGCTCGGCCTGCCGACGGGGAAGAGCCCTGTTGCGACATACGCGGAACTGCGACGGATGTACGAAGCCGGGCTGGTCGACTTCTCCCGTGTGCGCACGTTCAATCTCGACGAATTTGCAGGGATTGGTGCATCGCATCCGGGCAGCTTCCGTCGGTTCATGGACGAGCACCTCTTCCGTCACGTCAACCTCCCGGCAACGCAGATACAGTTCCTGAACGGTGCGACGCCGGATCTGGACGCTGAGTGCGCCCGGTACGAGGACGCGATCACAGCCGTGGGGGGCATCGATCTTCAGTTGCTTGGTATTGGCGCCAACGGTCACATCGGCTTCAACGAACCTGCCGACGAACTGGTTGCCCGGACTCATCGCGTCGCGCTTCACGATGTGACGCGGCGCGAGAATGCGGCGTTGTTCGGCGGTGAAGCGGGTGGCGTCCCGCGCGAGGCGCTGTCGATGGGGATGGGAACCATCCTGAAGGCCGCGGCCATCGTGATGATCGCGACCGGCGAACGGAAGGCGTCCTGCGTGCGAGCAATGGTGCGCGGGCCGCTGACGACGCGGCTGCCTGCATCGTTCCTCCAGACTCACCGCCGCGCGGAAGTATTTCTGGATCGCGATGCAGCGTCGCTGTTGAGCTGAACGTTGTCGCGGCCTAGCGAACAGGCTCGGCTGGTGGGGGCAGTTTCTTCGCTCGTGGCTTCGCCGCGTTGCCCGATGCGTCCCCCGGGGCGGACGACCCAAGGTGCGCCGCTTCTGCATGACCCTGCAGCATTCCCCGGAGCCGTGGTTCGATGTCCTCGCCGATCGCCGCGCGCATCGAATCGTGCATCTTCCGCAGCCGGGCAAGGGCCTTGGGGTAGATGAGGCCGGTCTTCTGCATGACGATCGCTGCCTTGACGTTCCAGTGCGCTTTCTTGAGCAGCCGATCCGCTTCGTCGTAGTCGACACCGGTCACGATGTTGACGATCCGTCGCGCCCGATCCTTCAGCTTTTCGGAGCCGGTATGTACGTCAACCATCAGGTTGCCGTAGGTCTTCCCGATTCGGATCATCGCGCCGGTGGTGAGCATGTTGAGCACCATCTTTGTTGCGGTGCCCGCCTTCAGGCGCGTCGAGCCGGCGATCACCTCGGCGCCAACGCCTGGCGCGATCGTCAGGTCGACGAACGTCTGCAGTTCTGTCGCCGGATCACAGGTGACGAAGATGATGCGTGCGCCAACCTGGCGCGCACGCGTGAGGGCGCCACGCACGAACTGCGTCATGCCGCTGGCGGACACACCGACGACGATGTCTTTTCTGGTTGGCCGTAACCTGGTCACGGCGCGCGCGCCCTCTTCGTAGTTGTCTTCGACGCCTTCCTTCGCCGAAAAGATCGCGTCGCGTCCACCGGCCATGACGGCCTGCACCAGTTCCGGATCGGTGCTGAATGTCGGCGGCATTTCCGCTGATTCGAGAATGCCAAGCCGGCCGCTCGTGCCGGCGCCGACGAAGATGATCCGGCCTCCTTTACGCATCGCCGACGCGATCATGTCGATGCCGACAGCGATCCGCTCGCGTTCGCGCTTGACCGCCTCGAGCATCTTCCGATCCTCGCTGACCATCAGGTCCACGATGTCTTCCGGCGCCAGCTTGTCGATATCCAGGCTCGACGGGTTGATTGCTTCGGTGGGGAGCGACTGCCACTTCGACCGCACAGCCATAGATCTCAATTCTAAGCTCGTTATACTGAGGTCTGATTCCAGAGGCCTGACGCCTTCATCCTTCCACGTGCCTGGCACGGCTCTGATCGACGCCTACCTTACGCACCTCACGGTCGAGCGCCGGCTCGCCGTGAATTCTGTGGACAGCTACGCGCGCGATCTCGCGCTGCTGGGTGCGTTTGCGTCGGGACGAGGCATCGCAATCGAAACGCTCGGTCGGGCGGAGCTCGAAGCGCTCATTCGCGACTTGATGAGTGAAGGCCGATCGCCCCGGTCTGTCGCGCGTGCGGTCGCGTGTTTCCGTGGGTTCTACCGGTTTCTGGTCATCGACGGACGCTTGAAGGCGAGCCCGGCCGATGACGTGCGACCGCCGCGGGCCTGGAAGGTGCTGCCGAAGTACCTCTCCGTCGAGGAGGTCGATCGCTTGATCGCACAGCCTGACGTGTCAACGACACGAGGGCTCCGCGATCGCGCACTGATCGAGTTGCTCTATGCCACCGGCATGCGTGTGTCGGAGTTGTTGTCTTTGCGGCCAGCGGACGTCAACCTCGAGGCGTCGTACTTGACGTGTACCGGAAAGGGCTCGAAGCAGCGGATCGTTCCGTTTGGCGAGTCTGCAGGGGAGTGGGTGGGTCGGTATGCGCGCGAGGGGCGGCCCGCGCTGCTGCGACGGCGCTCGAGCCCCCGGCTGTTTGTGAACGTACGCGGCGGCGGCGCCGGGCTTTCGCGCGTCGGGTTCTGGAAGATCCTCAAACAGTATGCCCTTCAGGCCGGAGTGAGCGCCTCACTGAGCCCACACACGCTTCGACACTCGTTCGCAACACACCTGCTCGAGCGGGGAGCCGATCTCCGTGCGATTCAGATGATGCTCGGGCACGCAGATCTGTCGACAACACAGATCTACACGCACGTGCTGGAGCAGCGGATGCGAAACGTGTACGACCGTTTTCATCCCCGCGCATGAAGAAGGCTGCTTTCATTCTGCTGGTGCTGCTTGCCACGGGCGGGGGTGTGTACCTGACGTTGCCGCCGCAGCCGCGGATTCTCGCGACGAGTCCGGCAATTGGCGTCCGCGGCGCCATCCACGTCCACACCAAGCGATCGGACGGCAGCGGGGCGCCTGAACAGGTGGCCGCCGCAGCCGCGCGCGCCGGGCTGCAGTTCATCATCCTGACGGACCACGGCGACGCCACCCGCACACCAACACGACCGGCGTATCAGAGTGGTGTTCTCGTTGTGGATGCCGTCGAAATCAGCGGGGATGACGGGCACGTGGTCGCCCTCGGTTTGCCGAAGACGCCGTATCCACTCGGCGGTGAAGTACGCGACATCGTCGAGGATGTCGAGCGCCTGGGAGCCATGTCTGTGGCGGCCCATCCCGGTTCACCCAAGCCCGGCCTGCGCTGGACGGAGTGGGCGAGTCCTTTCAGCGGGCTGGAGTGGCTGAATGGAGACAGCGAATCGCGCGATGAGCGATGGTTCGGCCTCGCGCGTGCACTCTTCACGTATCCGTTTCGGGCAACGGCGTCGCTCGCGACGCTGCTCGATCGACCGGATGCCGTTCTCCGCCGCTGGGATGCCTTGACCGGCCGCCGGCGCGTCGTCGCAGTTGCCGGCGCCGACGCGCACGCCAGGTTGGATGTGCGCGGCGACGAGTCTGGGGGGCGGCTCGCGATGTTGCCGATTCCAGGATACGAAACGATGTTTCGCGCCTTCTCGGTGACCGCAGTCGGTGTCACGCTGACGCGCGATCCCGAACAGGACAGTGCGGCGATCCTCGACGCCATTCGACACGGCCGTGTGTATTCAACCATCGATGCACTGGCAACGCCGGCAGTCGTTTCGTTTTCGGCAGTGCAAGGCGGCATCGCGACAGCGATGGGAGATTTCGTTCTCGACACGGGCGGCGACATCGACCTGCGCGTCGATAGCAACGCCCCGCCCGGCAGCCACATTGTCCTGATGAAGGACGGGGCAGCGATGGCGACTGCCGACGGGCCGTCCCTTCGACGGGTGGTGCGTGCAAATCGGGCGGTGTATCGAGTTGAGATTCAATTGGATGGCGCGCCCGGTAGTCCGCCCGTTCCATGGGTGGTGACCAATCCTATTTACGTGCGTGCGCACGACGAGACTCCGGCTGCCCGCGGCAGTGCGACGGAGACGGCGCCGCAGTACGAGAACGGCGAGGCACGCGGATGGCGCGTCGAGATAAGTCCCAGATCGAAGGCCGCTCTCAATGTCGTGCGAACGTTGACTGGAACGGAGCTCAAGTTGCGCTGGGCACTCGGTGGCACGAAGGAAGAGTCGCCGTACGCCGCGTTCGCGATGCCTGCTGGTCAGGCGATCGGACGCTACGACCGACTGATGTTCACAGCACGTGCAGACCAGCCGATGCGACTCTCAGTTCAGTTCCGGCTCTCGAATGGGGATCGATGGAGGAGATCGGTATACCTCGATCAGACCGCCCGTGAGATTTCGGTGTTCTTCGACGATGTTCGCGCTGCTGGCCAGACTGCACAACCGCAACTGACGGTCGCCAGTGTTCGGGACGTGTTGTTCGTCGTCGACACTATCAATGCGAGGCCAGGCGGGTCAGGCCAGTTCTGGATCGACGATGTGAAGTACGGGCGCTGAGTTCGTCTACGTCCGTACGGTCAACAACAAGTAGAGCGCGGCGGCGCCGAACAGCAGGTTCGGAGCCCAGGCGGCAAGCATCGGGGGAAGCGCTCCGCCGGCGCCGATCGCCGCAAACACACTGATCAAGGTCCAGTACGAAATCGCCAGCGCAATTCCAACTCCGATCCCGCCCATCGCGCCGCTGCGGCCAATGGTCGAGGCGAAGGGCACCGCGAGCAGGGTCATGATCAGGGTCACGAAAGGGAACGCCAGCTTCCGCGCCAGCGCGACCTGCTGCTTGACGACGGCCAGACCTCCAGCGCGAAGCTTTTCGGTATGGCGGCGTAGCTCGATGTATCCCATGAAGTCGGGATTCGGTTGTTCGGTGCCGAAGTAGTCAGCGGTCTCGAGTGTGCGGCGCTCCGCGACGAGTTGAGCCTCGTCTTGAACGTTGCCGTCTGCATCAAACGTCCGTGACCAGCCGCGGTGAATCTGCCAGCTGTTCCCGGTCTGGCTCCCGGCCAGCGTCGCGATCTCTGCGTGCGATTGGCGGACCAGGCGGTCCATGTCCGGTGTGAACTCGTACACGTCGAGTCCGGTCAAGACGTGATTCCGCGGGTCCAGTGACAAGTAGTGGTAGATTTCGCCGTTCGATCCGACCAGCCAGCGGTTGTTCAAGAGATCGAGCGCCTGCGGACTCCCGCCTTTGATCACGAGCTTCAGTTCCTCAGCGCGCCGCGTTGATGGCCCGAGAATGGTCTCCTGCAGCACGAAGAGCCCGGCGCCGACGAGCAACGCCACGACAAACATCGGGGCCGCAACGCGGTACAGGCTGACGCCGCACGCCTTCATCACGATCAGCTCGCTGTTCTTCGTCAGCATCGCGATCGTGACGAGCGCGCTCAGCAGCACCGCCAGCGGAACGACGTAGTAGAGCCACTGGGGCGTCGAATAGCGGAAGTAATCGAGCATCGTCATGGCCGTGACCATGCCCTTGAATAGTTTGTCGGAGATGTCGACGAACGCGGCGATGTAGATGATGCCGAGCAGTGCAATCGCGGACAGCACCGCGTAGCTCGTATACGCGCGGGTGACGTAGTCGTCCAGGATCGTGAGCCCGGGAATACGGACGTGGCGCCGCCCGCGCGGCCGCGTGAGCCACTGCGGGACGTAGAACCGGAAGGGCTGATCGGCCAGCCGATCGCGCCAGACGAACATCAGAATGCCGAGCGCCCCCAGGGCCAGATTGGGCAACCATGATCCGAGCCACGGTGCCAGGTAGTGGCCCTTCACGAGTGACGGGCCGATCATCAGCGGCACGTAATAGGCAAAGACCACGGCAATTCCGATGACGAAGCTGCCGAGGGCGCCGTCGCGACGATGCGTCGCGCCAAGCGCCAGTCCGATCAGCCCGAAGACGAGGCACGCGACCGGGATGGAGAAGCGCTTGTGAATCTCCATTTCCTCGTTGTGGGTGGAGAGCGGACCGTTGGTGGCTGGATCGATCAGCTGTCGGCGGTTGGCGATTTCCTGCCGCAACTCCGCGATCGACATTTGTCGAGCATTCTTCGCGGTGAGCTTGCTGAAACTTGCTGCCGGGTCGACGGTGAAGACCGCGCGTTTCGAGCTGTGCACCGTGGGTTTTCCCTCGGCATCGATGAAGTGCTGAGTCGCGCCAAGCAGCTCCATATTGATGAGCCGATGCTCGCGATCGATATAGACCCGGCCACTCTTGGCAACGTAGACAGCATTGTGCTGCGCCTCCCGGAGATCAGCGAGGAACACGTCGGTCCATCCGCGACCGTCCGGCGGAATCTCGCGGACGTACAGGACGAAGTTGGGGAAATCGGTGTAGAACGTTCGCGCCTTCACTTCGCCTTCCGCGCGCACACTCGCCACGTCGAAAACGATTTCGAGAAAACGCTGATTCGAGCCCGGAACGAGGTCAATGAGCACGTACGACGTCAGGGCCCATGCGCTGACGGCTATGATTGCCACCGGCCGCAGGAGGCGCCTCAGGCTGATTCCGCACGCCTGCATTGCCACGAACTCCCGGTCCGCCGATAGCCGTCCGAAGGCAATCAACAGCGCAAGCAGCAGCGACATCGGGATCGTGATCGCCAGCGCCTGCGGTATCAGGAGAGCAATTAACCCGGCGATCAGAGGCCCCGACACGCCCTTTGCGACCAGGCCTTCGGCGTACTCGATGAGCGGCGGAATAATGAAGATAAAGGTGAAGACCAGCAGGCCGAGCAGGAACGGCGTCAACACCTGCCGGACGACGTACCGATCGATGATCGACATCCAGGGATCGAATCCATTATGACGCGCGTGGCCCTGCTCTGGCACATGCATCAGCCGCTGTATCAGGACCTCCTGACCGGTGAGCACATTCTGCCGTGGGTGCGGCTACACGCGCTCAAGGACTACTGGGGAATGGTAGCGCTGCTGCGCGAGTTCCCCTCGATGCGGCTCACCTTCAACCTGGTGCCGTCGATGCTCGTGCAGCTGGAATCGTTTGCACGCGACGAGGCGCGCGATCGGCATCTCGAGATCGGACTGAAGCGCGCCGACCTGTTGACCGAAGAAGAGCGCGCGTTTGCGATCGCGAACTTCTTTCACGCGCATGGCCCGCGGATGATCGCGCCGCACCCGCGGTACGCAGAGCTGGCTGCACTGCGCGATGCGGCGGCGCAACTGAGCGCCAGGGGGCAGTCGGCACGCTTTTCCGTCGACGATCTGCGCGATCTTCAGGTCTGGCACAAGCTGGCGTGGATCGATCCCTTCTACACGACTGACGACTCGCGTGTTCGCGCATTGCTCGCGAAGGATCGTGGATTCAGCGAAGAGGACAAGCAGACGCTCCGCGCGGTCGAACTCGAGATACTGCGTCGCGTGGTGCCTGAGTACAAGGCAGCGACGGATCGCGGCCAGGTCGAGTTGTCGACCTCGCCCTTCTATCACCCGATCCTGCCGTTGCTGTGCGACACCGACGTCTATCTTCGTACTCACCCCGAATCTCGGATGCCGCGCGAGGCTTTCAGGCACCCGGAAGACGCGGCCGAACAACTGACACGCGCCGTGGCGTACCACGAGCACTTGTTTGGCCGCCGGCCTGCGGGCGTGTGGCCGTCTGAGGGCTCGGTGTCCGACGGGATGGTCCCACTCGTCGCGCGCGCCGGCTTCCGATGGATGGCGACGGACGAGGAGATTCTGGCTCGCACTACCGGCCGAGGGTTCACCAGGACGGGTCATGGTCACGTTGAACAGCCCGAGCGTCTGTATCGACCGTACGTTGTCGGCCACGGCGACGAGTCAGTGGCGTGCGGATTCCGCGACCATGCACTCTCGGATTTGATCGGGTTTACGTACGCCGGCTGGTCGGCGAATGGCGCCGCGGACGATTTCGTTCAACGCGTCGTCGAAGCGGGCAGGCGATTCAGCGCGGCGACCGGCGGGGCAGAGGCGACGGTCTACGTGATTCTCGATGGCGAAAACGCCTGGGAGCATTACGAGGGTCAAGGACGGCCGTTCCTGCGCGCGCTCTATGGAAAGCTGTCCGGTCATCCCGAACTGCGGACCGTGACGATGAGCGAGGCGTGTGCGGAGCCTGTTGATTCGCTCCCGTCCATCTTCCCCGGGTCGTGGATCAACGGCGACTTCTACATCTGGATCGGACACGCTGACGACCATCGAGCATGGGGCCAGCTTGCAGACGCCCGCCGGGCCCTGGACAGCCCGCCGCCGGGCCTTGCGGAATCATCGGTTGCGCGGGCCCGGGAGGAGATGCTGATCGCCGAAGGAAGCGACTGGTTCTGGTGGTACGGCGACGACCACTCGTCGGAGCACGATCTCGAATTCGACGAGCTGTTCAGGAGACATGTCCGGAACGTTTACCGCGCCCTTGAGAAGCCCATTCCGGAAGAGCTCTTCGTGACGAATATCACGACGTCCCCGCCTTCGTCGAGCATTCAACGTCCGACCGGGTTCGTTCAGCCGGTTATCGACGGGGAAATTACCAACTACTTCGAATGGGTTGGGGCAGGCTGCGTCGAAGGTGCGGGGACTGCCGGCGCCATGCACCAGGTGGCCGACAGGGGCGAGGGCATTAGCGCCGTCGAGTTCGGGTTCGACCTGGACAAGCTATACGTCAGGGTCGACGGCACGGCACCGATGCGCGAACTGCTCGCGGGCGGGTTCTCCTTGGGACTCCGCTTCGTGAGTCCGATTGGACTCCGGATGGAGATCGACGGAGCTGCCGGGGGCATGGCGTTCACCCTGTACCGAAAGTCCGCGGAGGGGCTCTGGGCGGCCGCATCGGAGCCTCGGCTGCGCGGTGCCGTCGGGCGTGTCGCGGAGTTTGAGATTCCGTTCGCGGTGCTGGGGGCTTCGGCAGGTGAACGGGTCGCGATGTTCGTCCTGCTGCGACGAGGTGCGGCGGATGTGGACAGGCAGCCCAGGCACCAGGCAATCGAGTTCGAGGTTCCGGACCACCGGTTTGCAGCCCGGACCTGGACAGCCTAACTAGGTCATTCGCGAGAAACCGCGTCCACAATCCATCAACAGGGCCTGTTTTCGAGGCATCCCGTCAACGTCGCATAAGACACGTTATGTAAACCTAAATAGGATCTGGTGCGCTTTGAAGGCCCGACTTCACTTCTCTCGGCTTGGCTTGGAGTTCTCGCAAAGGATTCAGACGTCCTGGGATGACGCCTCTGGCCGGCGTCCGTCGCCGGATCCGTTTCGTCTTCCTAGCGGCTCGCGCGGAGCTCTTTGATGATGTTCTCGAGCGCGGTGATGATCTCGTCCTTCTCGACGCGGGACTTCTTGAAGCTCAGTCGCAGATCGAAGGACTTGGTTGGTGGTCTGAAGGCAAAGACGAAGTGCTTGGGCCGACCGGTGGCCGGCTTCGCCGTCTCACGGCGGACGGCCTCCCGTGTCGCGGTACCTTGGCCCGCGAGCTTCTCGACGAGCGCGATCATCTTCTGCTGATCCGCCTGGCGGACGATCTGCAGCAATGTCGACTTGGAGGTGATGTCGGCCAGCCGACATAGGTTCCGGACCTCGTTCGGCATGTTCTGCAGCGACAGCGATTCGGTGATTGACGTGCGTGACTTGCCCAGCTTCCGGGCCATGTCTTCGTGCGTGTAACTGCAGCGATGCGCGAGCTGGTGCAGCGCCTCGGACTCTTCGAACGCCGTGAGATCCTTCCGCTGAAGGTTTTCTACCAGCGCCAGCTCCATCACCTCGGCATCGTCGACCTCCCGGACGATGACTGGTACGTCCCGCAGGCCGACCTGTACCGCCGCGTGATACCGCCGCTCGCCAGCGATGATCTGGTAGCGGGCGCCGCGCTGTCGGACGATGAGCGGTTCGATAATCCCCTTCTCCGCCACAGACGCCATCAGCTCTGAGAGATCTCCCATTACCTGGCGAGGTTGATTCGGATTCGGGTCGAGTAGCTCGATTGGCACGATGCGGCCGACCGGATCTCCAGCCGAGGCGGCTAGCGCCTCAACGTAGTGCTCGTCATGTCGCATACGCAGCGTTTCAGGCAGTCCGCGCTTCGGCACGCTCGATGACCTCCTCACACAAGCTGTAATAATCCGTGGCGCCAGTGGAGTCCGGCGCGAACGTGAAGATGGATTCCTTGTAGGCCGGGCTTTCCTCCAGCCTGACGCTCTTGGTGATCACTGTCTTGAACACCTTGCTGCCGAACACCTTCTGAATCTGCTCGCGGATGTCGCGCGCGAGAGCCGTCCTCTTGTCGTGCATCGTGATCACCACCCCGAGAATGCGCAGGCTCGGATTCGGGCGCTGGCGAACCTTCTCGATGGTCTCAAGCAGGTCGTCTGTTCCCTCAAGGGCGAAATACGAGGACTGAATCGGGATGAGCAAGTGCGTGGATGCGACCAGGGCGTTAACCGTCAACAGCCCCAGAGCCGGCGGGCAGTCGATGACGATGTGAGCGAACTCCCCCTGCAGCTGATCGATCTTGTCCTTCAGCCGGAAGTGCGCGTCCATCTCACCCACTAGCCGTGCTTCCAGTTTTGCCAGGCCGATCTTGGCGGGTGCGATGGACAGGTTCGGAAGACTGGCCGGAAGGATGATGTCCCTCAGGCTGACATTCGCGTCGGCGATTGCGTCGTAGGTGCTGCGTCCGATGACGGTGTGATCCAGGAACGAGATGCTGCTGTTGGCCTGCGGGTCCAGATCGATGAGGAGCACGTTGCGTCCGCGCATGGCGAGCGCGGCGGCCAGGTTGACGGCGGTGGTCGTTTTTCCGACGCCGCCTTTCTGGTTCGCGATGGCAACGATCAAGTCGTCAGTCCTTGGGAGCGGCCCGCTGGTCGGGTGCCACGGACGCTACGTTCGAGCGAACAATGGGTCATGGGCGCAGTTCTGTGAAGGGACGCGCCCATTGTAGAGACGTGGTGACGGCACGTCAAACGAAAGCAAGAATTCCGGTCGCGAATTCGAGGAAGGATGCTCCCAAAACGCACTGGCTGCTTTGGGACCTTGGACCTTGTATTGAGATTGAGCGGCTGGGATTTCTGATTGTCGGCCGGCCGACAATCACATCTTGTACTTAGGAAGCTCCGTTGGATCGAGAGCCTCAAGCCACTTCTGGACCTTGTCGTTGTCGAGCCGCTCAGACCCGAAGTCGACGGTCTTTGCGTTCTCGATGACCAGCTCCTCCACCAGGATCGGCGCGCGTGTCCGAAGCGCCAAGGCGATAGCATCGCTTGGCCGCGCATCCACGGCAACCCGTTCGCCGCGCACCGTAAGATGCACGACGGCGTAGAACGTGTTCTCCCTCAGATCGCTGACGACAATCCGATCGACGCGCCCGTCGAGGTCGGTGATGATGTTGCGCAGCAGGTCGTGCGTCATGGGCCGGGGCGTGGCGACGTTTTCGATCTGCAGCGCGATCGCGTTCGCCTCGAACAGGCCGACCCAGATTGGCAGGACCCGGTCTCCGTCCTTGTCCTTGAGGATCACGATGGGCGTGTTGGTAATGGGGTCCAGCATCAACCCTTTGATCGTCATCTCTATCAACATGGCGCTGGCTCGCTACGCAGGATCGGTACCCGGTTCCCGGTCTGGGTTGCCTCTCCACGGAGGCTGTGCGGGCCGCCACGGGTGATTCGAACCCGGACAGTCCGACCGATCCACGATGCGTCTCCGCTGGGTGTATCGGCAGGTGCCCGGAAATTCACTACGGTGTTCCCCATCGTCCGGCCCGAGAGTTCATGTAACTCGCGACGGCTCGCGGAATCCACCAGCACCTCGACGTCAGCGCCGACCGCCGCCTCATGGATCTCGGTCTGAATCTCCCGCTGCAGCGCCTGCAGGGCGACGATACGCGCCGTCTTCTCTTCCGGTGTCACGTCGTCGGGCATGCGCTTCGACGCGAGCGTGTTCGGACGCGGAGAGTACTTGAACGAGAACATGCTTTCGAAGCGCGCTGCGGCGGTGAGCGTCATCGTATGTTCGAAGTCCTCGGCTGTCTCGCCAGGGAAACCCACGATCATGTCCGTGGACAACGTGACGTCCGGGATCGCCTCGCGAATACTCGCGACGAGATCCAGGTACTCGTCCCTCGTATGCCGGCGCCGCATCGCTTGCAGCACGCGCGTTGAGCCCGACTGCACGGGCAGGTGCAGGTGTTTGCAGACCTTCGGGAGATCGCGCACCGCCTGGATGAGCCGCATCCCGGTATGCCGCGGATGCGGACTCGCAAAGCGGATACGGTCGACGCCGTCAACGTCGTTGACCGCCGCCAGCAGCGCGGCAAAGTCACACGACGGATCGTCGGGCGCCTGGTAGTGATTGACGATCTGCCCCAGGAGCTGAATCTCCTTCCGGCCGCTGGCGACCGCCTCGCGGACGTCCGCAACGATGTCGGCTTTAGTGCGCATGCGTTCGTGGCCCCGCGTATACGGGACGACGCAGAACGCGCAGTAGTCGTTGCAGCCTTCGATAATGGTGACGTAAGCCTTGACTGGATCGCTGCGCCGGGTGATCCCGAGCGGGAACGTGACGTCATCCCACGGGTTGACGTTAACTTCAGCGGCGGTTGCCTGCGCCGCCTGCTCGACGAGCATTGGAAGCATCTTCAACTGCTGCGTGCCAATGACGACGTCGATGACGTACCCGTTTGATTTGCGAAGGAGCGCCTGTCCTTCCTGCTGCGCGACACATCCGGCGACGGTCACAACGGGCCGTCGGCCTGTCTCCTCTTGAAGTACGCGGAGTTCGCCCAGCCGTGTGTAGAGCTTCTCCTCGGCGTGCTCGCGAACGCTGCACGTGTTGATCACGATCACGTCGGCGTCTGCGTCTTCCGACGCGGGCTCGTAACCAGCCTGTTCGAGCAGGCCGGCCATCCGCTCCGAATCGTGGACGTTCATCTGGCAGCCGAACGTTTCGATCAGGTATTTCTTCGCCACGGACTTTCGCTTTCGCCTTTCGCCTTCGCCCTTCGCGTGGGGCGCGCCGCCTGGCCGGCCGTCAGCAGGTCGCGAGCCGTTGAACGGGCCGCATCAGTCACCTCTGCTCCGCCGATCATCCTGGCAATCTCGTCGACGCGTGCATCATCATCCATCCGTTCGACGCTGGTCAGCGTACGCGCGCCGCGGACACGCTTGTCGATGTGGAAATGTGCCGACGCCTTCGCCGCAATCTGCGGCAGGTGCGTGATGCACAGCACCTGGAATTCGCGACCGAGCTCCCGGAGCTTGGTGCCAACGACGTCTGCAACCCTGCCACCGATGCCGGCATCGACCTCGTCGAAGATGAGTGTCCGCGATTGCCCCCCCTGGCGCCCCGATCCATCGGCCCGCGCGCCGATCGTCTTCAACGCGAGCATGACGCGCGACAGTTCTCCCCCGGAGACGATTCGCGCCAGCGGGCGGACGTCCTCGCCGACGTTTGCCGAGAGGAAGAACTCGGCCTGGTCGACACCGCGGTCGCTCCAGGCATCCTCCGAAAGCTCCGCCTGGTTGAAGCGCACCTCGAAGCGCGTGCGCGACATAGCGAGCTCTGCGAGGAGCGATTCGATCTCGCGTGCGAAGCGTGGAGCCGCGGACCGTCGGGCCCCAGACAGAGCGCCCGCCGTACGGAGGAAACCGGCAGTCGCTTCGTTGAGCCGCCGCTGCAGCTCGCCTGCTTCCTCACTCGAGCCCGTCAAGAGATTCTGCTCCTGCCTGAGCGACTCACCCTTGTTGATGACGTCCTGCAGCGTTGGGCCATGTTTCCGCTTCAGCCGCTCGAGCAGTGCGAGACGGTCTTCGACCTGCTGAAGGCGCTCGGGTGATGCGTCGACGCCCTCGGAGTACGAGCGAAGGAAGAACGCGAGATCCTCGAGCTGTCCCTTGATGCCATCGCGCGCGTCGGCGTATGCCGCAAACTGCGGATCGATTGTCGCCAGCTCACCGACTCTCTTCCAGACGCCGGAGAGACCCGAGAGGATTGCGCCGTCGCTTTCATACAGCGACGCGTACGACTCTTCGCACAGTCGCTGCACTCGCTCCGCGCTGGCGAGGACGTGCTTTGTTGCGGCAAGCTCGTCGTCTTCTCCCGGCTTCGGCGAGGCTCTCTCGATCTCGGAAAGTTGAAAGGCGATCAAATCGAGACGCGCTGCCCTCTCCCGCACATCCATGCGCGAGCGATCAAGCTGCTCGCGCAGGACGCGCACATGGGCCCAGGCTGCCGCAACTTGCGCGGCATCCGCCTCGAGTCCTGCATACGCGTCGAGGAGAGGAAGGTGCGTCAACGGATCGAGGAGCGCCTGATGCTCGTGCTGCCCGTGAAGTTCGACGAGGCGCTGCGACAGATCGCGGAGGGCGGCCGCGGTTGCCAGAGCCCCGTTGATGAACGACCGGCTCCGACCGTGATCAGTGATGTCGCGTCTAATGATTAGTTCATGAGGTTCCGCACTGGGTGATCCGGCTTTAGCCGGACTGTCGCGCACCTCGAAGATCGCTTCGATGGTTGCCTGCGTCTCACCCGTGCGGACCAGATCAGATGAGGCCCGAGCGCCGAGGAGGAGGCCAACCGCCTCGACGACGATGGACTTGCCGGCGCCGGTCTCGCCGGTCAGGACATTGAACCCCGGTTCGAACTCGACGTCGACCGACTCGATGACGGCAAGATTCCGGATGCGGAGGAAGCGCAGCATGTAGGCGCAACTCCCATCGTATCATGCGTTTGACAGCATTTTGGTCGCGTGCTACCCTGCCCTGTCCGCGCCGCTCCCACCGGCGCACTGCCATGCTGATTCGGAGGCTTTGTTGCACACGTTTGCGCTCAGCATCCTTGCACTACAGGTGCAGGAGGGCGCTGCCCCGCTCGGGGATGTCAATGTCGTAGACATCCTTCGACAGACGGGGACCGTCAACCTCATCGTTCTGGTAATCCTGGTTCTGTTGTCCGTGGTGTCGTGGGCGATCATTCTCCAGAAGGCTCTCTCGTATCGGACCGTCGAGCGACAGACAGCCACGTTTCTGGACGTCTTTCGCCGCAGCACGAAATTCTCCGAAGTGCAGTCCGTCTGCCCTTCTCTACCGGCGAGTCCGCTGACCGGCGTGTTTCAAGCCGGCTATGCTGAGCTGAACGCTCAGTTTCGCGTGACTGGCGCGGGTCAGGCCAATCCGGGCGAGGCTGCTTCGCGTCCAATTCTCAAGAGCCTCGCCGCCGTCGATCGCGCGCTGCTGCGCGCATCGGCCATGGAAGTGAACAGACTGGAAAAGCGCGTTCCTTTCCTCGCAACGATCGCAAGCGTGACGCCGTTCATCGGCCTGTTCGGCACCGTGTGGGGAATCTTGATCACATTCCAGCGCATCGGTCTGACCGGCTCGACGAACCTGGCGACCGTCGGTCCCGGCATTGCTGATGCGCTGATCGCGACCGCGGCTGGACTGTTCGCCGCCATCCCGGCCGTCATGGCTTACAACCACTTCACCATGAAGGTGAAGAGCTTTGCGTCGGACCTGGACGATTTCTCGCTCGAGTTTCTGAACATCGCCGAGCGGAATTTCACCTAACGAGGTCGCGAGCGAATGCCGAAAGTTCTTCCAATTCCGACCGGTGGCGCATCAAGAGGGCGCTCGAGGCGGGTCGCGACAACGCTTGCGGAGATCAACGTCATCCCGCTCGTGGACGTGATGCTGGTCCTGCTGATCATCTTTATGGTGACTGCGCCGATGCTGCAGCGCGGCGTGGAGTTGAAACTCCCGCAATTGCGCCGCGCCGATGAGATTTCGAGCGAGCGGATGTTCGTCGACGTCCCGCTATCGTTCCAGAACGACCAGCGGGTATATCTGGGCAAGGAATCGGTGCCCTTGAGCGCGCTCGGTAACCGGCTGCGACAAGCCTTGCTCACCAAAGCCGACAAGCAGGTGTTCTTTCGGATCGACCGTGGCTTGCTGGTTCAAAAGCAGTTCGACGTATTCGAGCAGTTGAAGGCTGCAGGCGTCACCAACATCGGCCTGGCGACGGAGCCGCCACCCCCGCGATGAACGGATCGACCACCGACGTGATCGTCGCGCGATCTCATGTTGTCGACCGGCTGTCGACCATGGTGTTCTGGTCTGTTGCGGCACATGTCCTCGTGACGGCCATCATTGTCCTGATGCCGCATTCGAGCGCCGACCTGGCGCCGAAGGACGTGATGATCATCACGATCGGCGGCGCTCCGGGTCCTCGCACCGGCATGACACAGATGGGTGCACGCCCTGTTCAGGTGCCTGAGCCTGAGCAGGCGGTCAAGAAGCCCGAGACCGCTCCGGCGCCCGCGAAGCCCGAGATGACACTGCCCGATCCGAAGCTGAAGCCACGGCAGCTGCCGAAGAACGCGCCAAAGGAGGCGTCCGCGAAGACACCGACAACGGGCGCGGAACCGCAGGAAGGCACGGCGAAGGCTGAGACGCGCGTCCGGGGTCAAGGGTTCGGACTGAGCAGCGCCGGCGGCGGAGGCACTGGTGGCGTCACTGTCGATGCTGTGAACTTCTGCTGCCCCGACTACATCGCCACAATGGTGGAACTTGTGCGCCAGGGATGGACCAACAGGCAAGGAATCCCCGGCCTGACGACGATGATGTTCACGATCAAGCGCGACGGCAGCATCGAGAACATCCAACGAGAAAAATCGAGCGGGTTCGACGCCCTCGACAACGAAGCCGGTCGTGCGCTGCGGATCGTGAGACTGCCGCCGCTGCCACGTGCGTATCCGAATCAGACGCTCACCGTTCACCTGGAATTCGAGTACCTGAGGCAATGACAACAGGGGCACACATGATGACATCCGCGCGTAGGCACCGATCGGGTCCAGGAGGGTTCACGGTTGCAGCTTCCCTGCTCGTTGTCGGCGTCCTCGCCGCGCAGCAGACTCCACAACCCGCAGCGCCGGCACAGCAGCAGCCATCAGAGATTGGCGCTCGGATTAGCGGCGACTCCCCGTTGACTCCCCCGCACTATGCGGTGCCTGACTTCGTTGCGCTGACGCCCAACGCCACCCCGATCGCGCAGATGCTCGCCCAGGTGTTGTGGGACGACCTGAACTTCGAGCGCGAGTTCGACATGATCCCGCGCGACGTCTACAAGTCGATTCCCGTCGCGCGTTCGGTGGAACAGGTGCCGTTTGGGTCGTGGCGGGAAATCGGTGCGGACGGCGTCTTCTTCGGCAGCGTCGAGCAGAAAGGCAACGACGTCGTCGTTCAGGTCCGGCTTTACAACGTACGCACACGTGCTCAGGTGTTTGGCCAGGAGTACACGATCGCAGCACGAAGTGCCCGTCGCATTGCCCACGAGGTGGCAGACACGGTCCATCAACAGCAGCGCGGCGTTCGTGGCGTGGCTCGGACACGGCTCACGTTCGTGTCCGATCGCGTGCGTGAATCGCTCCTTGGCACCGTCGAGAAGCGGAACGCGAAGGAGATATACGTCGTGGATTACGACGGTGCGAATGAGATACGGATCACCAATTCACGCGACCTGAACCTGAATCCGTCGTGGTCGCACGATGGCCGCGCGATCGTTTACTCGGCGTTTCGTCACGGCGGTCCACCCGACCTCCTGATCTCGTACATCACCACAGGAGTTCTGCAGGACCTGACGAAAGGACGTTTCGCCCGTAACGGCGGCGCTTCGCTGCCGGTGTTCTCGCCGGACGGCCGACGAATCGTGTTCCATGCGACTGCGGAAAACGCCAGCGCCCCTGACCTCTATGTGATCAACACCGACGGCACAAACATGCGGCGCTTGACCACACATCCCGACAGCGACACGACGCCGACGTGGTCGCCGAGCGGAACCGAGATCGCGTTCACGTCCGATCGCACGGGCAAACCGCAGATTTACATCATGAGCGCCGAGGGAACAGGGCCTCAACGACGGTTGCCGATCCCGGATGCTGAAGCCGATCGGGCCACGTGGGCTCCCGCGCCGTTCAATGAGATCGCGTATTCGGCGCGCAACGGCCCTGGTTACGACATCAAGATCCATGAATTGGCGACGGGACAAACGCGGCAGTTGACGTTCAGCGAGGGCACCAACGAAAGCCCCGCGTACTCGCCGAGCGGCCGGCATCTTGCCTTTACGTCGTCGCGCTCCGGTCTTGTGCAGGTGTTCACGATCGGACGTGACGGAAACGGCCTGCGTCAGGTCACACGCACCGGCAACAACCAGACACCGGACTGGTCGAACTGAGGATTTACTGGAGATTCGATGCGGAACACCATGAGAACGAGCATCACCGTCGTCATCCTTGCACTCTCACTCGTCGTGGGCGGATGCGCCAAACGCCAGACGCCTGTCGCGACGCCACAACCAGCACCGCCGGCGGCGCAGCCGCCGCAAATCGCGACGGCGAATCCCGCCCCACCGCGGCGTGTCGACGAGGCGCTGCCGGTTCCCGCGCAGCCGGCCGTTTCGGACGACGCCGCGAGCAGTCGCAGCATCGACGACCTCAACCGCAACTCACCGCTGAAGCCGGTCTTTTTCAGTGTCGATAGCGCCGATCTCGACGAGACGGCCCGGGCAGTGGCTTCGGCAAATGCGGATGTGCTGAAGAAGAACTCCAGCTGGGTGATCACGATCGAAGGACACTGCGACGAACGGGGCACGGCTGAGTACAACCTGGCTCTCGGCGAACGACGTGCAATTGCCGTCAAGACGTTCCTTGTCTCCCTCGGCATCTCGCCAGACAGGGTTCGCACGATCAGTTACGGCAAGGAGTTTCCGTTCGACCCCGGCAAGACCGAAGAGGCGTTTTACCGCAACCGGCGGGGCCACTTTGTGATTACATCGAACTGATATGAGAAAGACGATCCTCATCGTTCTCGTCAGCGCACTTGCCGGCGCCGCGCCAGCGCGCGCGCAGAACCGCGAGCATCTGCAGATGGCGGCTGAGCTGCGGATTCTGCAGCAGCAGAACCAAGAACTGGCGAACACGCTGGCGCAGGTAATCCAGTTATTGAACGAGACGACCAAAGCGCTCAACACGCGAATCGATCAGACGAACGAATCGATCAGGAAAGGGTTCGCCGATCAGTCGCTGACGCTGAACGCCGCCGCTGGCGACGTGCGAAAGACCCTCGCGCAGACGCAGGATGCCGCAACAAGGCTCGGTGAACTGAAAGAGGAAGTCCAGGCGCTGCGCGCGTCGATCCCCGCTTTGATCTCGCGGCTGACGCCCCCGGCGGATACCGCCGTGCCGGATCCGAACGCGGTCCCGGCAGGTGGCGACACGGCGCCCGGGGCTATTTCGCAGCAGCCACCCTCGACGCTCGGTCTCTCACCTGAGCGCATGTATAACACTGCCCTTTCGGACTATGGTGCCGGCAACTTCACCGCTGCCATTCAGGGCTTTCAGGAATTCCTGAAGGCGTTTCCGACATCCGGGCGTGCCGACGATGCGCAACAGGCCATCGGCGACTCGGAGTTCCAGCAGAATCACTTTGACCAGGCGATCGCCGCCTACAACCTGGTGATCCAGAACTACCCGAAGGGCGATCAAGTGGGCTGGGCGTATTTCAAACGTGGCCTGTCTCAGAGTCGGCTGGGGCAAACCGCGAACGCCCGTGCGTCGTTCGAGACCGTGGTGAAGCAGTTCCCGGATACCGAGCCGGCGGTCATGGCACTGACGCGCCTGCAGGCGCTGGACACCACTCCCGCGCCCGCGACGCCCCCGCGTCGACCATAATGTCGCGTGACCTGCCCTGTCACAGGACCCTCACACACTGGTAGAGGCTGATCCCGCTGCGCGCGACGCGCGGAGGCGAACGGCCTTTCGTTCAGCGCGGTAACAGCAACTGTCACCGCAGGGGCTGCCTTCGCCGCTGATGCGGCTACGGCGAGCCCGAAGGAGAGCATCGTGGGAAGCGTCAACAAAGTCATTCTGGTGGGAAATCTTGGTCGCGACGCGGAGCTTCGCTACACGCCGGGCGGCGCGGCTGTGGCGACGCTCAATCTCGCTACGACCGAAGTGTGGAACGACAAGAATCAGCAGCGTCAGGAAAAAACCGAGTGGCACCGCATTGTGCTCTGGGGCAAGCAGGCGGAGTCGCTGCAGGAATATCTGACGAAGGGGAAGCAGATTTACGTTGAAGGCCGTCTGCAGACGCGTCAGTGGGACGACAAGGACGGCAACAAGCGTTACACGACCGAGATCAAGGCCGACCGCATCACGCTGCTCGGCGGCGGCGGTGGTGGAGGCCGCGGTGGCGGCGGCGGTGGAATGGAACGCGGCGCGTCACCGGGCGGTGATGAGCCGCCGATGGAACCGATCACCGACGACGATATTCCGTTTTAGTTGGTAGTTGGTAGTTGGTAGTTGGTCGGGCGCCCCGTTCCGGGGCGCCTTCTAATTTTCGGTTGGCCGCTCGATACGATCGATTACGACGACATCGAGCGGCGCAGTTCCGCTCTCGAGCTTCAGCCCGAGTTGTTCCTGAACCGCGGTGAAGATCGACACCACGTCGCCCGCCGCCGCGTCCGTGCCGAGCACAGGCGTCCATTTCAGCGCAACGTTGTAGGGTCCGCTCAAGCCCGTGCGATCGATCACAGGCCGACTGGTCTGCGGCGTCAGGATCTGCGCCAGCGTGTCCATCGTCGTCGCACCGCCGTCGAGCGTGCCCGCGTCCACGGTGAAGCCGCACAGCATACGGCCGGGACGGGCGGCAAGAGCTGCGGCGGCTTCTTTCTGGTGTGACGCGAGGTCGGCGCAGTCGAACGCGGCGCGTTCGAGACCCGGCCCGAGCGGAGCGCCAGGACGCGCCTGCATGAGGAAGTACACCGGCAGGTCACGCTGTTCGACGTGCGCGATCAGCATGAAGCGCTCTCGCAGCAGCGAACGCACCATGGCGCGCGACTCGTCCACGGTCGCGTTCTGCTTCATCGTGGCGTCGAGATCGTACCGATCGGTCACGACCCACCCAGGGGCGCCGAAGATCCGATTACTCGGGATATTCCAGGCGACAGAGATCATCCCCCGCGCGGGCATGTTGGTCAGGCGATAGCGTCCGCCTGGTCGAGGGCCGCCGCCTCCGTTTTCGTTGAGCGACGTGTTGCGCTTGAGTGAGGCGACCTCGAATGTGGGATCGGACTGGGCGACCAGCGTGGCCGAGATGAGCAGCGCAAGAGCGAGAATCCGCATTGGCCCTCCGCGGCATTAGACCCGGCTGCAGCGACCGCGGTTTGATCAGCGGCCGGCTCCAGCCATCAGGAACCGTGCACCGGCGGAGGCGGAGATGGTCGCCTCGCCCACGCTTGCCGGAAGCAGGCAGAAATCGCCGGGAGAAAGAGATACCGAGATGCCGCCGCCTCGCACGACCAGGGCTCCGTTGGTCACGGCGACCACATGGAATCGCGCCGCGTCAGGATCGAATTCCGCCGTCTCAGCCGCTTCCACCAGGTCCGTGTGGATCAGCGGGTGATCCACGAGCGGTCTCACGAGGAACGCGCCTGCATCGACCGTCTGTGGGCGAATGAGCGCCGGCGCGACATCGCCGAAGTCGATGCTCTCGAGCGACGCAGCCACGTGCAGCTCGCGTGGCTTGCCGTCGAGGCCGACGCGATTCCAGTCGTGAACACGGAACGTGGTGTCGGAGTTCTGCTGAATCTCGAAGATCACCAAGCCTGAGCCAATCGCATGCACGCGACCGCTGGGAAGGAACATCGCGTCTCCCGCGCGCACGGCGACGCGATGAAAGCAATCCGCCACTTCCCCGCTGTCGATCGCCTGCTCGAAGTGATCGCGCGAAACTCCAGCCTTGAGACCGACGAACAGTTCTGCACCAGGATCCGCGGCCGCGATGTACCACATCTCCGTCTTTGGCTCGCCGAGATGTGCTGCCCGCTCGGGAGGGTGGACCTGGAGCGACAGGCGATCGCGAGCGTCGAGGATCTTGCACAGCAGTGGAAAGCGGCCTTCCGCAGTCGGCGTCGCAGTACCGAGCACTTCGGCTGCACGATCGTTCATCAGCGCGCGCAGCGTCCGGCCTGCCAGCGGGCCGTTGGCAATGACGCTTTCGTCGCCAGGTCGATCCGAGATCTCCCATGATTCGCCGATGGGCACGTCCGGTGGGAGGCGTTTGCCGTACAGCGCCTCCAGCCGTCGTCCGCCCCAGACGCGCTCTTTGAAGCGCGGCTGGAATATCAGCGGATAGAGCGGCTCCACCCGATCTACCTGACGGCTTCCTGGCGATCGAACGCGCTGCGGAGGAAGTCTTCGATCTCCTCAACGGTCGGGAGCGTGAGTACGCGCGCAGCAATGCGGGCCATGTCGCCGGCATCCGTTTCGACGACGACCGTACGCGCCATCGACAGCGCGCCAGGCGTCATGCTGAATTCCGTGAGCCCGCAGCCGATGAGCAGCCGCAGCAGCAGCGGATCAGACGCCATCTCGCCGCACACCGCCACCGGAATTCCGCGGCGGACCGCACCGCGACGGACGGTGCGCAACAGACGAAGCACCGCCGGGTGCAGCGGCTCGTAGCGATTGGAGACGCGATCGTCAGTCCGGTCCACCGCCAGGGTGTACTGAATCAGATCATTCGTGCCGATCGTGAAGAAGTCGACCTCGCGCGCCAGCAGCGACGCCGTGAATGCCGCCGAGGGCACTTCGATCATGATGCCGACAGGCACCGGCGGCGCCTGTATGCCGCGACCGCTGAGCTCGTCGCTGGCCTCGACGAGGAGGGCTTTCGCGGTACGCACTTCGTGCAACGACGACACGAACGGGAACAGGATGCGGACGGGCCCATGCGCCGCCGCGCGCAGAATCGCACGCAGCTGGGTCTTGAAGATCGCCGGCTGGGCGAGTCCGAATCGGATGCCGCGCAGGCCGGCGTGGCTTCCCCGTTCACGCTCGGCAAACCAGCGCGCGTCGAGCGCGGCGTCCACGAGCGGCCGATCCAACTGCCGCTGGTCGATGTCGAAGGTCCGGATCGTCACCGGACGTCCGCCCATGTGCTCCACCAGCTCGCGGTAGACGTGATACTGCTCGTCCTCCGCGGCCATGTCTGGAGGCCCGCCGACGAGCATGAACTCCGAACGGTAGAGGCCGATCCCTTCTGCGCCGGCTGTGAGCGCAGCGGCGACATCTTCCGACCGCTCGATGTTGGCCTGGAGCGTGACCCGCACACCGTCCTTCGTCTGGACTGGGCCCGCGGCTGGCCGCGTCGCGCGCGGGGGCGTGTGGCGCTCGCGGGCCCGACGTTCGGCCTCGAGTCGAACCGGCGACGTCGGATCGACGACGACCTCTCCGGAGGCACCGTCGACAATGATCGCGGCGCCAGGCGGCACGCGGACGCTGATGTCGTGCAAGCCGACTACCGCCGGCACGCCAAGCGATCGGGCGAGGATGGCCGTGTGATAGGTGCGGCTGCCGGCGTCCGTCGCGAAGCCGCGAATGCGTGTCCAGTCGAGTTGCGCGACGACCGACGGGGTGAGCTCGTCGGCGATCAACACGCACGGTGTATCGAGATCCTGTAGCAGATCGCGGGCGCCGCCTTTTTCGTCACGCAGATTCATGCGCAGCCGCCCGGCGATGTCGTGGAGGTCTCCCTTCCGTTCGTGCAGGTATGGATCGTCCACCTCGTTGAAGACCGAGGCGATATCGTCGAGCGCACGCTGCACCGCCCACTCGGCGTTGACGCGCTCCTCCATCACGATGGTTGCGGCCCGGCCGACGAGCATCGGATCATCGAGCATCAGAATCTGCGCGTCGAAGATCGCGGCCATGTCGGCACCACGCAGGTCGAGGACGCGCCGACGGATCTGCTCGATCTGCTCGCGCGACCGTACACACGCGCGGTCGAGCGCCGAGAGCTCGCGCGCGACGCGATCGGGCGCGATCGGAAACCGGATCACCTGGGTGCGCTGGATGGCGACCAGTGCCGGTCCCACCGCGATCCCCGCCGAGACCCCGATTCCTGTCAGGCGTTCCACGTCGCTTCTCCGAATCCGGTCGCGACCAGGTCGGCGAGCGCATTCACCGCCGCCTGCTCGTCGGCGCCGTCCGCCGAGATCGTAATGGTCGTTCCGCGAGCTGCGGCCAGGAGCAGGATCCCCATGATGCTCTTTCCGTCCATCACCTTTCCGTCGCGCCCGACGCGCACCTGGGCCGTGAAGCGCGCCGCCAGTTGAACGAATCTGGCCGCGGCCCGCGCGTGCAGCCCCAGGGCATTCACCACCGTCACAGAACGGCTCGTCATTCCTCGCGACCTTTGCGTTCGTCGCGTCCTTCCCGGGCTGCACCGTCGCCGCGCAGCAGGTCCGACGCGACCCAGATAGCGTGGCGGCCGTGTTCCCTCATCTCGCGCGCAACCGAGAGAAGCTCCGACTGCTCCTTGAGTCCCGACAGCTTGATCAGCATCGGGACGTTGACCCCGGTGATGACCTCGATCTTGTTCTCGGCCAGAAACGTCATCGCCAGGTTGCAGGGCGTCCCGCCAAACATATCCGTCAGAATCAGAACTCCCTGTCCCTGATCGACCCGCGCGATGGCCTGCGCGATCTCCTCACGGGCATCGGCAGTGTCTTCGTGCCAGCCGATGGAGACCGCGGCAAAGCGCGGCAGATCGCCGACGATCGTCTCGGTCGCGTTGACCAGTTCAGTCGCCAGCTGGCCGTGTGTGACCACCACAACGCCGATCATCGTCAGCTGTCCCGGTGCTTTACTCGCACCGTAATGCCTTTGACGCCCGCCAGTGTCTTCTTGAGTTCTTCAGCGATCATCACCGATCGGTGCCGGCCGCCGGTGCACCCGATCGCCACCGTCAGGTAGCTCTTGCCTTCCTGGACGTACTGCGGCAGCGCGAACGTGAGAAACGCGGTCAGCCGCTCGATGAAGTCGCGCGTTGACGCGTGGCGCCGCATATAGCGAACGACTGCCCGGTCGCGACCGGTCAGTGGACGCAGCGTTTCCACGAAGTGCGGATTGGGCAGGCAGCGCACGTCAAAGACCAGATCGGCATCCATCGGCACGCCATGCTTATAGCCGAAGCTCACCAGCGTCACCACCATGGCCGCGCGTTTACCCTCGTCGCGCGACATCCGCATGAACACATCGCGCAGCTCGTGGACGGTGAGGTTCGAGGTGTCGAGAATCAGATCTGCCATGCCGCGGATGCTGCTCATCTTGGCGCGTTCTTCGGTGATGCCTTCGGCCACCGATCGGTCGGGCGCGAGCGGATGCGGGCGGCGCGTTTCGCTGAACCGTCGAACGAGCGTCGACGCGCTCGCTTCGAGGAAGATCAGCCGCAGCGTCAGTCCCGGCATGGTTTGCAGGCGGCGGAAGACGCGTGGAAACTCCTTCAGAAACCCGCTCTCGCGCACGTCGGCGACGATGGCCACCTTTTCAAGGCCATCGTCGGCCCGCGATGCCAGCTCCGCCATCGTCGGGATCAGCGCTGACGGCAGGTTGTCGACACAGAAGAATCCCAGGTCTTCGAGTGCGCGGATCGCCTGCGTCTTCCCGGCGCCGGACAAGCCGGTCAGGATGACGAAGCGCCGCGTCCCGCGACGGCGGCCGGTGCCAGGCGTACGGGGCGTTCGAGCAACGCCTGCCGGGGCGCGTTTGGGTTTATGCGTCCTCGCCGTCTTGCTCACACCGGGTCCCCGTGGTCGACGTCCTCTTCTGCGCCCGCGTCGCCGTCGGCGTCGCGCAGTTGCTGATCCAGCCGTGCAGCAAGATCGCGCGCGGCGTTCAGTCCGCGTGCACGCAGGAGCTGGTTACGTGCGGCAACTTCCACGAGGATCGCGAGGTTCCGCCCCGGTGCCACCGGCATGTGCACGAGCGGGATCTTCACACTAAACAGCTCCCAGACATTCTCTTCGAGTCCCAGCCGGTCGTAGTCGCGACCCGTGTCCCAGCGTTCGAGCTGGACGACCAGTTCCATGCGTTTCGACACTCGCGTCGCAGCGACGCCGAACAGATCGCGAATGTTGATGACACCCAGGCCGCGAACCTCCATGTGATGACGCGTGAGATCCGGGCAGGTGCCGATCAGATCCGTCTCTCCACGCCGCCGGACTTCCACCGCGTCATCGGCGACGAGCCGGTGCCCGCGAACGACGAGATCGAGGGCGCACTCGCTCTTGCCGATGCCGCTGTCGCCGATGATCAGCACGCCAAGGCTGAGGATGTCCATCAGCACGCCATGGATGACCTGCCGAACCGCCAGCAGGTTCTCGAGCAGCACGCCAATCTTCGCGATAGCGGTGGGAGTGGCCACAGACGTGCGCAGGAGCGGGACATGGTAACGCTCACAGGCGGCAAGCAGCTGGGGCGGCGGCGTCCAACCGCCAGTGATGAGCACGCACGGAATGTCGTGGGTGAATGCCGTCGCCAGCACACTCAGCAGCGTGTCGCGGTCCAGCGCGTCGAGGTAGCGAACCTCACTTTCGCCGAACACGAGGACGCGGCCCGCCTGCAGATATTCGTGAAATCCAGCGAGGGCGAGTCCGGTCTTCTGAATGTGTGGACTCGTGATGGACCGCTCGGCTCCCTCCTGCCCACTCAGCAGTTCGAGGGGCAGGCCGATCGCGTCGGACCGGCTCTGAAGCAGGCCGGCAACCGTGAGCTGCGGCTGCATGGCGACGCGGCTAGGCCTCTGGCTCGATCAATCCGAGATTGCCGTCTGAACGTCGGAACAGCACGTTGATCGTGTCGGTGGCTGCGTTACGGAAGACGAGGAACGCGTCTGCGCCGTCGACGACTTCCAGCGCCGCCTCATCGACCGACATCGGCTTCACCTCGTATCGCCGGGCGCGTACGATGCGGAGGCCTCGCGGTTCGGCCGCCGCTGCTCGCGCGCCGCCGAAGGCGCGTGCTCCGCGTGCCGGCCGGGGCGACGCAGACGCTGCCTTCGCCGCCGAGACGCCCTGCCGCTTGCCCTTGCTCCAGCGGCTCTTGAGGCTTCGCACCTGCCGATCGACCTTGTCGGCCGCGGCGCTGAGCGCCGTGTCGACGTCGCGGCCGGTGGCCTCGCCGTGGAGGAAATGCTCGCCGCGCGCGTGGAGCGTGACTTCCGCGTGCACGCGCGTCTTTTCCTTTCTCAGCACGACCTGAGCCGAGACCGCGCTGTCGTTGAGCAGGCGGAGCATCGGCGCGAGACGCTGTTCGATCAGACGACGGATAGCTGGAGTAACGGTGATGTGACGACCGGTCAGTTCGAGGCGCATGGGGATCGCCGCCGCACGGCCCTTGCGGGCCGTACGCTCAATAAAGCACCTTGCGCTGGTTCGAGGTCGGGATCTTCAGCTCTTCGCGGTACTTTGCGATCGTGCGCCGAGCGAGCTCGAGCCCTTCCCGCTGCAGGATGCTGACAATCTTCGAATCACTCAGCGGCTTCCGTGGATCTTCCTGTTCGATGATCTTGCGGATGCGCTGCTTGATCGTGACGGATGACACCGCCTCGCCGTACGAACTGGCGATGCCGCTGTGGAAGAAGTACTTCAATTCGAACACGCCCTGCGGCGTGTGCATGTACTTGTTGGTGACCACGCGGCTGACGGTCGACTCGTGCATGCCGATGTCGTTGGCTACATCGCGCAGCACGAGCGGTCGCAAGTACTCGATGCCGTGGTCGAGAAACTCCTTCTGGAAATTGATGATGCTGGTGGCGACCTTGTGGATGGTCTTCTGGCGTTGTTCGACCGACTTGATCAGCCACAGCGCCGATCGGAACTTGTCCTTCACGTAGGCCCGCGTTTCGTCGCTGTTCTCGGCCCCCTTGTCGAGCAGACGGCGGTAGACCGGGCTGATGCGCAGCTGCGGCATCCCCTCTTCGTTCAGCACTGCCACGTACTGATCCTCGACCTTGACGACGTGCACGTCGGGGATCACGTACTGGGACTGCGACGGGTTGTAGCGGCTGCCCGGCTTGGGGTCGAGCCGCTGGATGATCTCGATGTGCTGCTTCAGGTCATCGATCGACAAGCCGAGCTTCCGTGCGAGCTCGGGCACCTGGTGGTTCTGCAGCAGGCGCATGTGCTCGGTCACGATCTTTTCGGACGGCGTGCCGCCGTGGCCGAAATGCCGCAGCTGAATCAACAGGCATTCCTGCAGGTCTCGTGACGCGACGCCGACGGGGTCAAAGCCCTGAACCAGCG